>NZ_JBTEYL010000018.1:0-109576 GCF_054330215.1 Pseudomonas sp. Ma2-10 | reverse complement strand
GTTGGCGTTGGCCAGGTACAGCACTGGCACCAGCACTTGCTCGCCGTTCACTTCGGCGTTTTCCATCCAGACAATGTCGTGGGTCAGGGCCGCGACTTGTTCGGAGGTCAGGCTGACGCCCAGCGACAGGTTGAGTTCCTGTTTGCTGGCGATGGCGTTGTTCATCAGGTATTTGAACAAGCCTTCGTCGCTGGTCTGGCCGTCGATGAAGCGTTGGCCGGTGCGGGCGACCACGGCTTGCTGGATCAGGCGTTGTTCATAAAGGCCATCGCCCAGGCGCTTGGCGCTTTGGTCGGGGTCGTAACCCAGGTTCGACAACAGATAATCCGAGCTCATGAATTGCTTGAGGTCGGTGAGTACCGGGTTGGTTTCGATCAGGTACTTGTGTGGCTGGGATTTGCCGGCATTGCTCGGCAGGCCCTGCACGCGATTGATGGTGAATGGGGCACTAGCAGATGAGGTGACGGTGGCCCCTGTGAGGTTCCAGCTCTGCGGGCCGGTACCGGTCGGGTTTGCACTGCCTTCCTGACTCAAACGGAACAGGCCGTTCTGGCCGGTGGGCAGGCTGAAGCCGGGCAGGCTGACCGGGTTGACCTGCTGTTGCGCCAGGTCCGGCGGTAGTTGTTGGTTCAGGGTGATGCGGGTGGAGAACTGGCTGCCCGAAGCACCGGTGCCCGTGCGGGGACCACTGCCCACGTAGGTGTAGCCAGGGCGTACGACGCTGTTGTCGATGTTGTTCTGGGCGTTGATGTTGACCGCACCGGCGGCCTGGATCACGGCGGCGTAGCTTTGGTCGCCGGAGGAAATTTTTGTGGTCGTGCCGAACTGAGGCAGTTCAGCTTCGGTCATGCCGATAAAATTGGCCATTCCGGCCTCAAGACCGCCCAGATCATTGGGGGTGTAGCCCGCGCTTTCGAACCAGTACTGGTCGGTAAAATTACCGGCCGCGTTGTACAACCCGCCTGCGTTGCGGGTTCGTTCGGAGCGAAATACTCGGGTGGTTTCGGTTTCGCCAGTCTGGATACCGCTGTTGGTCAGGTTGACCAGCGAAGCCGTCAGATTGCCGCCGGAGGCGATGGTGCTGCTCTGGTTCAGCAGGTCGCCGCCGTTGACGCTCAGATTGCCGCCCGCCGTGATACTTGAAGCGGCACTGGCAGCGGTGACTTCAAATTTGTCGCGCTGCACGATCTCCCACACGTGGTTTTGCTTGCCGCTGCAGTCACCGGCATTGACCCCTTCGATACACTCGATCTCACCAATCCGGGCGGTGTAAATGCCCTGGTTGTTGGTAGTCAGCACGGCGCGGATGTTCTGAATCGTGCTCGCCGCCAGGCTCATGCTGCCGTCGCTTTGAATCGACGCCGAACTGTTGACGATGCTGTCGGCCTGGGCGCCTTGCCCGTTACGGTCAATCGTGAGGTTGCCCAGGCTGTAGATGTTGGCGTAGCTGTTGTTCAGCGCATTGACCCGCAGGCCCATGTTGCCGCCGCTGAAGATCAGCCCGTGATCATTGACCAGCGAGCCGGTGGTCACGGTCAGCGCTTGACCACTGCCCAGGGTTCCCGTGTTATAGAGGCCGCCGGCGTTCACGGTCAGGTTGGCAGCCGACGTCAAGCGACCGGCGTTGTTCAGTTGGCCACCCACTGATACGGAGGTGTCCCCCCCACCGGCAATGCTGGCGACCGCGCTGAGGTTCAGTTGTGCAGCACTTACGCCGAGCGCGCCCAGGCTACTGACCCGGCCATTGCCCGAGTACGTGCCACCGAGCGTCAGGTTCAGTCTGCCGTCACTCGCGATCAGGCCATCGTTGTTCCAGTTACCGCCGCTACCGGTCAGTCGGCTGACAGCCAAGAGCTGACCATTGGCCGTCTGATTAAGGTTGTTGATGTTGACGGTCAGGCGATCAGCCTGAATCACGCTGCTGTTGGTCCAGCCGTCAGCGCTCAGGGTCAGGCCACCGCGAGTGACGAAGCTGCCGCCGGCACTGCCCAGTTGTCCGGTAGCAATGTCGAAGATACCGGTGCCGACGTGCAGCACGTTGCCGCCGACGTTCAGCAAACCACCGGCGCCGAGGCTCAGGTCGCTGTTGGCGCTTTCAACGATCCCGTTGCGGTTGTCGAACACGCCGCCGATGGTGAAGGCGGTTTTGCCAGTGCTGCCCAATGCGCGCAATTGGCCAGTCTGGTTGTCGAGGCTCGCTGCCGTGATGGTCAGGGTGCTTTCGCTTTCGATGATGCCCAGACGGTTGTTTAATGCACCGCGCAGGCTCAAGTCGATTTGTTGCCCGGCAATCTGCCCATCGGCATCGCCGCTGTTGTCGAAGTCTTTGCCGGTGACGCTGACCCGGCCCTTGGCGTAAAGGCCGCCGTTGCGGTTGTCGAAGTTGCCGTTCGTGCCCATGTCGACGATGGCGTCACCGGTTTGCGCAGTGATCCGTCCGCCATAGTTGTCGATACCGGCCAGTGCCTTGAGGTTCAGACTCTGGGCCTGAATCACCCCGCCCTGGCGGTTGTTGTTCAGGTCATAGCCGTTGCGCAGTACGCCAGTGATGTGACTGCTGAAGGCGCCTTGCAGGCTCGAGAGCACACCGCCGCGGCTGTCGAGGCTGGCGGCGGTGATGTCGAGGTTGCCTTCCTTGGCGACGATGCGCCCGCTTTGGTTATCGATGGCAGTATTGGTTTCGACAGTCAGATCGCCTTGGCTTTGCAGAGTGCCCTTGGCGTTGTCGAGGCTGGCCGCGCTGAGCGTCAGGCCTGCATCGCGACTGAAAATCAGACCGTCCGCGCTGTTTTGCACAGCGCCGCTGGCCGTGATCGTCAATAGATCGTTGGCAGCGACGGTGCCGCCATTGCGGTTATCGAGGCCGCCCGTTACCAGGCTCAACACCCGCTGGCTAACCAGTCGGCCGCCCTGGTTGTCGATCTGCAACGCGCGTTGAATCACCAGCGGGCCGTTGCTCGCCAGTTGGCCGCTGGTATTGGTCAGGGTACCGAGTAGGTCAAGGGTGACGGCGCCATTGCCGGCCAGAGTACCGGCACTGTTGTTCAGATCGGTGCCGGAGAAGCTGATGGTCTTTTGCGCATTGATGGTGGCGCTGGCGTTGCGGAGAGTTTTGGCCTGGATGTCCAGACCGTCACCGCTGTCGATCAAGCCTCCCTGACTGTTATCCAATGTCCCGGCAATAACGAAGGTTTGCGCATCGCCGCTGGAAAGAATGCCTTGGTCACTGTTGTCGAGGCTGTCCGCCGTGACCTTCAGCGTGCCGTGACTGACCAGCGCCCCGGCGTTGCTGTTACGCAGCGCGCCAGTGAGGTCTACCAGCACGTCACCGTCACGGCTCGATAAGGTACCCTCGTTACGGTTGTCCAGGCTTGCGCCCAGCAGGCTCAAACCCTGCCAGCCGGAGATCAGGCCATTGAGGTTGGTGGTGGTATCGGCAGTGAGGTCCAGTTGCTGACGGCTGATGAGTTTGCCGTTGCTGTTGTCCAGGTTACGCCCCACTAGCGTGTAGCTCTGACTGCTGGAGAGTTCGCCGCCCTGGTTGTTCAAGTCCCGCAGGTTGCGGATGCTCAATTGTCCGGTGGTGGTGATCAGGCCTTTGGCGTTGTTCAGGTCGCCCATGGCGCCACTGAAATCGATGGCAATCGCGCTACCCAGCAACGAACCACCGTTCTGGTTGTTCAAACTCGCGGTGTTGATGCTCAGGTTGTCGGTGGCGTTGATCAGCCCTTGGTCCTGATTGTCGAGCTGGCCATTAACCCGAAGGTCGAGGCCAGTACGACTGGTGAGGGTGCCGCCGTTGTTGTTCAGGCTGCCGGCCTGTACGTCGACATTTGCCGCAGCGATCAGGCCTTTGATATTGGTCAGCGCCTGCTGCACGCGTAGGGTCACTGCCTGATTGCCGAGCAGTTTGCCGTTGCTGTTGTCCAGGCTGTCGGCCGCCAGCGTGAAGGCCTGGGCGCTGGAAATTTCGCCATGTTGGTTATCGACCTGCTGGAGGTTTTTCAGCACCAGCAAAGGAGCATTGATCAGGCCACTCTGGTTATTCAGGGCTCCGTGGTTTAGATCCAGGGTCAGGGACGTGCCACTGGTGAGTTGCCCGCCGTCGTGCTGATCGAGACTGCTGACGCTGGCCGTCAGGGCCTTGTTGCTGGCGATTCGGCCGTTGCCGCTGTTATCGACCGCCCCGGCGTTGAAGCTCAGGCTGTCGAGGCTGGTCAGCTTGCCGCCCTGGTTGTTCACCGCCCTCGTGGCGGTGATGCTCAAGGCCTTGCCGGCGTTCACCAGCCCAGCCACGTTATCCAGCGTTTGCATGCGCAACGTCGCGGCGGCCAACGTCGACAGTTCGCCATGACTGTTGTTCAAGTGGCCGACGGTCGCGCTGAGTGTGCCGGTACTGGTGATCAAACCTTTCGAGTTCACTACCTGATCAGCAATAACGTTCAGAGCGCCACTGCTCAACACCCGGCCCTTGTTCTGGTTGTCCAGGGTGGTGACGGTGAGGTTGGCGATCTGTCCAGCGCTCAACGTGCCGCCCTGGTTGCTCAGGGTCTGGCTCGTGTTCACCGTCAGGCTGCGGCTGGCGATCACGCTTTTGCCGGTGTTGTTGAAATTCTGCGCCGTCAGGCTCACATCGCCGCTGGCATTGCGACTGGTGTCAGCGTTGACTCCGGCTTCGATGATGCCGTTGTTGGTCAGAACCCCACCGGCCGTCAGCGCGATGCTGTCCCTTGCGGCAAGGGTTTGCTGGTTGGTCAGGTTGCCTTGGGTTTGCACATTCAGGGCAGAGCCGGCATAGACCGGTCCCTGGGCGTCGAGGCTGGCTGCTTTGACATTCACCGCGCCCGCAGCAGAAGTCTGCGCCAGGCTGAGATGCCCACTGGCGTCAATCTGGATATCACCGCCGCTGGCGGCCAGGTTGCCGGCCAGTTTCACCCCGACCCCGGCTTCGGTCCCACCAGTTTGATCGCCCCGGCATACATGCCGCCCAACGCCGAGCTGTCGATGGCCAGTTGCGGTTTGACACTGCCGTCATCGGCGCGCGCGGTAGCATTGAGGGTCTGTGCGTTGACGTCGTTACGACCAGCCACAATCGTCAGGTTCTTCGCCTGAATCTCGGCATTGATCTTCGCGCTGCGGGTGATGATTTCGAAGCTGTCGACGTTGTTGGCATTCAACCCGGCACCGTCGATGGACACGCTGCCCTGATCCACCTGAAAGCGGTCCAGTCGACCGTTGTCCAGCACTGGCTTGCCGGTGGTCAACGTCACGCGCGGGGTGTTGATGAAGCCGCAACCGTTGCAGCTGATGCCATACGGATTGGCGACGATCACCCGCGCCGCCTGCCCCGCCACTTCGGTGTAACCGCGCAACTGACTCGGGCTGCCACCGATGACTTCGTTGAGTATCGTTTGCGCCGCGATCCGGTTGGTCAGGTTGGGGTTGCCGACGATGATGCCGCCTAACTGCGTCGCGCCGGTCTGGTTGGCGACGTTGTTGAGGATCACGCCCTGATTGCCGACGTTGTAGTCGTGAAACTGGTTGTGCGACAGCCCGGTGCCATTCGGCGTAGCGATTTGGATAATCGGTACACCGTTGCCCGCCTGGCCGAGGCTGGTGCCCGGCGTGGCGACCACAATCCCGTCGGCCTGGGCCCATATCGGTTGCCAGAACATGACGTTCGCCAACAGGAACGCCAACCCGCGTTTGGGCATGCCCCAGAAGTGTTCGCGGGTTTTCAGGTCCGCAGAAGGCTGGCGCGCGAGGAAGGCGTGATGGCGAACGTCCATGATTTGAATCTCGCTAGAGCAGAATTTAAAGGAAGAAATCCACGCGGAAATAAATCGGTGCTTCGCGCTCGGCCAGGGTGTCCGGGCGTTCCAGGGAATGAGCAAAGGTCACGCTGGCGGCCACATGCTGACCGCGAGCAAACAGCTCCACCGCGTTGCTGGACATGCGCCCGTGCTGATCGCCGTTGTAGCGGTCGCCACGGATCACGCCCTGGTCGTAGCCGAGGCTGGTGCCGTATTCGGCGAACGCCGGACGCAGCCATTCCAGGGTCACCGGGCGGGTCCAGCGCAGGTCGTTGCGCCAGTAACCGCCGCTGTCGCCGGACAAGGATTGATCCTTGTAACCGCGAATCGACGACTGCCCGCCGAGGCTGGTGCGCTGCGGGCTGAACAGCACGTCTTCACTGCGCTGGCCGGTCATCAGGCTGCTGAAACTGAACGACTCACCCCACACCTTGAACGGTTGCAGGTAGCTCGCGGTGGCGGTGTATTTGCGGTAGCGCGCGTTCGGTTCGCCGGGGCCTGGATCGCCGTTGCCCTGAGCGTCGAACGCGCCGATGCCTTGCTGCATACCGAGGTCAATGTTGACGAACGCGCTGCCAACTCGCCGACCGTGGTTGATGCCGAACTGCGCTTCGCTGATGCGGTTGCTGCTCAGCTTGAGCTTGCTGTCTTCGATGAAGTTGTTGGTGCGCAGGTAAGAGACACCAGTGCTGAGGGAGGTCTTGCTCACGGCGTCGCGATGGATCACCCGCTCGGCGCGCAACTGATGGTTCTGGCTATCGCCGGTCTGCTTGAAGTTGTAACCGTTGGCCGCGACCTGCGAGCGGTATTCGCTCTGGCTGTAGGTGTAACTGAAGTTCCACCAGCCCCATGGCAGGTTGTAATAGAGCAGCGCGTTGTTGGACGTGTGCTGGTGATCAGTCATAGCATCGCGACCGCCGCGCAACATCAGTTGATCGGCCAAACCCAGCGGGCTGTCCCAATCAAACGTCGTGCCCCACTGCTGCTCGCCGGTGCTGCGCTGGCCATCGTTGCTGCGGGACAACCCGGCACGCCAAGGCTTTTGTGGGGTGTTCTTGACCAGCACCTCGCTGCCACCGACGTTCTTGCCCGGCGCCAACTCCATCTGCGCCTGATTCGATGGCAAACGGTTGAGCTGATCGACCAGTTGCTCGATTTCCCGCAGGTTGACCAACTCGCCGGTCTTGCCGGGAAAAGTCATGCCCAACTCGCGGTCCGACAGCTGGCTGCCCTCCGCGCCTTTCAAGCCTTCGAGCTTGCCTTCGACCACCAGCACCTGCAAATGCCCACCGGACAAATCCTGCTGCGGCAAGTAGGCACGGCTGGTGACCAGGCCTTTTTCGATGTAGTGGTCGGTGATGACTTTCAGCAACTCGTTGAGCTGGGTGACGCCCAGGCATTGGCCGATGTAAGGCTTGAGCAGACGATTTTTCTCGCTCTCGGAGAGACTGTCGGCACCTTTGAGTTCGATGTCCTTGATGGGGAAGCAACGCGCGTCGGCCGGGGCCGCCGGTTGCGTGGGTTTGGCTTCCTTGCCGGGTAATTCCTTGAGCTCTTCAAGACGCCGGCGCTGCTCTTCGAGCAGGCGATCCTGACGTTCGCGGATCAGATCGGTTTCACCGGGGGTGGGGGCGGCGTGAGCAAGATTCAGCGGAGAAAGGCACAGCAAAGCCAGGCACAACCTCGCCACGAGGGCGGGTGGGTACATGTTCGATCCCTCGAAATGGAGACTGATAGCACAATAGTGGCGCGATATTAGATGGCCATTATTCTGGCGTCAATGAATGATTGGATCCAGAAAGCGCAATCGACAAGGGGCAACACCTGAACCGGATGATCACGAGGAATCCCAGGCATAAAAAAACCGGACATTTTTGTCCGGTTTTTTATGGGTCGCTACAACGGCTTATTCAGCAGCCGGCGCTTCCGGCTTGCGGCGCTTGAGCGGCGCCATGCCGTCCTTGCTGACCAGCGACAGGGCGTCGGTCTTCGGACGGTTGGCGATCTTGCGCTTGGTTGGCGCCTTGGCGCCGGTTTTCTTCTTGTCGCCTTTGGCGTCGACCTTTTTCTTCTTCACGCCAACCGCTTTGCCCGAAGCCTTGACCTTTTTCGGTCCGCCGTAGGTGCCTTTGATTTCCTTGATGGTGCGGCGCTCGAAGCTCTGCTTGAGGTAGCGCTCGACGCTCGACATCAGGTTCCAGTCGCCGTGGCAGATCAGCGAGATGGCCAGGCCATCGTTGCCGGCGCGACCGGTACGACCGATGCGGTGAACGTATTCGTCGCCGCTGCGCGGCATGTCGAAGTTGATCACCAGGTCCAGGCCATCCACGTCGAGGCCGCGAGCAGCGACGTCGGTGGCGACGAGGATTTTCACGCCGCCCTGCTTCAGGCGGTCGATTGCCAGTTTGCGGTCCTTCTGGTCTTTGTCACCGTGCAGGACGAACGCTTTGTAGTCCTGCGCCACCAAGCGGCCGTAAATACGGTCGGCCATGGCCCGGGTGTTGGTGAACACGATGGCCTTCTGATAGGTCTCGTTAGCCAGCAGCCAGTTCACGATCTGTTCTTTGTGCTGGTTGTGGTCAGCGGTGATGATCTGCTGACGGGTGGTCGCATTCAGATCGCTGACGTTGTTGAGCTGCAGGTGCTCAGGGTTGTTCAGCACCTTGGCGACCATCTCGCGCAGGCCCGAACCACCGGTGGTGGCGGAGAACAGCATGGTCTGCTGACGGTTGGTGCACTCTTGCACCAGACGCTGGACGTCTTCGGCAAAGCCCATGTCGAGCATGCGGTCGGCTTCGTCGAGGACCAGTACTTCAACTTCTTTTAGGTCGAGGTTGCCGGCGTTCAGTTGCTCGATCATCCGGCCCGGCGTACCGATCAGGATGTCCGGCACCTTGCGCAGCATGGCAGCCTGGACCTTGAAGTCTTCACCGCCGGTGATCAGGCCGGACTTGATGAAGGTGAACTGAGCGAAACGCTCAACTTCCTTGATGGTTTGCTGGGCCAGCTCGCGGGTCGGCAGCAGGATCAGGGTCTTGATGCTAACGCGGACTTTAGCCGGGCCGATCAGACGGTTGAGGATCGGCAAAACGAACGCAGCGGTTTTGCCGCTACCGGTTTGCGCTGTCACCCGCAGGTCACGCCCTTGGAGCGCCAGCGGAATAGCCGCTGCTTGCACAGGCGTTGGCTCGACAAATTTAAGCTCGGCCACGGCTTTGAGCAGGCGTTCGTGCAGGGCGAATTGGGAAAACACGGGTGCTACCTCGAAGAAATACAAAAAAACAGCTGCATAGGGTAACGGTTTCGAGCGCTGAGGCCGAGTTTCTTTATACAAACGGCGCTAAACAGTGGTTTTTTTGTTGCCTCTTTTTTCTTCAAGCGTCATCCAAAGCGTCTTAAATGCTCTAATCGCCCGTCGCGTCCTACAGAAGAACCGTTTTCGCCCATGGATATCAAACAGCTCTGGCTCAACGTCCAAGACCTCTGGGGTGCCCTTGATCAGCACCCGCTCCTGCATTCCAGCCTGGCATTGGTGCTATTGCTGGTGATTGCGCTGGTCCTCGGACGGGTGGCGCGCTACCTCATTCTGCATGCGACCAAAATGCTCGGTCGCCAGCCCGCGTTGCATTGGGTCAACGACTTGCGGCACAACAAGGTCTTCCATCGCCTGGCACAGATGACCCCGTCGCTGGTGATCCAGTTCGGCTTGCACCTGGTGCCGGAGTTGGGCAAGACCAGTCTGATCTTCCTCGGTAACGTCGCGCTGGCGTTCACCATTCTGTTCCTGATGTTGGCGGTCAGTGCCCTGCTCAGCGCCCTGCTCGACATCTACGCGCGCACCGAACATGCCCGCACCCGCTCGATCAAAGGCTATGTGCAGTTGACGAAAATGGTCTTGTACGTGTTGGGCGCGATCATCATCGTCGCCACGCTGATCGACCGTTCGCCGCTATTGCTGCTGTCGGGGCTGGGCGCCATGTCGGCAGTGATTCTGTTGGTCTACAAAGACACCCTGCTGTCGTTCGTCGCCAGTGTGCAGCTGACCAGCAACGACATGTTGCGGGTCGGCGACTGGATCGAGATGCCGCAAGTCGGCGCCGATGGTGACGTAGTCGACATCACGTTGCACACGGTCAAGGTGCAGAACTTCGACAAAACCATCGTTTCGATTCCGACCTGGCGCCTGATGTCCGAGTCGTTCAAGAACTGGCGCGGGATGCAGCAGTCCGGTGGGCGACGGATCAAGCGCTGCCTGTTCATCGACGCCAGTGGCGTGCGGTTCATCCGTGATGACGAAGAGCTGAAGCTATCCCAGGTGCATCTGCTGACCGACTACATCAGCCGCAAGCAGGCCGAACTCAAGGCCTGGAACGAAGCCCAGGGCAATGTGGCGGCAATGTCGACCAACCGTCGACGGATGACCAATATCGGGACCTTCCGCGCCTATGCACTGGCGTATTTGAAGAGTCACCCGCAAATCCAGCCGAACATGACCTGCATGGTCCGCCAGATGCAGACCACGGCACAGGGCATTCCGCTGGAGCTCTACTGTTTTACCCGCACCACGGCATGGGCCGATTACGAGCGGATTCAGGGGGATATTTTTGATTACCTGCTGGCGGTGTTGCCGGAATTTGGCTTGAGCCTGTATCAGCAGCCCAGTGGCGGTGATTTAAGGTCCGGGTTGGTGCCGGCGCTGCTGGGTGCAAGCCACATCCCCCAAGCCGAAAAACACATCATGTAGCACCACATCTCCCACAGGGGTCAGTTGTCTACTTTCCAAAAAGTCGGCCTACCTGAACCGCATCGGCGCTCCCGTTCTGTTCAAGTGCGAGGAAATACTTCAGCTGCCATTGCTGCGTCCTGATCGCCTGTTTTGCGACAGGCCTGACCCAGGGCGGATAGACGCGAATGGCGCGTTTGCCGCCGTCACCGTCAATCGACATGACCCCTTTGGCCGCCAGTATTTTCTGGTCAAACACAAACTGTCCCCAGTGCGTTTCATCAGCAACGCTCACCACCACAAAGGCAACCCCATCGCCGGTGTCTAGCGGTGCAATTTCGCCGGCCGGCGTCGGCCGTTTCCACAACGTGACGAACTGGCCGATCTTGGTCGGCGTGGTTTTCGCCACACGGTAGACAATCGTCTGGCCATCGAGGCCAAAACGGCAGGCGCCGTATTCGGCACTCTCCTCCTCACGCCGAACTTCATCCGTTAATGTCATGCCTGCGGGCTTGTAGATCCGCTCGATGGCGGCGATCAGGTCCGTCATGGCCGTTCCCGCAACGGCAGCACTTCTCGCCTGACACCCAATCGGCTGATCCACACCGCCAGCAAAATCACCGACCCGCCGAGGAACAACCGCCCCAGCGCTTCATGCTGATTCCAGATCAGCAGATTGATCAGCAACCCAAGCGGCACATGCAGGTTGTTCATCACCGCGAGCGTCCCTCCATTCACCAGGCACGCGCCTTTGTTCCACCAGTACAGCCCCAATGCGGTCGAGACCAGGCCGAGGAACACCAGCACGCCCCATTGCAGTGGTGCTTCGGGCAGGAAGTTCTGTTTGCCGAACAGCAGAAACGCTGGCAACGCCACCGCCAATGCGCCGAGATAGAAGTAACCGAAGCGTCGATAATGCGGCAGATCGCTTGGATGACGGGCGACCAGATGTTTGTAGAGCACCTGCCCGGCGGCGTAGGTGAAGTTGGCCAGTTGCAGCAGCAGGAACCCCATGAGGAAATCCGGGTTGATCCGGTCGTAGCGAATCACGGCCGCGCCCATCACCGCCACCAATGCTGCGATCAATGCCCAGGGGTTGAAGCGTCGGTTCAGCGCGTCTTCGATCAAGGTCACGTGCAGCGGCGTGAGGATGGTGAACAGCAACACCTCCGGCACTGTCAGCACCCGAAAGCTCAGGTACAGGCAGACGTACGTCACGCCGAACTGCAATGCGCCGATCAGCAGCATGCCGCGCATGAATGCCGGTTCAACCGAACGCCAGCGGGTCAACGGAATGAACACCAGCCCCGCCAGCACCACTCGCACCAGCACCGCAAAGTAACTGTCGACATGACCGGCCAGGTATTCGCCGATCAAGCTGAAGGAAAACGCTTGAATCAGCGTGACAAAAAGTAGATAGCCCATGCTCGCCTCGTTTCGAATGGCGGCGACGATAGCGGTTTTTGTCGGCCTTCGCTAAATCACAGGCAAAAAAAAGCCCGATCTCGCTAAAGCGTTCAATCGGGCTACAGCACTCAGGAGCAATAAGTGCAAAGGGAGGTTTGATGCGCGTAAAGCCTTGAAGGGGTTGCGCCAGGACACTTGAACATCAAGGGATTATCTGGCGATTAAAGCCTCAGGCGACGAGGAAAAGCTTTGCATTAGCCTGGCTCAGGCCTTTCGCCTGGAAGTCACCGCCCAGGTTCATGCCTTCGGCATGAATGAACGTGACGTCGTGGATCCCGATGAACGCCATCACCTGACGCAGGTACGGTTCCTGGTGATCCGCCAGGCCGCCGGCGTAGATCCCGCCGCGGGCGGTCAGCACGTAGGCACGCTTGCCGCTGAGCAAGCCTTGCGGGCCGGTGTCGGTGTACTTGAACGTCACGCCGGCACGCAGCACATGGTCGAGCCAGGCTTTGAGGGTGCTCGGGATGGCGAAGTTGTACATCGGCGCGGCCATGACCAGTACATCCGAGGCCAGAAGCTCGTCGGTCAACTGGTTGGAGCGCTCCAGGGAGGTCTGTTCGATGTCGTTGCGCTGCTCGGCAGGTTTCATCCAGCCGCCCAGCAGGTTGATATCCAGATGCGGCACCGGGTTGACGGCCAGGTCACGAACGGTGATGGGGTCGTTCGGGTGCGCGGTTTGCCACTGGCTGATGAAGGTCTGGGTCAGTTGACGCGAAACCGAGTCTTGCTGACGAGCGCTGCTTTCGATGATCAGAACGCGGGACATGGGATGTAGCCTCCATCTGAGAATGCTGTAAGTCGATGGAGTGAAGGTTAAACAGAGTCAAATCGATGAAAAAGCGCAAATAACTGCTATAACCCATCAACAAATTCGTTTACAAGCGGAGCATGCCTGGCGGGCGTACTCCGCTGGAGGTCATTTGGGGGTGCACGTCAGTTTGATACGCATCTTGATGATGCTTCGGTTGAACTTGGCGGTGGCATTTCGGTGTTTACCAGCGGCCACTTCGATATTGCGGGTGCGCGGCGCTTCCGGGCCATTGTTGAAAACCACCTTGCAGGCCGCATCGGTGGTGCCGTAGTTGTTCACCCGAAGGGAGGCGATGTCGCTATCCGTGTCATACGCGTTGTAGTCGATGCTCAAGCCGTTCAGCTGTTTTTCAACGTCGATCGGATAGGCAAACGCCGTCAGCGGCAGCATCGCCAGCAGCACACAACCCGATACCACACAACAAAGCTTTTTCATTCAGCAGTCTCCAGAAAGGACTGCCAGCTTAGGACAAGAGGAGCTATTCATGAAAGCGCCCCGCGTGACCCTTGATCAATGGCGAACGTTACAGGCCGTGGTCGACCACGGTGGTTTCGCTCAGGCCGCCGAAGCGCTGCACCGCTCTCAATCATCGGTGAGCTACACCGTGGCCCGCATGCAGGACCAACTCGGCGTGCCGCTGTTACGCATCGACGGCCGCAAAGCGGTGCTGACCGAAGCCGGTGGCGTGCTGCTGCGCCGTTCGCGGCAACTGGTGAAACAGGCCAGTCAGTTGGAGGACCTGGCCCATCACATGGAACAAGGCTGGGAAGCGGAAGTGCGGCTGGTGGTTGACGCCGCCTACCCGAGCGCCCGCCTCGTTCGCGCCTTGACCGCCTTCATGCCACAGAGCCGTGGCTGCCGGGTGCGTCTGCGTGAGGAGGTGTTGTCGGGCGTTGAAGAAGTACTGCTCGAAGGTGTGGCTGATCTGGCCATCAGTGGTTTCAGCATTCCGGGTTATCTGGGCGCGGAATTAAGCGACGTCGAGTTCGTCGCGGTCGCCCATCCCGAGCATCCCTTGCATCGCCTCAATCGCGAACTGAATTTCCAGGACCTGGAAAGCCAGTTGCAAGTGGTCATCCGCGACTCCGGTCGCCAGCAACCACGGGACGTCGGCTGGCTCGGCGCGGAACAGCGCTGGACCGTCGGCAGCCTGGCCACGGCGGCAACTTTTGTCAGCAGCGGTCTGGGTTTCGCCTGGTTGCCTCGGCACATGATCGAACGGGAACTCAAGGAAGGTCTGCTCAAACGGCTACCGTTGGACCAGGGTGGCAGCCGCAACCCGAGCTTCTACCTGTACTCGAACAAGGACAAACCCTTGGGTCCGGCCACGCAGATTCTCATCGAACTGCTGCGCACTTTCGACACGGCGCCGCTGGATGCACCTTTCGCCGCCCCTGAACAAGCCTGACACGGAGAGCACGCATGGCCTATTTCGAACACGAAGGTTGCAACCTGCACTATGAGGAATATGGCCACGGCACGCCGTTGCTGCTGGTCCACGGGCTGGGTTCCAGCACCCTGGACTGGGAAAAGCAGATCGCGGCGTTGTCGGCCCGCTACCGAGTGATCGTTGCGGATGTACGCGGCCACGGTCGCTCCGACAAACCTCGCGAGCGCTACAGCATCGCCGGCTTCAGCGCCGACCTGATCGCCCTCATTGAACACCTGAACCTTGGCCCCACTCATTACGTGGGCCTGTCCATGGGCGGCATGATCGGTTTTCAACTGGCCGTGGACCAGCCGCATTTGCTCAAAAGCCTGTGCATCGTCAACAGCGCGCCCGAGGTCAAACTGCGCAGCCGCGACGATTACTGGCAGTGGTTCAAGCGCTGGAGCCTGATGCGCGTCCTCAGTCTCGGCGCCATCGGCAAGGCCCTGGGCGGCAAACTATTCCCCAAACCCGAACAGGCCGACCTGCGTCAAAAAATGGCCGAGCGCTGGGCAAAAAACGACAAATATGCTTATCTCGCCAGCTTCGATGCAATCGTTGGCTGGGGGGTTCAGGAACGACTTTCGAGGGTTTCCTGTCCAACCCTCATCGTCAGCGCCGACCGCGACTACACACCGGTCTCGCTGAAAGAGACCTACGTAAAACTGCTGCCCGATGCGCGGCTGGTGGTGATCGCCGATTCGCGTCACGCCACCCCGTTGGATCAACCCGAAATTTTCAACCAAACGCTGCTCGAGTTTCTAACCGCAGTCGACACCACCTCACTCAGGATCACTGACCCATGCTGAAAAAAATCGCCCTCGTCGCTGGCTCCGTGCTGTTTGCCGCCAACCTGATGGCCGCAACGCCCGCCAAGGCGCCGCACGTGCTGCTGGAAACCACTAACGGCCAGATCGAGATCGAACTGGACCCGGTCAAAGCGCCGATCAGTACCAAGAACTTCCTTGAATACGTCAACAGCGGCTTCTACAACAACACGATTTTTCACCGTGTGATTCCAGGTTTCATGGTCCAGGGCGGCGGTTTCACTCAACAAATGCAGCAGAAAGAAACCAAAGCACCGATCAAGAACGAGTCCAAAAACGGTCTGCATAACGTCCGTGGCACGCTGTCCATGGCCCGCACCTCTAATCCTGATTCGGCCACTAGCCAGTTCTTCGTGAACGTCAAAGACAATGACTTCCTCGACAGCGGTGATGGCTATGCGGTCTTCGGTAAAGTCGTGAAAGGCATGGACGTGGTGGATGTCATCGTCAACTCACAAACCACCACCCGTGGCGGCATGAAAGATGTGCCAGCCGACCCTGTGTTCATCAAGTCGGCCAAAGTCATCGACTAAGCTACACAGGAAGTCTTGAGCGGCTGCCGGACTGCGCCGCTCACACTGTTCAAAGGAGAGCCCGTGCGCGGGCGGAGAACTGATGCTTTATCGCCGTTTTGAGAAACTGATCGATATTTTCCGCGATGCCCCGACGGCCGCTCCGCCGGATCGGGTTCTCCCTTTCTATACCTATTACCTGAAACAGGTCTGGCCGAGTTTCGCCGTCCTGCTGTTCGTCGGTCTGATCGGTGCGCTGATCGAAGTGGCGCTGTTCAGTTACCTGAGTCGCATTATCGACCTGACCCAAGGCACGCCTAACGTCGATTTCTTCAAGGAACACGGCATCGAACTGGCCTGGATGGCAGTGGTAGCCCTGGTTTTCCGACCGATTTTTGTTGGCCTGCATGACCTGCTGGTGCACCAGACGCTGAGCCCCAGCATGACCAGCCTGATTCGCTGGCAGAATCACAGTTATGTGCTCAAACAGAGCCTGAATTTTTTCCAGAACGACTTCGCCGGGCGCATCGCCCAACGCATCATGCAAACCGGTAACTCACTGCGCGATTCGGCCGTACAAGCCGTGGACGCGCTGTGGCACGTGCTGATCTACGCGATCAGTGCGCTGGTGCTGTTCGCCGAAGCCGACTGGCGCCTGATGATCCCGCTACTGACCTGGATCGTGGCCTTCCTGAGTGCCCTTTGCTACTTCGTGCCACGGGTCAAGGAACGCTCGGTCGTGTCCTCCGATGCGCGCTCCAAACTCATGGGGCGGATCGTCGACGGCTACACCAACATCACTACCCTGAAGCTGTTCGCCCACACCAACTTCGAGCAGCAATACGCTCGCGAAGCGATCAAGGAACAAACCGAAAAAGCCCAACTGGCCGGCCGAGTGGTCACCAGCATGGACGTGGTCATCACCAGCATGAACGGCTTGCTGATCGTCGGCACCACCGGCCTGGCTCTCTGGCTGTGGACGCAGTCGCTGATTACCGTAGGCGCGATTGCCCTGGCTACCGGCCTGGTGATCCGTATCGTCAACATGTCCGGCTGGATCATGTGGGTGGTCACCGGGATTTTCGAAAACATTGGCATGGTTCAGGACGGTTTGCAGACCATTTCTCAACCGGTCAGCGTCACCGATCGCGAGCAGGCCAAACCGCTGGCGGTCACCCGTGGTGAAGTGCGTTTCGAGGACGTGGATTTCCATTACGGAAAGAAGCGCGGGATCATCGGCGACCTCAACCTGAGCATCAAGCCCGGTGAAAAAATCGGCCTGATCGGTCCGTCCGGTGCCGGCAAGTCAACCCTGGTCAACCTGCTGCTGCGCCTCTATGACGTGGAGGGCGGACGCATCCTCATCGACGGCCAGAACATCGCCGAAGTCGGCCAGGAAAGCCTGCGCGAGCGCATTGGCATGATCACCCAGGACACGTCTTTGCTGCATCGCTCAATCCGCGACAATTTGCTGTACGGCAAACCCGACGCCACCGACGCAGAACTCTGGGAGGCAGTGCACAAGGCCCGCGCCGACGAGTTCATCCCGTTGTTGTCGGACGCCGAAGGCCGCACTGGTTTCGATGCCCACGTCGGTGAACGCGGGGTGAAACTCTCCGGCGGTCAGCGTCAGCGGATTGCGATTGCTCGCGTGCTGCTCAAGGACGCGCCGATCCTGATCATGGACGAGGCCACCTCAGCGCTGGATTCAGAGGTCGAAGCAGCGATCCAGGAAAGCCTCGAAACCCTGATGCAAGGCAAAACCGTGATCGCCATCGCCCACCGGCTCTCGACCATCGCCCGCATGGACCGGCTGGTGGTGCTGGAAAAAGGCAACATCGCCGAAACCGGCAGCCACGCCGAACTGCTGGCCCATGGCGGGTTGTATGCGCGGTTGTGGCAGCACCAGACGGGTGGATTTGTCGGGATCGATTGAAGCGATCTTGCCCCCTCAGCCTTGCCGGTAAGGCAAGGCCGTCCTCGCTTCCTCGGCGTACGCCAACACGCCAACGCGCTCTTGTCGCAGGAAGTCTTTGACGGCGGCTTTCAGCCCGGGATGACGCAAATAGTGCCAAGAGTGAGTAATCACGGGTTCGAACCCGCGAATCAACTTGTGCTCGCCCTGGGCACCGGCATCGAAACGCTGGAAGCCATTGGCAATCGCGTAGTCCATGCCCTGGTAGAAACAAGTCTCGAAGTGCAAACGGTCGAACTCCGCCAGACAGCCCCAATAACGGCCGTAAAAACTGTCGCCCCCCATCAGACTGAACGCCATGGCCACCGGCCGTGAGCCTTGCTTGGCCAGCACCACGCGAATCGACTCTGGCATGCGCTCGGCCAGCAAACTGAAAAACTCCCGCGTCAGATACGGCGCTTGCCGACGCACTGCGTAGGTGTTGGCGTAGCAGGCATAGACAAAATCCCACTGCGCCTGATCGAGTTGCCTACCTTCAAGCCATTCGAAATCAATGCCCTGGCCCGCTACGTGTTCGCGTTCCTTGCGCATCTGCTTGCGCTTGCGCGAACTGAGAGCGTCGAGGAAGTCCTGAAAGTCCCGATAGTCACGATTCTGCCAGTGGTACTGACAGCCGATTCGCTGTAACCAGCCTGGCTGCTCGGCCAAGGCGGCGTCAGTGAACGGGTCGGTGAAGTTGATGTGGGCACTGGAGAGTTGTTCGATTTCAAGGTAGCCCGGCAGGCTTTTCAACAGTTCGAAACCGTCCTCGCGCGTGGCCGCCAGCAAACGCGGGCCGCTGACCGGACTGAACGGCACAGCCGTCAGCAGCTTGGGGTAGTAATCGATACCGGCACGCTCACAGGCATCGGCCCAGGCGTGATCGAACACGTACTCGCCATAGGAGTGCCATTTGCGGTAACTGGGCAGCGCGGCAATCAGGCGGTCGCCTTCGATGTGCAGCAAATGCTCGGGTTGCCAGCCCGAATGAGGGCCGACGCTGCCGCTGTCTTCCAGTGCGCTGAGAAAGGCGTGGCGCAGAAAGGGTTGATTCTCGGGTACCAGGGCATCCCACGTCTGCGACGCGATTTCGGACAGGCTTTCCAGACGTTGCAGCGGCATCAGTTCTTCCCTACTTCTTTGTGTGAAAGCCCGGCGAGTATCGCCCATCGCCAAAAAATCCACACGAGCAATCCGCCGACAGGGCTCTGGATAAGGGTTTACCCCATATTCATATCGTCATCGAGACGCCATCACTTTGCCACTGCCCTGTCATAAACCATCGCGATACTGGCGTCTGTTTTTAGAACGTCGGGTTCTAGCCCGGCCACTGCTTTCCGCCCATAAAGGTCGGTTGTGTCCTGGATGGCTCAGTCATCCTCTTTCATCTTCGGAGATTGATATGCGTCTTGCTTCCACGAAAACTGCGGCGGCCTTGTGTGGTGGGTTGCTGCTGGCCATGAGTGTTCCGGCCAGCGCCGCAGTCGACGCCAAACTGCTCGATATGCTCAAGGCAAACGGCTCGATTTCGCCTGCGCAGTACACCGAACTGCAAACCGAGCTGGCCAGGGATCAAAAAGACCAGCAAATCGCCCGCCAGGCTCAACAAGAGACCAACGAACAGATCGCGGCGACCGCGAAAAAAACCAATGAACTGAGTACCTTCGACCAGAAACTGGCGTGGGCTGCCAAGACCCAATTCAAGGGTGACGTGCGCTTCCGTCAGGAAAACGTGCACAACGATGGCGTCTCAAACAACAAAGACCAGGATCGTCAGCGCATTCGTGCCCGCCTGGGTGCCTACAGCGAGATCAACCCGCAAGTCGACACCGGTATCCGTATCGCCACCGGTAACAACGACGACGCTCGCTCCACCAACCAGAGTCTGGACAATTACTTCGACAAGAAGCAGATTTGGCTGGATCAGGGTTACGTCGACTACCACCCGGACGCCATCAAGAACCTGCACATCGTTGGCGGCAAGATGCCGCAGCAATGGGTGAGCATGGGCGACATCATCTGGGATAGCGACATCAGCCCGGAAGGTCTGTCGGTGGCTTACAAATACCCGCTGGGCGCCAGCACCGAGCTGTTCGGTAGCGCCGGTCACTACACCCTCAAGGACAACGTCGACGGCGACGGCGTGCAGTTCAAACACGACTTGCGCCTGTACGCTGGCCAGTTGGGTGCGCGCTTCGCTATCACCGACAACCTGAAACTGACCCTGGGTGGCAGCGTCTACGGCTACGACAACGACGACGACATCAGAGCCGGGGGCACCAGCATTCCAGCTGCACTGGCCATCAACGGCAACAGCCCGAACGAGCAATTCAAACTGTACGAAGGCTTTGGTCAGCTCGACATCGGTGGCCTGCCGATGCCGCTCTCGCTATACGGTCAGTACGTGAACAACAAAGACGCCAGCAACGATCAGGACTCTGCCTGGTTGGCCGGTGTAAAGACCAAGTTCTACGGCTTCGCCGTGGACTACAACTACCGCGACGTGCAGCGTAACGCAGTGGTCGGCGCCTTCACCGACTCCGACTTCGCCAACGGTTTCACCGGTTCGCGTGGCAGCAAGTTGAAAGTGAGTTACGAACTGGACAAGAACTTCGCCCTGGGGGCGACGTATTTCATGGCTAACTCTGACTACACTAACGCCACTCTCAGGGATTCGGACATCAACACCCTGCAACTGGATGCCGAAGCGAAGTTCTGATTCCCCGCTACACGACTCGGGCAAGGAAGCCCGAGCCGCTTTTACAAACTCGCGCTGTGGTATCGGTCCCCATCATCCGTCCGATACTGCAGCGCGAGTTTTTTTTGGCGCAAAAAAAAAGATCGTAGCTACTGCGACAAGCAGATCAGCGCTTGCGCAGAATCACGCTGCCAATCGAGTAACCGGCGCCGAACGAGCTGAGGACGGCCAGCGAACCGGCGGCCAGATCGTCCTGGTTCTTGTGAAACGCAATCACGGAACCGGCGGAGCTGGTGTTGGCGTAGGTGTCGAGAATCACCGGGGCTTCTTCTTCGCTGGCTTCGCGGCCCAGCAGCTTCTTGACGATCAGGTGGTTCATGCTGAGGTTGGCCTGATGCAGCCAGAAGCGTTTCACGTCGTTGATGTTGAGCGTGTTCTCTTCCAGGTGCGTAGCGATCAGCTCGGCGACCATCGGGCAGACATCGCGGAACACCTTGCGGCCTTCCTGCACGAACAGTTTGTCCTTGGCACCGATGCCTTCTTGCGCCGCGCGGTTAAGGAAGCCGAAGTTGTTGCGGATGTTGTTGGAAAACTTGGTCAGCAGCTTGGTGCTGACGATGTCGAACTGGTACTTGGACGTTGCCAGGTCAGCACGCTCGATGATCACCGCAGTCGCGGCGTCGCCGAAGATGAAGTGGCTGTCACGGTCGCGGAAGTTCAGGTGACCGGTGCAGACTTCCGGGTTGACCATCAAAATCGCCCGGGCCTGGCCCAGTTGCACGCTGTTGGCCGCAGCCTGAATGCCGAAGGTCGCCGAGGAGCAAGCGACGTTCATGTCGAAACCAAAACCCTGGATGCCCAAGGCTTCCTGGACTTCGATGGCGATGGCCGGGTAGGCCCGTTGCAGGTTGGAGCAGGCGACAATCACGCCGTCGATGTCCGCGGCGGTTTTGCCGGCACGCTGCAAGGCTTGCTCAGCGGCGCCGATGGCCATTTGGCAAAGTACCGACCACTCGTCATTCGAGCGTTCCGGCAGGCGTGGCGCCATGCGTTGCGGGTCGAGGATGCCTTCCTTGTCCATGACAAAGCGGCTTTTGATGCCCGACGCCTTTTCGATAAACGCCGCGCTGGACTCGGTCAACACTTCGATTTCGCCGCGCGCGATGGCATCCGCATTGTCGGCGTTGAATTGCGCGACGTAAGCGTTGAAAGACTGCACCAGCTCTTCGTTGGAGATGCTGTTGGCCGGGGTGTACAGGCCGGTGCCGCTGATGACGACGTTATGCATGGTCGTTTCTCTAATCTGTTCAGGCAGAAAGTATTGGTACCGACGTACCAACACACAAAGGATCTGCTCCCGTCAGGGGACGCAAACCTGGCATCGCTTTATTCCGATCCGCCCAGACCTGCGAAGGCTCAAAACCACGGGACCGGCGTTTATAGGCGCGAAGTTTGCCATAAACATTGGGTTTTGGCGCCTTCTGCGAGATCGAAGATCTACGGCTCCACGAGTGTCCATTGTTTGTTCAGGCGCTTGTCGGAGATCGGCACCTTGGTCCCCAATTGTTGGGCGAACAGGGAAACCCGGTATTCCTCCAGCCACCAGCGATAGAGTTCCAGCTGCGGATCGCGTTTGCCTTCCTGGGCATGTTTGTTGGTGCGGGTTTGATATTGCGTCCACAGCCCAGTCAACTCCCCGCTCCAGACCCGGTCCCTCTGCACCTGAGCGCCGATTTTCTCGAAGCGCTGCTCGACCGCTTTCAGATAACGCGGCAGGTCTTTGAGCCACTGCATCGGGGTTTCCCGGACGAAACCCGGATACACCAGATGACTGAGCTGCTGCTTGATGTCATTCAGGGCCACGGCTTGCGCCAGATCGATCTTGCCCTTGAAGCGTTTTTGCAGGCCGTGCCAGAGTTTGAGAATCTCCAGCGTCAGCTTGGCCAAGCGCTCGGCGTGCTCGGTCCAGCCACCGCGTTTGCGTTCGGCCAGTGACGCCAACCCGGCGCCATCCCGTGGCAACGGGTCTTCGCCGTCGAGAATGCAGCTGTCGAGGCTGGCCAGCAGAATGTCTTCGACCAGACTGTCGATGCGGCCCATGTCGCGGTACATCAAGCCCAATTCGGTCAGCCCCGGCAACTTGCTGCGCAGAAACTTCGCCGGTTCGGCCAGTTGCTGCATCAGCAAACGCTGCAAGGCGCGGCGATGTTGAAACTCTGCCTCGGCCGGCGTCGAGAAACGTCCTTCCTTGACCGTGCCGCTCTCTTCCACCAGCGCCGGATACACCGTCATCGATAGCCCGGCGATCTTCTGCTGGGTTTTCTCGGCGACGGCGGCAAACACTTTCGGCTCCACCGGGTGCTGGTTTTTCGCGGTTTGCGGCACGGCCAACGCCGCTTGACTGGCTTGGGCAAAGCGTGCGGTCAGTTCCGCCAGATCACGCCCTTCGCCCAGGAACTTGCCTTGGCCGTCGACGATTTCCAGGTTCATCCGCAAATGACTGTCGACCTGCTGCGACGCTTCGGCCCAGGCTTCATCGCTGACCCGCGCACCGGTCATGCGCAACAGTTCACGGCCCAGCGCTTGAGGCAACGAGCCCTCGGCGAAAGTCATGCGTTGCAATGCGGCTTTGACGAAGTCCGGCACCGGTACGAAGTTCTTGCGCAGGACTTTGGGCAGGTTGCGCACCAGCGCGATGCACTTGGCCTCGATCACGCCCGGCACCAGCCATTCCAGGCGCTCCGGCGGCAGCATCGGCAACAACGGCGCCGGCACACGCAGGGTCACGCCGTCACGCGGGTGGTTCGGCTCGAAGTGGTAGCTCAGCGCCAACTCCAGATCACCGATGTGCAAGGTGTCGGGGTAATGCAGCGCGGTGACTTCACTGGCCTCGCGAGCCAGTACGTCATCTTCGCGCATGATCAGCAGTTGCGGGTCTTTCTGGCTGTTGACCCGGTACCAGCTGTCGAAGGTCGCGGTTTGGTGGATCTCCGCCGGCAGTCGTGCATCGTAGAAGGCGAACAGGGTTTCTTCGTCCGCCAGAATGTCGCGACGGCGAGCCTTGGCTTCCAGTTCGTCGAGCTGCTCCAGCAATTGCGCATTGGCCGTCAGGCACTTGGCCTTGGACTGAATCTCGCCGCGTACCAGGCCTTCACGAATGAAGAATTCACGAGACACCAGCGGATCAATCGGCCCGTAATGCACCGGCCGGCGACCGACCACGATCAGCCCGAACAAAGTGATCTGCTCGAACGCCACGACTTGACCGCGCTTCTTCTCCCAATGGGGTTCGAAGTGGTTTTTCTTGATCAGGTGCCCGGCCAAGGGTTCGATCCAGTCGGCGTCGATCTTGGCGACCATGCGCGCGTAGAGCTTGGTGGTTTCCACCAGTTCGGCAGCCATCAGCCATTGCGGACGCTTTTTACCGAGGCCCGATGACGGGTGAATCCAGAAACGCCGCTGACGGGCACCGAGGTAGTCACCGTCTTCGGTTTTCTGACCGATCTGACTGAGCAGCCCCGAGAGCACAGCTTTGTGCAGTTTCGGATAATCCGCCGGCTCTTTATTGAGGCTCAACTGCATGTCGCGGCAGATCAGGCTCAGCTGACGGTGAGAGTCGCGCCATTCGCGCAGACGCAGGTAATTCAGGAAGTTCTTGCGGCACCAATTGCGCAGCGGGCTGGCGGTCAGCGCCTGGCGCTGTTCTTCGAAACCACGCCACAGATTGACCAGCCCGGCGAAATCCGAGTCCACGTCTTTCCATTGCGCGTGGGCCTGATCGGCCGCTTGCTGACGTTCCGGCGGACGCTCGCGCGGGTCCTGAATCGACATGGCGCTGGCGACAATCAGCACTTCCTGCAAGCTGCCGAGTTTCGCCGCTTCCAGCAGCATGCGGCCCATGCGCGGGTCCACTGGCAAGCGCGCCAACTGGCGGCCAAGCGGCGTCAGCTGGCTGTTGCGGTCGACCGCCGAGAGTTCTTGCAGCAGGTTGAAACCGTCGCTGATGGCTTTGCCATCCGGCGGCTCGATAAACGGGAAATCGGTGATCTCGCCAAGGCGCAGATGCAGCATCTGCAAAATTACCGCCGCGAGATTGGTGCGCAGGATTTCCGGGTCGGTAAATTCCGCGCGACCGATGAAATCTTCTTCGCCGTAGAGGCGGATGCAAATGCCCGGTTCGACCCGCCCGCAACGACCTTTACGCTGGTTGGCGCTGGCCTGGGAAATCGCTTCGATGGGCAGGCGCTGGACCTTGGCGCGGTAGCTGTAACGGCTGATGCGCGCGGTGCCGCTGTCGATCACGTAACGAATGCCCGGCACGGTCAGCGAGGTTTCCGCGACGTTGGTCGCCAACACCACGCGTCGGCCCGGATGCGACTGGAAAATCCGCTGCTGTTCGGCCGGCGACAGTCGCGCGTAGAGCGGCAGAATTTCGGTGTGCTTGAGCTGGGCCTTGCGCAGCATGTCCGCCGCGTCGCGAATCTCACGCTCGCCGGGCAGGAACACCAGCACATCGCCGGGGCTCTTGCGCTCGCTGCGTTCGAACGCGGCGATTTCGTCGAGGGTCGCGAGAATGGCCTGATCCACCGTCAAGTCATCCTCGACGCGGTTACCCTCTTCGTCCTGCTCCAGGGTCAGCGGGCGATACCAGGTGTCCACCGGGAAGGTGCGGCCGGAGACTTCGACAATTGGCGCGTCATCGAAGTGTTTGGAGAAACGCTCCAGGTCGATGGTCGCCGAGGTGATGATGACTTTCAGGTCCGGGCGACGTGGCAGCAGGGTTTTGAGGTAACCGAGCAGAAAGTCGATGTTGAGGCTGCGTTCGTGGGCTTCGTCGACGATGATCGTGTCGTAGCGTTCGAGGTAGCGGTCGTTCTGGGTTTCCGCCAGCAGGATGCCGTCGGTCATCAGTTTGATCAGGGTATTGGAATCGCTCTGATCCTCGAACCGTACCTGATAGCCGACCAGCGCACCCAACGGCGTCGCCAGTTCTTCAGCGACCCGGCTGGCCACGCTGCGGGCGGCGATTCGACGGGGCTGGGTGTGGCCGATCAGGCCATGCTGGCCGCGACCGATTTCCAGGCAAATCTTCGGCAACTGGGTGGTTTTACCCGAGCCGGTTTCGCCGGCAATGATCAGCACCTGATGCTTGAGCAGCGCTTCTTTGATTTCGTCGCGCTTGGCGGCGATCGGCAGGCTGTCGTCATAACGAATCACCGGCAGGCTGGCCCGCCGCGCCAACACCTGATCACAGGACGCCTGCATGCGCGTTACCCACTGGGCCAGCTTGGCTTCGTCAGGTTTTTTACGCAGCTCAAGCAACTGCCGCCGCAGCCGGTGGCGGTCGGCGAGCATGGCGTGATCGAGGTTTTTCAGCAGTTTGTCGATGGAAGGCGATTCGTCAGTCATCAGGTACGCAATAAGTCGTCTAGTGGCGCAGGGGGCGGATTGTCGCAGATTTGCGCCCTGCTGTGATCGTTCCCGCGCGGGGGAACGATCAGTGTCAGGTGTGGCGGTGTGAGCTATTCGTTGTCGAGGCCTTTGCGGCGATATGGGAACACATCAATCACCTTCCCCGCGCGAATGGCTTCCTGAAGGCTTTTCCAGTAATCGGCGTTGTACAACTCACCATGCAACTGATCAAACAACTTGCGCTGCCCCGAATCGGCAAACAAAAACGGCGGAAACTCTTCAGGAAACACATCCAGCGGCCCAATCGAATACCACGGCTCGGACGCCATCTCATCTTCCGGTGTGCGCGGTTGCGGGATATGCCGGAAGTTGGCCTCGGTCAGAAAGCAGATCTCGTCATAGTCATAAAACACCACCCGCCCGTGACGCGTGACGCCAAAATTTTTCAACAGCATGTCGCCGGGAAAGATGTTCGCCGCCGCCAGTTGCTTGATCGCCAGGCCGTAATCTTCCAGCGCCTCGCGGACCTGAGCGTCGTTGGCGTTCTCCAGATACAGGTTCAACGGCGTCATCCGCCGTTCGGTCCAGCAGTGACGGACAAGCACGGTGTCATCCTCTACCGACACGGTGGACGCGGCCACTTCGAGCAATTCTTCCAGGCACGCCGGGTCGAACTTGCTCAACGGGAAACGGAAGTCGGCAAATTCCTGGGTGTCAGCCAGACGCCCGACCCGGTCGACGCTTTTCACCAAACGGTACTTCTCGACTACCGTGGCGCGGTCGACGTTCTTTGACGGCGAGAAGCGGTCCTTGATGATTTTGAATACGGTGTTGAAGCCCGGCAGGGTAAACACGCTCATCACCATGCCGCGCACGCCCGGGGCCATGATGAACTGATCGTCGGTGTTGGCCAGGTGATTGATCAGCGCCCGGTAGAACTCGGATTTCCCGTGTTTGTAAAAGCCGATCGAGGTGTACAGCTCGGCGATGTGCTTGCCCGGCAGGATGCGTTTGAGGAAACCGATAAACTCCGCCGGCACCGGCACATCGACCATGAAGTACGAACGGGTGAACGAGAAAATGATCGAGACGTCCGCTTCATCGGTAATCAACGCATCGATCTGAATCCCGCGCCCTTCGCGGTGCAGCAGCGGAATCACCAGCGGCCATTGCTCGTCCTGGGTGTAGATGCGCCCGACCAGGTACGCGCCTTTGTTGCGGTACAGCACTGAGGAAAACAGCTCGACGGACAGCTGCGGGTCTTTGCACACCCAGTCCGGCAGGTTCTCGCGCAGTTGCGCTTCGAGGCGGCGCAAGTCGCCGGCCAGGTCGGCGTAATCTTCGCTGAAGCGGTAGTCGGCAAAGATGCTCGCCAACATTTGCGACAAATGCCCCTGGGGCTTGTAGGTGCGGGTTTGCGCCGCCCGGGCCCGGCGCAGGCTCGGCCGGGTGGTGTGGATGAACATGCAGCCGTCGCTGATCAGGTCGTGACTGAACAGTCCGCAGAAGATCGAGTTGTACCAGGTTTCGGACAGTTCATCGTCGAAGCGCAGGTCGATCAGCGTGATGTAAGCGCTTTTGACCAGCGGCCAGCAGCTGACATCCAGCGTGCCGGCGTCGAAAGCGATGCGCAGCCGCTCCACCGTTTCGCTGACTTTCTCTTCGTAGAGATTAATCCGCGCGGCCGACGCCGATTGCGTCTCCTGCCACTTGGCCTGCTCGAAACGAGCCCGGGCGCCGTCGGTGATCTGGCGGAAATGCTCGCGGTAATCGTCAAAGCCGTCGAGGATCATTCGGGCGATGTCGGCGGCTGGCCATTGCTGCGGCATAGGTAAAACCTCGGCGGCTGATGCTTATCGTGGGGCCTGAGCTTAGTGGCCCTTTGTTACGCAACGCAACCATTGCCTTGCGTCCTGACTGGCGCGACACTTGCGCGCTAATCAAGGAAGGAACGTGCTGTGAACCCCGTCGATACTCTGCGTTTGTTGTCGCTTGCCGCCATTTGGGGCGCGAGCTTTCTGTTCATGCGCATCATCGCCCCGGTGATTGGCACAATCCCCACTGCTTTTTTCCGCGTGTCGATTGCCGCGGTCGGGCTGCTGGTGATTCTCGGGCTGATGCGCATCAGTTGGGATTTCAAAGGCAAGCTCAAAACCGTGATGCTGCTCGGGGTGATCAACTCCGGGATTCCGGCAACGCTTTATTCCGTTGCAGCCCAAGTGTTGCCGGCCGGTTATTCGGCGATTTTCAACGCCACCACGCCGTTAATGGGCGTGCTGATCGGCGGTCTGTTCTTTCATGAAAAACTCACCGCCGCCAAGCTTGGCGGTGTGTTCCTCGGGTTGTTTGGCGTGGGCATCTTGACCCGTGCCGGTCCGGTGGCGTTCGACACGGAACTGCTGATGGGCGCCCTCGCCTGCCTGCTCGCCACGACTTGCTACGGTTTCGCCGGATTCCTCGCACGGCGTTGGCTTGATCAGGCCGGTGGTCTCGACAGCCGTCTATCGGCGGTGGGCAGCATGCTGGGCGCCACGTTGTTTCTGTTGCCGCTGTTTGGGTACAGCGTGATCAGCCAGCCACCCGAGAGCTGGGGCGGCTGGAGTGTCTGGTTGTCGCTGCTGGGGTTGGGGCTGGTGTGTACGGCGTTTGCGTACATTATTTACTTCCGCTTACTCAGCTCGGTTGGCCCGGTGAAGTCGATGACCGTGACCTTCATGATCCCGCCGTTCGGGGTGTTGTGGGGGGCGATGTTGCTGGATGAGCCGTTGTCGATGGCGCACATCTATGGCGGGGTGTTGATTGCGGCGGCGTTGTGGTTGGTATTGAAGACGGCGGTGGTGAAACCGCTGGAAGTCGCTGCGCGGTAGTGGTGCTGCGCGGCTGATACGGTGATCCACCAACCGACATTCCCCGCGACTGCCGAGGACGGTCTGATGTTTCGCGGCGAGCATGCACTGGCCAAATAAACAAGGCCTGGGGCTCATGCCTCAGGCCTTGCTTTGCTTCAAGCGTTTTTACGGAATACGAACACCAGACCGATGATGATCAGCAACATGCCGAGCATGCTCAACGCTGCCAGTTTATTGCCAAAAATCAGGTAGTCCATGACCGCTGTCACCGCCGGCACCAGGTAAAACAGACTGGTGACATTGACCAGGTTGCCCCGTGCAATCAGGCGATACAGCAACAAGGTCGCCAGCACCGACACGACCAGTCCCATCCACAACACCGGCACGATGAAACCGGTGCTGTGTTCGAAATGAAAGGGCTGGAACGGCACGAAGACTGCGCAGAGCAACAGCCCCGCCAGGTACTGCACTGGCAGCGTGCCCAGGGGATTGTCGGTGATGCGCTTCTGCATGATCGAACCCATCGTCATGCTCGCCAGCGCCAGCAAACCAAAGAGCATACCGGCCAGCGACATACCGGCCAGACCGATGCCCTGGTAAACCACCATGATCAACCCGGCCAAACCCAGTGTCAGACCAAACATTCTGCTGGCTGATCGCTGACGCTCCATGATCACCACCGTAAGAATGGGCTGCACGCCCATGATCGTCGCCATTACTCCCGGGGTGACTTTCAGGTCGAGGGCCAGCAGATAGAAAATCTGGTAAGCCCCCAGCAACACCACACCCGTGGCCATCGCATACAGCATCGGCTTGCCGCGCTTGGGCAGCTTCAACTTGAGCAACGGCACCAGCAGCATCAATCCGCAGATTGCGATGGCGAAACGAATCAACAGAAAAGCAAAGGGTGACGCGTGGGCCAGGCCCCATTTGGAGAAGATCGCCCCGCTGCTCCACAGCAGAACGAACAGGCTCGTGGACGCCGCCGCGAGCGCGGATTGTTTCGAAAGGACAAACATGAATACCACCTGTAGTCAGGCAAAAAGCCAACTCAGCCGAAGCTGAAATTCAGTAGTTTTTCAAGCGGACGCTTTTTCAGACGGGCGTGAGAACAGCAGAAAAAAGCTGATCAGCCCGAAAAGCCAACGCTTGGCGGTGATACGACTGCGCACACCGGCGAGCTACTGACAGGTGGAGGGTAATGACTGATCTGCACAGGCTGCTGATTCCCGCACGGCACGACGCCAGCGTTGACCGCTGAATCGACTACCGCGTTGATGAGGGAAGCTGGCATGGGCTGATCTTTTCTTGATGAGGGGGAACGTTGGATGGAAAACATCGAGCGCCGACTATAACCAGCGTGTGAGATGGATTGCAATGGCTTGGCTCAATTACCAATAAACAAGAGCCTTACACCAATCGCCAGTGGCGAACAGGTGCATAAAAAAACGGTATCAGCCAAACACCCAATACCCCAACAATGTCAGCACCACCAACGCCAACACTGGACGCAGCACGCGGTACACCTTGGGATTGCGACGCTTCCACTGTTTGATCCCACCACTGAACTTGTCACTGGAGTTCTTGCTCCATGCGTAAACATGGTTAATCCCGCCGACACGTTCATCATCAAGATTCTGCGGTGCAGTGGCGCGCCCCAAAAAGCCACTGACCCAGCGGTTGATGCGGGTCATCAGGCGGTTGCTCAGCGGTCGCTCGATGTCGCAAAAAAGAATGACCCGAGTCTTGTCGGTTTCATTCTTGACCCAATGAACGTAGGTTTCGTCGAACATTACGTCTTCGCCATCCCGCCAAGCGTAGACCTGACCGTCGACGAAAATCCGGCAATCGTCGGAGTTTGGCGTCGACAGCCCCAGGTGATAACGCAGGGAACCGGCGAACGGATCGCGATGCGGGTTGAGGTGGCTGCCACCTGGCAACAACGCGAACATGGCGCCTTTGACGTTGGGAATGCTGCTAACCAAGGCCACGGTTTTCGGGCACAAGGCTTCAGCTGAGGGCAGCGGTTTGTCGTACCACTTGAGGTAGAAACGCTTCCAGCCTTTTTTGAAGAACGATCCGAAACCCGCGTCGTTGTTCCTTTCGGCGGCGCGGATGTAACCCTCGTCGAACAAATGCATCGCTTCGTCGCGGATGACTTCCCAGTTGTCCTTGAGCACATCCAGTTCCGGGAACTTGTTGCGGTCAAGATAGGGTTTGGATGGCACGCTGGAGAACAAGTACATCAAGGCGTTATAGGGCGCGAACAAAGCCGAGTGATTGACGAACTGACGCAAGACCGGCAAACGCGCCTTGCCGCGCAAATGCACATAAAGAGTGCTGCCGAAAAACAACAACAAAAGCGACGCCTTTGCGGCAAGGGAAACGGTCATCAACAACTCCTTGACAGTAGACAACGTTGCACAACGCCATTTTCTGTTTGCTTACCCGACGTGGCAGCTGGCTATGATAAACATTACCGACCTCGGGAAGAACCCGTGTATCTCGACATTCAGTGTTAAAGATTGCGCAATAAAGCACTTCTTAACATAAGGACCCTGAACGGGGGCTGACCGGAATCAACCCCTTCCACTGGATCAAAAAACGCAACGCCTATTGCTGATTCTCCAGCTCGGTAAACAGATCACTGAACAGCGTGCTCGACAGGTAGCGTTCACCGGAGTCCGGCAGGATCACCACAATGGTCTTGCCCTGCATTTCCGGGGTTTGCGCCAGACGGACGGCCACCGCCATGGCGGCGCCGCAGGAAATGCCGCTCAAAATCCCTTCTTCCTGCATCAGGCGCAGGGCCATGGCCTTGGATTCGTCATCGCTGACCAACTCAACCCGATCAATCATCGACAGGTCAAGATTCTTCGGCACAAAACCGGCACCAATACCCTGGATCTTGTGAGGGCTGGGCTTGATTTCTTCACCGGCCATTGCCTGAGTGATGACCGGCGACACCGCGGGCTCCACCGCCACCGAAATAATCGGTTTGCCCTGGGTATTCTTGATATAGCGCGAAACCCCGGTGATGGTTCCACCTGTTCCGACGCCCGCCACCAGTACGTCGACTGCACCGTCGGTGTCGTTCCAGATTTCCGGCCCCGTCGTTTTTTCGTGGATAGCCGGGTTGGCCGGGTTGTCGAACTGTGCCGGCATGAAGTACCTGGACGGGTCGCTGGCGAGAATGTCAGCCGCTTTCTCAATCGCTCCTTTCATGCCCTTGGCCGGTTCGGTCAGTACCAGTTCAGCCCCCAGAGCCTTGAGCACTTTGCGTCGCTCGATACTCATGGATGCTGGCATGGTCAGCATCAACTTGTAACCGCGAGCCGCCGCGACGAACGCCAGGCCGATACCGGTATTGCCTGAGGTCGGTTCGACGATGGTCATGCCAGGCTTGAGTTTGCCGGTGCTTTCGGCGTCCCAGATCATGCTCGCACCGATCCGGCACTTAACCGAGTATCCGGGGTTACGCCCTTCGATCTTGGCCAGGATGGTCACGCCGCGCGGGGCGATACGGTTGATCTGCACCAGCGGCGTATTGCCGATGGAATGGGCGTTGTCAGCGTAGATACGGCTCATGGCTGGGTCCTTGTACAGCGTTAAATAAGCTCTCCAAGGTATGCTTGTTGCACGTGGTCGTCCAGTCAGTCGAACGTCCCGTAACCTCAGCAGTCAATGGTTTACATCGCCAGAGATTTGCCATCATGAAACGCAGATACAGTTGGCCCCTATGGACCCTCACCGGCCTCGTTGTGCTGCTGATTGCCCTGCACATCGCCTTGCCCTACATGGTGCGCGACTACCTGAACGACAAGCTCGCGGACATGGGCGACTACCGTGGCCAAATCACCGATGTGGACCTGGCCCTGTGGCGCGGTGCCTACAAAATCAACGGACTGAAAATCGTCAAGGTCGACGGCAAGGTCCCGGTGCCTTTCGTCAACGCGCCCTTGATCGACCTTTCCGTCAGCTGGCACTCGCTCGTGTACGACCATGCCGTCGTGGCCGAGGTGCAGTTCTTCAAACCCGAGGTGAACTTCGTCGACGGCGGCGCCAACAAGCAAAACTCGCAGACCGGTCAGGGCACCGACTGGCGTGCGCAGTTGAGCAAACTGGCCCCCATTACCTTGAATGAAGTGCGGATCAACGATGGCAAGATCAGTTTCCGCAACTTCAATTCCAAGCCCCCCGTGAACATGGACGCCACTCAGGTCAACGCCAGCATTTACAACCTGACCAACGTGGTCGACACCAAAGGCAAGCGCGGCGCTCGTTTCGAAGGCAAGGCGCTGTTGTTAGGGCATGCGCCACTGGAAACCACTGCAACCTTCGACCCGTTGAGCAATTTCGAAGACTTCGAATTCCGTCTGCGGGCCAAGGACATCGAACTCAAACGCATGAACGACTTCGCCTCGGCCTATGGCAAGTTCGACTTCAATGCAGGTCACGGTGATGTGGTCATTGAAGCGCAGGCTAAAAAAGCGCAGTTAACGGGTTACATCAAACCGCTGCTAAAGGACGTCGACGTGTTCAATTGGCAGCAGGACGTCGAGAACAAGGAGAAAGGGATTTTCCGCTCCATTTGGGAGGCCATCGTCGGTGGCTCCGAAACGGTGCTGAAAAACCAGGGCAAGAACCAGTTCGCCACTCGCGTGGAACTGAGCGGCAATGTGCATCGCCAAGATATCAGCGCGTTCCAGGCGTTTTTGCAGATTTTACGCAATGGTTTCATTCAGGCGTTCAATGCCCGCTATGAGCGGTCAAAGCCGGACGCGGGCTGAGTCAAGATGTGACGCCCCATTCAGAGACTGAATAAGCCGTCTGCGTTCACAGTCGACCGGGCACCGCGTTATAGTCGGGCACTACAATTATTGCGCCCCGCCCTGCCTCGTTCAGGTCGGCATTACCGTTCGAGGATTAGCAGATGAAGTTCGAAGGCACCCCGGCCTACGTCGCCACCGATGACCTGAAACTGGCAGTCAACGCCGCCATCACCCTGGAGCGTCCGCTGTTGGTCAAGGGCGAGCCGGGCACCGGCAAGACCATGCTCGCCGAGCAATTGGCCGAGTCCTTCGGCGCCAAATTGATCACCTGGCACATCAAGTCCACCACCAAGGCGCATCAGGGCCTGTACGAGTACGATGCGGTCAGCCGTCTGCGCGACTCGCAACTGGGCACGGAAAAGGTTCACGACGTTCGCAACTACCTGAAAAAGGGCAAGTTGTGGGAAGCCTTCGAATCCGAGGAGCGGGTGATTCTGCTGATCGACGAAATCGACAAGGCCGACATCGAATTCCCGAACGATCTGCTGCAAGAACTCGACAAGATGGAGTTCTACGTTTACGAGATCGACGAGACCATCAAGGCCAAGAAACGCCCGATCATCATCATTACCTCCAACAACGAGAAAGAGCTGCCGGACGCCTTCCTGCGTCGCTGCTTCTTCCATTACATCGCTTTTCCTGACCGCGTCACGCTGCAGAAAATCGTCGACGTTCATTACCCGAACATCAAGAAAGACCTGGTCAGCGAAGCGCTGGACGTGTTCTTCGACGTGCGCAAGGTACCGGGCTTGAAAAAGAAGCCATCGACCTCCGAACTGGTGGACTGGCTGAAACTGCTGATGGCCGACAACATCGGCGAAGCCGTGCTGCGCGAACGCGATCCGACCAAGGCCATTCCGCCGCTGGCCGGCGCTTTGGTGAAGAACGAACAGGACGTGCAGTTGCTTGAACGTCTGGCGTTCATGAGCCGTCGCGGCACTCGATAAGGGCAAACGCCATGCTGCTCAACCTGTTCAATGAAATGCGCGCAGCCAAAGTGCCGGTCTCGGTACGGGAGCTGCTGGACCTGATCAACGCGTTGAAACAGCGCGTAACCTTCGCCGACATGGACGAGTTTTACTACTTGTCCCGGGCGATTCTGGTGAAGGATGAAAAGCATTTCGACAAATTCGACCGGGCCTTCGGTGCTTACTTCAATGGCCTGGAAAAACTCGACGATCACCTTCAAGCCTTGATCCCGCAAGATTGGCTGCGCAAGGAGTTCGAGCGTTCGCTGAGCGACGAAGAGCGGGCCGCGATCCAGTCCCTCGGCGGCCTGGACACGCTGATCGAAGAGTTCAAGAAACGCCTCGAAGAACAAAAAGAACGCCATGCCGGCGGTAACAAGTGGATCGGCACCGGCGGCACCAGCCCGTTCGGCTCCGGGGGCTTCAACCCGGAAGGCATTCGCGTCGGCGATGCCGGCAAACGTCAAGGCAAAGCGGTCAAGGTCTGGGATCAGCGCGAGTACAAAAACCTCGACGATTCGGTGGAGCTGGGCACGCGCAACATCAAGGTCGCCCTGCGACGGCTGCGCAAATTCGCGCGCCAGGGTGCGGCGGAAGAGCTGGACATCGATGGCACCATCGACCACACCGCGCGCGATGCCGGGCTGCTGAACATCCAGATGCGTCCGGAGCGGCGCAACACCGTCAAGCTATTGCTGTTGTTCGACATCGGCGGCTCGATGGACGCCCACGTGAAGATCTGCGAAGAGCTGTTCTCGGCCTGCAAGACCGAGTTCAAGCACTTGGAGTATTTCTACTTCCACAACTTCATTTATGAGTCGGTGTGGAAGAACAATATGCGCCGCACCTCCGAACGCACCTCGACCCAGGATCTGCTGCACAAATACGGCGCCGACTACAAAGTGATCTTCATCGGTGACGCCGCCATGGCGCCGTACGAAATCACCCAGGCCGGCGGCAGCGTCGAGCACTGGAACGAAGAAGCGGGTTATGTGTGGATGCAGCGGTTCATGGAGAAGTACAAGAAGGTCATCTGGATCAACCCGTATCCGAAAGATACGTGGGGCTATACGTCGTCGACCAATATCGTGCGGGACTTGATTAACGACCAGATGTACCCGCTGACGTTGCGGGGTTTGGAAGAAGGGATGCGGTTTCTTTCCAAATAGCGCGCGGATCGTTCCCACGCTCCGAGTGGGAACGATCAGTGTGAGGCAAACCGGCGTAGATACTCGACTTGCTCCCGATGCGCGACATCCTGCACCACCGGTTTCAACCGTACCTGCGTCCCTGGCAGACACTGCGCCAGTCGCGCCAGCGCCAACGGCGTCAAGGCGCCCAATCGCGGGTAGCCACCAATGGTCTGCCGATCATTGAGCAATACAATCGGCTGCCCGTCCGGCGGTACCTGAACCGCGCCCAGCGGGATGCCTTCGGAAATCATCGGCTTGCCCTGGTACTGCAACGCCGGTCCCAGCAAGCGTATGCCCATCCGGTCGGCACGGCTGTCGAGGGTCCAGACGCTGTTGAACGCGTCGAACAAACTCTGTCCACTGAACTCGCCGATCTGGGCACCGAGCACAAGGTCCAGCGGCGCGTTGCGTTTGAAATCCGGTACCTGTTCGCGCGCCAACTCCCGCAGCAGGAGCAGTGAGCTGCCCGAGTAGCTCAACTGCGCATCTTTGGCCAACGCCCGGCCCATGCCATCCAGCCCGCCGAGTTCCTCACGAACCACCGTTGCGCTGCTGCCCAACACCTTTGGCGCATCAAATCCGCCCGGGGCCGCCAAATAAGCCCGAGCACCAAGCAGCGGCTGAGTGAATTGCAATTGCTGACCTTTGTTCAGCCTGAAACTGCGCCACGGCGCCAACGCCTTGCCATCCACCTGCGCCCCCAGATCCGCCCCGGCCATCGCCAGCACGCAATCCTCTTCGGCAACGACAGTAAACGCGCCAAGGGTGATTTCAATCACCGGTGCATCCAGGCCATTGCCCAGCAACCAATTAGCCCATGACATCGATCGCCAATCCGCCGCCCCGCCCTGGGTCACGCCCAGATGCCGCACGCCGAAACGGCCAGCGTCCTGCAACAGGCACAACGGCGTACTCGCTTGTATTGATAGACGGCTCATGCCTGTGCCTCCAACGGCGTGTCATCACCGTCCAGATTGATGAATTCTGCATGGCTGACGGCTTCGAAACGCACCGTATCGCCTGGTTGCATCAGGCTGTAGCCGTCGCGTTCGCGGTCGAACAATTTGGCCGGGGTGCGGCCGATCAGATTCCAGCCACCGGGAGACACCACCGGGTAGGCGGCCGTTTGGCGTTCGGCGATGCCGACACTGCCCGCCGCCACCTTGTTGCGCGGGGTATTCAGACGCGGCGCCGCCAGCGCTTCTTCCACCAGCCCCATGAAGGCGAAACCTGGCGCGAAACCCAAGGCGAACACCTGATATTCGCGCTCGCTGTGGAGGCGGATCACTTCATCCACTGCCAATCCGCTGCGATGGGACAACAGGCTCAACTCCGGGCCAACGCTCAAGTCATACCAGACCGGCAGCACATGACATTTGCCGCGGGTGCAGGCGCTGGGCGACAGATCGTTCAAGGCCTCGGCGATCAGCGCCCGAGCCTGGGCCGGACTCAACGCGGTCAGATCGTAATGCACCATCAACGTCGTATAGGACGGCACCAGATCGATCAGATACCCGGCAAATGCCGCACGCAGACTTTCACTGGCGGCGAGCATCCATGGCATGTTGACCTCGCAGATCTCATCAAACAGACGGACCATCAAGCAATCCAGTGCCACCACTTCTACCCGCAGGTTCATGGCGCGCTCTGCTGATCAAGGGCTTCGCGAATACGCCGCACGGCAGCTACCGAGCTGGCATTGTCGCCGTGTACGCAAAGCGTGTTGGCTTGCAAGTGCAAGGCACTGCCATCGCTGGCCGTAAGGTTGCCACCGCGAGCAATGGTCAGCGCCTGCTCGATGATGGTCTCGGGATCGTGATGCACTGCGCCCGGCAGTTGCCGCGAGACCAGCATTCCCGCACTGTCGTAAGCGCGATCGGCGAAGGCTTCGAACCACAGGGTGACGCCGTACTCATCGCCCAACTGTTGGGCTGCGCTGTTGTCGCGAGTGGCCATCAACATCAGCGGTAACTCACGATCATAGGACGCCACAGCCTGAAGCACTGCGCGCAATTGCGCCGGGTTGGCCATCATGTCGTTGTACATCGCGCCGTGCGGTTTGACGTAACTCACCCGCCCGCCCTGAGCGCGGCAAATGCCGTCGAGAGCGCCGATCTGGTAATGCACAATGTCCTGGAGTTCCTGGGCGGTGTAGGCCATGGAACGGCGGCCGAAGCCAACCAGATCCTGATACGCCGGATGTGCGCCGATCTGCACACCGTTGCTCAAGGCCAGGCTGACGGTCTTGCGCATGATGCTCGGGTCGCCGGCATGGAAGCCGCAGGCGATGTTGGCGCAATCGATGAAGGGCATGACCTCGGCGTCCAGACCCATGGTCCAGTTGCCGAAGCTCTCGCCGATGTCGCAGTTCAATAGCAGGCGGTTCACGGTGAACACTCCTGTAGGTTTTATTCTTTTAACTGTAGGCATTTGCCCGCAGATTATCAGTTGCTGGGCATTAAGTTATTGGGCTTCGAGTTGTTTGCCACGGGTTTCTGGCAGGCTTAAGGCCGCAAGGATCACCACCCCGTAGGACATCGCCGCAAAAGCACCGATTCCCACACTCAATGGCACCTTCTGGCTCATCAAGCCGATCAACAGCGGGAACAACGCCGCCAGCGCCCGGCCGATGTTGTAGCAAAAGCCCTGACCCGAACCGCGAATCCGCGTCGGAAACAGCTCGGTCAAGAACGCGCCCATGCCACTGAAAATCCCCGAAGCGAAAAAGCCCAAAGGAAAGCCCAGCCAGAGCATCACGCCATTGCTGACCGGCAATTGGGTGTAGAGCAAAACAATGGTGAACGAGCCGACCGCGAACAGAATGAAGTTCTTTTTACGCCCGAGGATGTCAGTCAAATACGCGCTGATGACGTAACCGACGTAGGAACCGACGATCACCATCGCCAGATAACCGCCCGTACCGAGTACGCTCAAACCGCGTTCGTTCTTCAGAAAGGTCGGCAACCAGGAGGTGATCGCGTAGTAACCGCCCAGAGCACCGGTGGTCAACACCGACGCGCGAATCGTGGTGAAAAGGATGCCGGGAGCGAATATCTCGTAGAATTTTGCCGGATTGCTGGGTTCTTGCTTAGCCTTGGCCTCGCGATAGATTTCCGGGTCCTTGACCAGTCGGCGGACGAAAATCACAAAAATCGCCGGCACGATGCCAAGGATGAACAGTGCGCGCCAGGCGTCTTCCGGTGGCAGCACCGAGAACAGCAGCGCATACAAGATTGCCGTCAGTCCCCAACCCAATGCCCAGCCGGATTGCACCATGCCAACAGCCTTGCCACGGTCCTTGGCGCGAATCACTTCACCCATCAGCACCGCGCCGGCGGTCCATTCACCACCGAAACCGAAGCCCATCAGCGTGCGGCTGATCAGCAGTTGTTCGTAGTTCTGGGCGAAGCCGCAGAGGAAGGTGAAGAAGGCGAACCACAGCACGGTGAGTTGCAAGGTGCGTACGCGACCGATGCGGTCGGACAGAATCCCCGCCACCCACCCGCCGATGGCAGAGGCGATCAGCGTGCTGGTGTGAATCATCCCGGCCTGGCCGGTGGTGATACCCCACATCGCAATCAGGGTCGGCACCACGAAGCTGAGCATCTGCGTGTCCATGCCGTCCAGGCCATAGCCAATCTTGCAGCTCCAGAACGTGCGGCGCTCCTGCTTGTTGATGTTGCGGTACCAGTCGAAAGGTCCCGGGCGAACCGTGGCTTTTGGGATGTCGAGCGTGTCGGGCGCACTCATGGAAAATCTCCGCGCAAATTTTATTGGTATTGTTCTGAGCCCCGACGACGCCTATCGTGGGAACCGGATGGCCTGATTTTTGGGCTGCCGGCCCTGCTGCGTCCAACTAATAAAACCCCGCCCTAGACATAAGAATTCTTTATCCCCGAGCAGACCCCATGAACCTGAAGTTTCTCGAGACCTTTGTCTGGGTCGCCCGACTCAAGAGTTTTCGCCTGACGGCAGACAAGCTTTTCACCACCCAGGCGTCGATATCCAGCCGCATTGCCGTGCTCGAAGGCGAGCTCAGGGTCAAGCTGTTCCTGCGCGACTCACGTGGCGTGCGCATGACGCCCGAAGGCTTGAAAGTGCTCGAGTACGCCGAGCAAATGATGGACACCATGCAAGCCCTCAAGCAGTCGATCGAAACCCGTTCGAGCAAGGTCGGACGAGTTCGCATCGGCGTGATGGATACGGTCATCCATACCTGGTTGAGCCCGTGGGTGGCGCAAATGACGGATAACTATCCGCGGGTGGAAATCGAGTTGGTGGCCGATACCGCGCTCAACCTCTGCGATCAGCTGCAAAAAGGCTTTCTCGATCTGATCCTGCAAACCGATCTGTTGCGTCAGGAAAGTGTGCGCAGCCTTGAGCTGGCCAGTCACCCGATGGGCTGGATTGTGGCTACCCATTCGATCTACAACCGTGAGTATTCAGGCATTGCCGACCTGGCGCGGGAACGGATCATTACCTATTCGAAAAACTCCCATCCGCATCAGGAGATTCTCGCCCTGATGCAGGCCAACGGCATCATGACGCCACGGTTGAACTGCGTGAACTCGGTCTCGGCAATCACCCGATTGCTGCGGGACGGTTTCGGTATTGGCGCGCTGCCGCCGGTGCTGGTCGCCGAGGAACTGGCGCGGGGGGAATTGACCTTACTGGCCATCGATCAACAGCCACCGAATTTGCAGGTGGTGGTGTCGTGGCGGGTTGGCGTGGAGTGGGTCGAGGAAATCGTGGCGTTGTGTCAGCAAGTCGTGGAGCGCTATGCGCAGAAAGTGGGCGAACACTACATCGTTTTGAGCAAGCCGGCGAAAATGGCCTGATCAAACAGCTCACCAAGATGCTGGTTGAGCGGGCCAACGCCAGAGCGCCGTACGCCAATGCCGAAGGTCGCACGTTGAGCATGAGCTACTCGGTCGACTGGTAAAAACAGGAGCCGGCTTGCCAGCGATGCGATCTGCCGGGCATACCGTGTCGCGGCAATCGCCGGCAAGTCGCCTCCAGTGTTACAGCCCGCGAACATTCCGATCCTCGATCGGCCGGCTCTGGCGCAGGCGTTTGCCGCCCAGCACCACCCAGTCGATCAGACGGAACAGGCATTCAATACCGAACGACAACAGCAACGCCCCGCTCATGCCCCAGATCATCGCTTGCGGGGTCAGCAAAATCTGGTAGCTGTAGCCGCTCCAGGTTTCCTTGCGAATATCCGGATCGGCAGCCAATGCCACTTGCAAGAAGCGGATGTACCACGGGCCTTGCATGGCCTGGAACTGTTTATCGAGGGCCAATTGACGGGTCAGCAAGGTGCTCAGGCTGTCGGCATCGCTGCGAAAAATCGGATCTTCACTGGCGCGGTAATGGGCCACCAACGCTTGCATGTCACCCTTGAAGAACTGATTTGCCGTGCCCTGAAAACCGCTCAAACCGGTCTGCGCCTCAATCAGATGCGCTTCGACCCGTTTGGCATAATCGCTGACGAACCCGGGCACCTGGACACCGATCAACAGGCCCGCCGCGAACAACACCAGCCGTAGATAACTAAGCAACATGAAGGGAAGTCCTTATTCGGTCTTGCCCTGGCTGACGCATTCACCGCGTCGCCAGAGGCTCCATTGGCCCGGTTCGTAGCGGGTCCAGGTTTCGTTTTCGGTCAAGGGGTCGGTGGCGATCACCGTGACCACGTCATTGGGCGTGGTTTCGGCCTGAAAATCGACGATCACATCGACGTCCTTCAAACGCGCCGGACCAAATGGCGCGCGACGGGTGATTTGCGCCAGTTTGGTCGAGCAATAGCAGAACAACCAGTCGCCATCGCTGAGCAGGCAGTTGAACACGCCATTGCTACGGTACTCGGCGCAGGCAGCCACCAGTTCTGGCAGCAGCTCTTCGACCTCTACCGGTTCCGGGAACGCGGTGCGCACGCGATTGAGCAAATCGCAGAACGCTGCTTCGCTGTCGGTATCGCCGACCGGGCGGTAAAAACTCTTGATCGGTTGAAACTCCGCGAGCTGGCCGTTGTGGGCAAAACACCAGTTACGTCCCCACAGCTCACGCACAAACGGATGGGTATTGGCCAGGCAGACCTTGCCGACATTGGCCTGGCGGATGTGCCCGATCACCACTTCGCTCTTGATCGGATAGCGTTGCACCAGATTCGCGACTTCGGACTCACAGCTCGCCGCCGGGTCCTGAAACAGACGCAGGCCACGGCCCTCGTAAAAGGCGATGCCCCAGCCGTCACGGTGCGGGCCCGTGCGGCCGCCGCGCTGCATCAGCCCAGTGAAGCTGAACACGATATCGGTCGGCACATTGGCGCTCATGCCCAATAACTCACACATGCTCGGATTCTCGCTGAAAGGCAGGGGCAAGGTTACAGACGCGGCTCGACCCGCAATCGCTGGGGGTTGCTCGGCACCGGTGAACGACCGTAACGATCATTGCCCGCACCGCCGAAAGGTTGCGCCTCCTCAGGTTCATCGGCCCGGGTCGCCTTGGCAGCAGCAGCCCGTTCCTTGCGAGCGCTGGACGCACGTTCGATAGGGAAACGGATCGCCACGAACACCAAGTAAATACCGAAGGCGATCATGCTGTACATGAACAGGTCGGAAATCGCGCGCCAGGCGTTGTTGCCGACCTTGAACAACAGATCAAGGGCAGTGATGGCGATGGCCGGAGCGACCTTTTCCTTAACCGGATCAATGATGGTCGGGCAGAACAGCAACACGGCCACTAACAGCCGCAGCGGCTCGCGCAGCCAGCGCCACATCCAGCGGGTCAAGCGCATCCACACCAACAGGCAGCCTAAAGCGGCAAAGGCGTAGAGGCCCCAAGCGATCAGATAGTCGTTCTCGGTCATGGTGTCCATGGCAAGGCAGGCAAAGAGGCGCTTATAGTAACGACTTTTCGCACGTCAGGCTTGCCCGCCTTCTGCGAACACCATTTCGTCAAACGATCGAGAGCCCTTCATGCCCCTATCCGTCAACGTTTCCGACGCGCCCATTGCCCACAAGGCCGACGGCGACGACCCGTATGCCTGGCTGCAGGAGCGCGACACCGACGCGGTGCTCGACTACCTGAAAGCGGAGAACCGCTACCAAGAGGCGCAAACCGCCGATCAGGCCCGGTTGCGTGAAACGCTGTTCGAAGAGATCAAAGCCCGGATTCTCGAAACCGACCTGTCCTTGCCCTCCCCTTGGGGTCCGTACCTGTATTACACGCGCACCACGGCCTGTGATGAATATGCCCGCCACTATCGCTGCCCACGTCCTGCCGATGACAGCCTGCAGCTCGACGAAAGCCAGGAACAGCTGCTGCTGGACCCGAATGAACTGGCTAACGGCGGCTTCTTTTCCCTGGGCGCCTTCAGTATCAGCCCGGACCACCAGCGTCTGGCCTACAGCATCGACGCCACGGGCGATGAGATTTTCACGCTGTTCGTGAAGGAGTTGTCCAACGGCCGTGTCAGTGAACTGGAGTTCCAGGATTGCGACGGCAGCATGACCTGGGCCAATGACAGCCTGACGCTGTTCTTCGGCGAACTGGACGACACCCATCGCCCGCACAAACTGTTTCGCTATCGGCTGGACGGTACGTCGGCCGAAGAAGTGTTCCATGAGCCGGACGGTCGATTCTTCATGCATTGCTACCGCTCCAGTTCCGAGCAGCAATTGCTGCTGTCCCTGGGCAGCAAGACCACCAGCGAAGTCTGGGTGCTTGACGCGCTCCAGCCGCAGCAGGCTTTTACCTGCATCGCACCTAGGGTTGAAGACCATGAGTACGAGGTCGACCACGGCGCGCTCGACGGTCAATGGACCTGGTTCATTCGCACCAATCGCGACGGCATCAACTTTGCCCTGTACCACGCCGCAGACACCGGCGTGGCGCCGACCGAGGCCGACTGGCAGAACCTGATCCCCCACAGTGACACGGTGATGATCGAAGGCATGAGCCTGAATGCCGGCGCCCTGACCCTGAGTTTGCGTGAGGGTGGCTTGCCGATCATCGAAGTTCATCCGCAAGACCTGCCGAGCTACCGCGTGCAATTGCCGGATGCGGCCTACAGCCTTCACGTGCAGAACAGTCTGGAGTTCGTCAGCGACAAGATCCGCCTGCGCTACGAAGCCTTGAACCGCCCGGCGCAAATCCGTCAGCTAGAGCTGGGCGGCGGCGAGCAGAAAGTCCTCAAGGAAACCCCAGTGCTCGGCCCGTTCGACGCCGACGCCTACGTCAGTCAACGCCTGTGGGCGACGGCACCTGACGGTACGAAAGTGCCGATCAGCCTCGTCGTCAAACGCGAAGCACTCGGCAAGCCGACGCCGCTTTATCTGTACGGCTATGGCGCTTACGGCGAAAGCCTCGACCCGTGGTTCTCCCACGCCCGCTTGAGTCTGCTGGATCGTGGCGTGGCGTTCGCCATCGCTCACGTGCGTGGCGGCGGTGAGCTGGGCGAGGCCTGGTATCGCGCGGGCAAGCAGGAACACAAACACAACACCTTCAGCGACTTCATCGCCTGCGCTGAACACCTGATCGCCAACGGTTTCACTACTTCACAGCAACTGGCGATCAGCGGCGGCAGCGCCGGTGGTCTGCTGATCGGCGCGGTACTCAATCAGCGGCCAGAGTTATTTGCTGCTGCAATTGCCGAAGTGCCGTTCGTCGATGTGCTGAACACCATGCTCGACCCGGATCTGCCGTTGACCGTGACCGAATACGACGAGTGGGGCAATCCTGAAGAACCGGACGTCTATGAGCGGATCAAGGCCTACGCCCCGTACGAAAATGTCACCGCGCAAGCCTATCCGGCGACCCTGGTGATCGCCGGCTACAACGACAGTCGCGTGCAGTACTGGGAAGCAGCCAAGTGGGTGGCGAAATTACGCGCGAGCAAAACCGACACCAATCCCCTGCTGCTCAAGACCGAATTGGGCGCCGGGCATGGCGGGATGAGCGGTCGTTATCAGGGGTTGCGTGACGTAGCACTCGAATACGCATTTGTTTTCAAGGTTTTGGGCATCGTCTGAGGAACTTGGCCCGGCGTGTCGGTCTTAACACCGAACACCGAACACCGGGCTAAGGCAGCTACAGAGAATCGCGAAATGCTTGCCAGACCGGAACAGCAACAGACACAAGAAAAAGACCGTGACGACATGTCAGAACCGACCTTACTGAACAACGAAATGCGTGACTGGCTGATGGACTGTGGCCTGTTCGATCAATTGCTGCCGGCTGACTTCGCCACGGCCTCGGGCTACTTCAGCATCAGCACCATTGCTTCGGGCGAAGAGATTTTCCATGAAGGTGATGCCGGCAGCTTTATGTGCATCATCCACACCGGCCAGGTGGCGGTGCAAAAAACCAACAGCGACGGGCACCTCGTGACCATGGCAACGCTACGCAGCGGGCGGGCATTCGGCGAAATGGCCGTACTCGACGGTGAGCGCCGCTCGGCCAGTTGCAGGGCAGCGAGCAATTGCCAGTTGCTCAACCTGGGCAAGGATTCGCTGGAAAAAATGCTCAACGATGCGCCGAAAATCGCGGCCAAAATCATCCGCGCCCTCGCCGTCTCCCTCTCAAAACGCTTGCGCATGGCCGATGGGCAACTGCTCTCGCAGCAGGTTTAACCGCCCGGTGATTTGGCTTTCGACGGGGTTGGCTCCAGCCCCGGCAGTGGCTGGTCCTTGGTGGGCGGGCTAGGCATTTCAATGGGCACCAACGGCGGACCGCCACTGCCGGGCCCGATCGTGGGCACGCTGGTCGGGGTGATTTGCGGGTACGGTGTCGGGGTCGCGGTGCCGGGTGAACCGGGCAGCGGCGCAGGACTGGTCGCAATGGTTTGCAACTGCTGGGCCTGCACTGCAGTTATCGAGAGCGCGGCGAAGGCAATGACCGTTAGAATGGTGCGCTTCATCAATGGCTCCGTTGGCCTTGTTGTCTTTTTGCAGGCTACTCCCAACGGCGCGTGTTTGCCCTCTCCCTCTTATGCCAATTTCTCCTCAAGTGAGTCCCATGAAACGTTTCGTTCTGCTCGACACCACTCCAATTCCTGAAAATGGCGGTGCCTTGTGCCTGTTCGAATACGGTGAGGATTTCGTCATCAAGATCCAGGGCGGCGACGGCGGGCAACTGATGAACACCCGCATGCACGGCTCCGAAGATGCGCTGGCCGAGATCCCGTGCCGTAAAGTGGCCGGCCGGCCGAATTCGCGCGTGCTGATCGGCGGCCTGGGCATGGGTTTCACCCTCGCCTCGGCCCTCAAGCACCTGGGCAAGACTGCTGAAGTGGTCGTTGCCGAACTGGTGCCGGGGGTGGTGGAGTGGAACCGTGGACCGCTGGGCGAGAAAGCCGGGAACCCGCTGCTCGACCCGCGTACGGTCATTCGCATGGAAGACGTGGCCAACGTGCTGCAAGCCGAGCCACAAGGTTTCGACGCGATCATGCTCGACGTCGACAACGGCCCCGAAGGCCTGACCCAGAAGGCCAACAGCTGGCTGTACTCCACTGGCGGCCTCAGCGCCTGCGCCAAAGCGCTGCGGCCCAAAGGTGTGCTGGCCGTCTGGTCCGCGAGCGCTGACCGACAGTTTTCCGACAAACTGAAGAAGGCCGGCTTCAAGGCCGAGGAAGTCCAGGTCTTCGCCCACGGCAACAAAGGCACCCGTCACACCATCTGGATTGCCGAGAAGCTCAAGGGCTGAGCTAAACTCACGCCATAACCGTCATTAGTCTTTTTACAAAGGTGAACCCATGAGTTCGTCAACGCCTGCGACCAACACGTCGAAACTGGACCGTATCCTTGCTGACAACCAGCGCGACAAGGAAATGGGTTATCGCGACAAGGCCCTGAAAATGTACCCGCACGTGTGTGGCCGCTGCGCCCGTGAGTTTTCCGGCAAGCGCCTGAGCGAACTGACCGTGCACCACCGCGACCACAACCACGACAACAACCCACAAGACGGCTCCAACTGGGAATTGTTGTGCCTGTATTGCCACGACAATGAACACTCGCGGTACACCGACCAACAGTACTTCAGTGAAGGCTCGCTGAGCTCGCCGAAAATCGCCAAGGCGACGCATAACCCGTTTGCCGCATTGGCCGGCCTGATGAAGAAAGACGAGTAACCCGCTGACTGATCGTTCCCTCGCGGAGTGGGAACGATCACTGAACACCCCTCCCTCAATCCCCGTATAATCGCCGTTTTTTCCCCGAAGGCACCCGCTCGTGGCAGACAAACGGTACAGCTGCATTGGTTTGTATAACCCCAAATCACCGGAGAACGTCGGTTCGGTGATGCGCGCCGCTGGCTGCTATGGCGTGGCGTCTGTGTTCTACACCGGCAAACGTTATGAGCGCGCGGCCGACTTCGTCACCGACACCAAGCGCGTCCACTACGATATCCCGCTGATCGGCATCGACGACCTGAAAAAAATCCTGCCACTGGGCTGCGTTCCGGTCGCTGTGGAACTGGTGGACGGCGCCCGTTCACTGCCGGAATACACCCACCCGGACCGCGCGCTGTACATCTTCGGCCCGGAAGACGGTTCACTGGATAAAGAGATTCGCGACTGGTGCGAAGACGTGGTCTACATCCCGACCACCGGTTGCATGAACCTGGCGGCCACCGTCAACGTCGTGCTCTATGACCGCATGTCCAAGGGGCTCAACACCCGGTCCGGGGCGAAATTTCGCTGACTCACCACACTTCTGATGGAACAAGCCGCCCGCCTTGGCAGTCAGCTTAATTATCTATTGTTGAAGCAGCCATTCCAGCCAGGAGACAGATCATGAGCGAACTCAAACGCGTAGAACGCATCGAATCCACCCCGTTCCAGACTCACACGGAGCAGAACGTGCAGGGTTGGGAACGCATCGGTTCCCTGGCCGGCGGCGTAGTGATGGTCGGAAAGGGCCTGCGTCGCGGCGGTGTGTTCGGATTGATTCAAGTGGCGATCGGCGGTGTGGCCCTGGCGCGTGGTATTACCGGGCACAGTTCGGCGAAAAGCCTGCTGGAGAAAAGCCGTCAGGACATGAACAACGTGCGGGCGAAGATTCAGCGGGCCGGTGAAGAGCTGAACCGGTTGAAGGCGAATGCCGAAGCGGCGACCAATACCGCTACCGTGACCGGTAATGATTCGTTGAAGTCGCCTAAAACCGGGGTTTAACTTTTCAAGATCAAAAGATCGAGCCGCATCGGACGATCTTTTGATTTTTACTGCAGCAACTCGGTATCGAGGACCTTGGAAGATTCACCGATGATGCTTTCTGCAAGCTGAACAAATTCCTTGGTGTCCACACTCTCCAAATGCATCACCCCGCGCAACACATCATCCAGCGAACGCTTGTTGCCGGTCTTCAGGCGAATCTCGCGATCCAGCTCCTGCAATAACACGACCGCTTTCGACACCTGCGCCGGGCTGACCTGCTCACCACGCAAGGTCGTGACCTTCCGGCTGTCATTGGCCAACTTCTTCTGCAAACGCTCATACCGTTCATCGCTCATGCCGCCGGCGCGGCGCACCAGTTCGATGGCGTAATACTCGGCAAAGCCTTCGCTGATCCAGTCACTGCGCTGCTGATCGTTGATCCGCCCGAATACCTGCGCCAGTTCCCGCACCAGTGCACTGCTGCCGCTTTCGCTGACCAGCGGCAGACGGGTGTTCAGATAAATCGATTCGCGCGCGCCCAGACTGCCACGCCACATCGGGTCGTTGGCGCCGACAATCAGCAGTTTGACGGGATGACGGGGATACACCGCCTGCACTTGCGGCCAGATAAAGGTCAACAGCGTCAGCACATCCATGCGGCGCATGCCCTGGCCTTGAGGCGAGGCGACGGTAACCTCGGTCTCCCCAAGCCGCGTGCGACGGCTGCCCAGGCGGCCGGCGAGCATCCAACCCGTGGGCCGGTCGAACAAGCGAGAAACGTTATCGACCCGAAATTTGTTCTTGCCGATTCGCGGCCAGGCGGTTTCAACGCTTTTCCAGCCGGCAGGCAATTCGAACTCAAGGCGTGAAACCAGCTCAATGCCGTCCTGCTGATCGAGTTTGGCCGCCGGCACCAGGTCGTCGCCGCGCATCAGCGCCCACATTGGCGTCATGCGCGCATCGAAGCTGCCGCTCTTGCGCCCGTGGCTGATGCGTACGCGGTAGGTCAGGCTGGCCTTGTCGGCGGCCGGACGCCAGACACCACGAGCCTGTTTGCCCGGCGTGAACTGCCATTGGCCGTCGGCCTTGAAGTCGCTGTAGTGACTGCCATCGCCCAGGTCGAAATCCAGACTGCGCACCGCGGCTCCCCGAGCCAGGGTCAGCCGCACTTCGGCCTGATCGCTTTGCGGCAACAGGCGCACGTGATAATCCAGATCAACCTTCTTCGCCGCCCACGCGGGTGAACTCAGGGCCAAAAGCCCAAAGGCCAACGCCAGCCGCAATCCCACAGCCATACACACTCCTTCGTGAAACGTTAAAACGCTCGGCGTTTAACCCGCCCGAAAAATCAGATGATCTTCCCAATCATCTTCGGCCACGCTGCCTTCAGCGAGCATGCGCCCGGACTGGGAAATTCGCTCGTGGTGCACCGCATCGCGATCACCGCACACCAGATGGTGCCAAAGCGGCAGGTCCTTGCCTTCGCTGACCAGTCGATAGCCGCAGGTCGGTGGCAACCATTTGAATTCGTCAGCCTTGCCCGGTGTGAGCTGGATGCAGTCGGGGACAAAATCGCGGCGGTTCGGGTAATCGGTGCACTGACAGGTTTTCAGGTCCAGCAGTTTGCAGGCGATACGCGTGTAATAGACGCTGTTGTCGTCTTCATCTTCGAGCTTTTGCAGGCAGCACAGGCCACAGCCGTCGCACAGCGATTCCCATTCCTCTTGATCGAGTTGATCGAGGGTTTTGCGTATCCAGAACGGTTCGACTTTGGCGGCCATGGCTCAAGCATCAACATCAGGTGGTGAAAAGGCCGCCAGTCTAGTGCCAAGGCTCTTGTGGGCCAAGCGCTGGCGACTGCCGGTAGAACAAGCTTGTCAGTTATTGCGCCGCCCAGTAGGGTTTTGCCTCGCCCCTCACGTTCACACGTAGCAAGGAATCTCTTGATGAGTGCTAATCCACGCGTTGCCGACTATGCCATCCACCCTCAGTTCACCGATCGCTGGTCGCCCCGCGCCTTCACCGGAGAAACCATTTCCACCGAAACCCTGCTGAGCTTCTTTGAAGCTGCACGTTGGGCACCATCGGCCTACAACTCGCAGCCTTGGCGGTTTCTGTATGCGCGTCGCGATACGCCAAACTGGGAGCGCTATCTGGGACTGTTGAACGAATTCAACCGCAGCTGGGCCCAACACGCCTCGGCATTGGTGATCGTGATCTCCAAAACCACCTTTGCGGTGCCTGGCGCCACCGAAGAGACCCCGGCCTTGTGGCACAGCTTCGACACCGGTTCGGCTTGGGGGCATCTGGCGCTGCAAGCGAGCATCAGCGGCTGGCACACCCACGGCATGGCCGGTTTTGATCAGGAACTGACCCGCAAGGAGCTGAACATTCCTGAGGGTTATGCACTGCACGCAGCGGTAGCGGTGGGCAAACTGGGCGATAAAACGACGCTGGCGGATTACCTGCAAGCGCGGGAAGAGCCAAGCCCACGTCGTCCGCTGAGCGAGTTGGCCGCCGAAGGCGACTTCACCCTCTAAGCGTTCTACCCGATCGTTCCCACGCGCGTGGGAACGGTCAGTGTGGTGGGTTCAATACCCGCGATTGAAATCCACTTCCCCGCGCAACGCCTCACCCGCCTGATACGCCCGAAGGTTTTCGACAAACAGATTCACCATCATCGATGGCGAGGTCGGTGCCGAGCTGTGACCCGTCAGTAACAAGCCCCAGGCGGTCCAGAACGGATGACGTTGCGGCAGCGGCTCCTGGCGGCAGACGTCGATCACCGCACCGGCCAGATGCCCTTCTTTCAAGGCTTCCACCAGATCCGCATCGACCACTGCCACGCCGCGCCCGACGTTGATGAACAACCCGGTCGGCTTGAACTGCTTGAACAGCGCCGCGTCGTACAGGTCATGGGTGTTCGGTGTATTGGGCAGCAGATTGATCACGTAATCAACTTCACCGACCAGACGCGGCAGATCAGCCAGCGCCCCGACTTCGGCAAACGGCGCCTGCTCACGGGCTTCGCTGGCGATGCCATACAACTCGACACCAAACGGCACCAGGAACTGCGCCACGGTCTGGCCGATGTCACCGGTGCCGACGATCAACACTTTGCGGCCGGCCAGGCTTTGGCCCTGGCGACTGTCCCACTTGCGCTCGACCTGGCTGACCAGGCGCGGCAGCACTTCGCGCTCGTGGCCGAGCATGTAGGTCAGCACGTATTCGGCCATGACCTGACCGAAAATGCCTACCGCACGAGTCAGGCGATAGTGCCGAGGCAAGCCATCGGCCAGCAGCGGTGTAATGCCCGCCCAGGTCGATTGCAGCCATTGTGGCTCGTGGCCCTGACGCAGCAAGGTCGCCAGCAGGTCCGGCTGACCGAGCCAAATCGGACAGTCAGCGGCCTGGCTGGCCAGTTCGGCGGAATCGCCGCTGGTCAGCACTTCCAGGTCGGGCGCTGCTTGACGCAACAGCTGGGCGTATACCGGGTGGTCGTGTTCAGCAATCAGAACGCGCATGGTTCAAACCTTTCAAAAACAGTGCAGGCGGCCGCCGATGGAGTACCGCTCCATCGCCCAGGCCATCGCCAAAATCATTCCAGTGATTCATAAAGGCTCTGAACAGAGCCTGTCTGTCGATTACATCGGGTCGTTGCGGCGCAGCAACTCTTCCGGCAAGTGTTCGATGTACTCGTCTTCGGCCGGCGGCATTTGCAAGTGATAACCCTGCTTCTCAAGGTTTTCCAGCACCACGGTGATGTCCTCGCGCGACAGTTTACGCTCGGGGGTCAGTACCAGGTCGAAGGCGTGATGCGGCTTGCCGAAGGCGGCCATCAAACTTTCCGGGACGCGCTCCAGTGCATCGCTTTTGAGCACATAGAGGTACATCTCGTTTTTCTTCAAGCTTCGATAGATGGAGCAAATACGTTTCAAAGCTGTTCTCCGGCGGTGGCCAGGCTGTCGAGCAGCGCCTGGCCCATCAATTCGCGGCGCCAGCCACGCAGCGAATCAGGCAATTGGTAAGGACCGTTGGGATAGCCGCTCTTGAGCAGCGCTTCCAGGGTTTTCTTGCGTAGCATCAGCTCTGGCGCAATGTTCAGGCGCTCGGCTTCGGCCTGGCCGATCGCACGCAGCTGTTTGACCCGCGTGGCGGCGTCCACCGGCAACGGCTCCGGCACTGCAGCCGGCCATTGATCAGGCGACACACTGCCTGAGCGTTTGATCAGATCAAGCAGAAACTCGCCATCCTGACGCACGGTACGCGGGTGCATGTCTTCGATTTTCGCCAACGCGCCGAGGTTATCCGGCTGAGTACGCGCCAGCGGCCACAGGGAATGCTCACGCACGATGCGGTTGCGCGGCAGATCACGGGCGCGGGCTTCGCGCTCGCGCCAGGCGCACAGTTCACGCAATACGACGAGTTGGGCACGGGAGAGCTTCCAGGCCAGCTTGGCTTCGCGATAGACCTCATACGGATCAACCTCGCGGCGCAGGTTGGCCACCAGCTCGGCGCCGTCTTCCAAGACCCAAGCGTACTTGTCGTCAGATAGTTTCGGACGAAGCTGTACGAAAACTTCCGCCAAGTGCAAAGCATCTTCGGCGGCGTAGCTGATTTGGGTGTCGGAAAGTGGACGTTGCAGCCAGTCGGAACGGGTCTCGCCCTTGGGCAGGTCGATGCCGAGCACTTCCTGCACCAGCCGCGAGTACCCCATGGAAAAACCGAGGTTCAGGTAAGCGCCGGCCAACTGAGTGTCGAACAACGGGGCCGGCAGGCTGCCGGTCAGGCGCAGCAGGACTTCGAGGTCTTCGCTGCACGCATGGACGACTTTGACCACGGCCGGATTTTCCAGCAACGCGGCCAGCGGCTGCCAGTTATCGATGCTCAGTGGATCAATCAGGTAAGCGCGTACGCCATCACCGATCTGCAGCAGGCCTGCGATCGGATAAAAGGTGTCGACCCGCATGAATTCGGTGTCGAGGGCAACGAATGGCAGCTGTTGCCACTCGGCGCAAAACTGACCGAGGCTATCGTTGTCGCGAATCCAGTGAATATCGATGGCCACACGGCTCTCCCTTGAAGAATGGCGCGCAGTATATATCGCCCCCGGCGATTTCCGCGCATCCACTGAACAAGAGCTTTAGCGAAAATGCCTGCCAAACAGCAAGAAATGTCTGACAAGCGGAGACTAGCCGGCCTTACGCAGTACGTAGACGCGCATCCGCGCACAGCCGGGCAGGAAGTCCTGATGACTGAGCACGTGCAAACCTGCGCGCTTGAACTCGGCTTCCACGTCGGCCTTGTTGGCCAACGGTCGGGCCGCAACACCCGGTTCACCCGTGCATCGGCCTTTGAAATGAGCATCAAGCCGTACCGCCACAATCACCGTATCGCGACTGACCCGATAGAACTCCTTAAGCATGGCCAAGCGATGCTCGGGGCAGGCGATGTGTTGAAACAGTTGCATGCAAAAAATGCAGTCAACCGCATTCGCCGACAAGCCAATGGTGAATGCTGAACTCTGAAAGGTCTTGACCCGTTTCAGCAGATTCTGCGGATGGTGAGTGCGGGCATGATCGAGTATGTCCTGCGACGGGTCGGCTGCGAGAATCACCCGGTTTGCATGCTCAGCCAGTACTGGCCAGAAGCGCCCGACACCGCAGGCCAAATCGAGAACCAGGCCCGGCTCGCCAGCAGCCTTGAGCGCATTACGCACCAGTTGCTCGTCACGCCAGAACGTCAACCGCCCTGCCAGGCCACGCGATCGCGGCTGAAGACAGACGCGGGCGTGCTCCTGATCGTAGCGCCGGGCGATCTCAAGCTCGATGGCGGATAGGGGTTGAGCGGACATGTGCAATGGCTCTAGGGGAAAACTCTAACCCACCGCAGGTTAGCGGCGGGTGCGTTAAAAGAAGGTTGAAGCACTCACTCTTTGGCCAACACGCCGTCGGTCACCGCGCCGCGACATCCGGCAAACATATCCAAGTCCTGGTTGTAGACCTTGCTCTTGACCTCCAGCAAACCGAGCATCGAATGGAACAGGTTGTCCTGGCTCAAGGGCTTCTGGCGACTCAGTTGCAGGCAGTGGGTGTCCACTGAGAGCGACTTTTGATAGTTGTCGGAAAACCAGGCGAACATCGCGACATGTTTTTGTTGTTCCGGTGCCAGCATGTAAGGCGTGCCATGCAGAAACAAGTTGTACTCGCCCAGGGATTCGCCGTGGTCCGACAGATAGAGCATCGCGGTATCGACTTTGTCCTGATTGTTACGCAACAAATCGATCAGGGTGGACAGCACGTGATCGGTATACACCAGGGTGTTGTCGTAGCCATTGATGATACTTTCGCGGCTGCAATTGTTCAGGGCGTTGCTTTCACAAACCGGGGTAAAGCGCTCGTATTCTTTCGGGTAGCGCTTGAAGTATTCCGGACCGTGACTGCCCATCTGGTGCAACACCAGTACCGTGTCTTTATCCAGGGTATCGATGAAGTGCTGCAACCCCTGCAGCAGGATTTCATCGCGGCATTCGCTATTGGCGCACAGTACCGGGTCTTTCAGGTTACTGACGTCATCTAGGGTGACCCGATCGCAAGTGCCCTTGCAGCCCGATTGGTTATCGCGCCAGATCACGTCGAGCCCCGCGCGTTTGAGTACATCCAGCAGGCCTTCCTGGTTCTTTGCCTTGCTGGCGCTGTAATCCTTGCGGCCCATGTCGGAGAACATGCACGGCACCGACACGGCTGTTTCCGTCCCGCAGGAATGCACGTCGGTGAACGCGATCAGGCCGGCTTCTTTACTCAGTTTGGGGGTGGTGTCACGGCCATATCCCAGAATGCCGAAGTTCTCGGCCCGGGCACTTTCGCCCACCACCAGCACGGTCAGGGATTTGCGGCCATGGGTTTGCAAGGCGGGGTTTCGCTGGGCATCTTCACCCAACGTGACGAAGGGTTGCCGCGCAGACGCGACCTGCTCACGCAGATAGCCGACCGAGGCGCCAATGTAGTTGCTCGGCACCACCATCAGGCGCAACTCATGGTGATTGCGAAACAATGAAGACAAGCCTTGATAATTAACCAGTGCGACACCACCGATCACCGCAACTGATGCGACGCTCACCAGAACTTTACTGAGCAGCTCACGGTGCCAGCGACGGTAACTAACCGGCGTCTTCCACAATAAAAATGATGGCAAAATACCGAGCAAAACAATATAAACAAGCAATTTTATCGAGAGTAAGTCACGTACTTCCGTCGCATTAGTTTGAGCAAAGTTACGCAACATCCCGGTGTCAATCAAAACACCATATTGGCTCATGAAGTACGTCACCCCGGCGCTGATCATAAAGATCAGGGTCAAGACCGGTTTGAGCACAGGCCGGAACGCCAACAAGGTCAGCACCGTGTTGAAGGCAGCCAGAACCATCAAGCCAAAAGCCAGACGCATGACGATACCTTTACCGTCAGATGCCGTGATTTCGAACAGGTGCTGCCAGAGAACAGGATTGAAGCCCATTAATAGAAAGGTGCTGGCAATCAGTGTCACCCACTCGGGGCGCAAGGCTTTAATCTTCAACATGATGATCGGCTGTTCCTGAAAAGAGGTGCCTTCGGCAAATGTGAAAATTTCATTGCCCGAGAGAGCACTGATCTTAGGCAGCCAACCATCAATTTTTTGTGAAAAATAAGCCAACGATTAGTTGGCTCATGGCACTAGGCCAAAACTTTTAACTTATTTGAGAACGGTTCAGGTTCTGTTCAAGCTTGATTCAAATACCAGCGCCAGTCCTGCTCGCCGACTTCGCCCATGAACTGTCGATACTCGGCACATTTTACCGCCAGGTACACGCCGAGGAACTCACCGCCGAACGCTTCCCGTGCCCAGCTCGAACCTTCCAGCGCTCGCAACGTGGTCAGCCAGTCCGTCGGCAACAGTTCCGTGGCCTGGGCGTACCCATTGCCCTCCACCGGCGCGCCAGGATCGAGTTGTTCACGTATACCGCGATGGATCCCGGCCAGAATCGCCGCGGCCGCCAGATACGGGTTGGCGTCGGCGCCACAGATACGGTGTTCAATATGCCGGGAAAACGCCGGCCCGCCGGGCACGCGCAAACTCACGGTGCGATTGTCCACGCCCCACGTGGGTGCCAGCGGCGCATAGCTGTTGGTCTGAAAGCGACGGTAAGAGTTGGCGTTCGGACAAAACAGCAGCAATGAATCGAGCAGCGTACTGAGCATCCCGCCGACCGCCTGTTTGAGCAACGGCGTACCGTCCGGAGCTTCGCTGGCGAACAGGTTGTTGCCGTCCTTGTCCGCCAGGCTGACGTGCATGTGCATGCCCGTGCCTGCTAGGTCATCGAACGGTTTGGCCATGAAGCACGCCGTCATCCCGTGCTTGTGCGCCACGCCCTTGACCAGCCGTTTGTAGCGCACCGCTTCGTCCATCGCCTGCAAGGCGTCAGTGCGGTGTTCGAGGGTGATTTCCACTTGCCCCGGCGCGTATTCGGAAATCGCCGTGCGCGCCGGAATGCCCTGGAGTTTGCAGGCGCTATAGAGGTCGGCCAGAAACGGCTCGATCTGTTCCAGTTCACGCAATCCGTAAACCTGAGTCCCTCGCGGCCGCCCGTCATCGACATCCCGCGCCGGTTGCGGTCGACCGTTGCTGTCGCGCTGCTGATCCAGCAGGTAGAACTCCAGCTCCGCCGCCATCACCGGGTAATAACCATCGGCCTGCAAGCCTTCGATGACGTTCGCCAGCAGATGCCGTGGATCGGCAATCGTCGCGGGCATCCCCTCCTTCGGGTGCATGCTGACCTGCACCGCCGCCGTAGGAATCAGCCGCCATGGCATGCGCGTCAAACTGCCGCTGATCGGGTACGCCCGGCAGTCGATATCGCCCACGTCCCAGACCAGGCCGGAGTTTTCCACGTCATCGCCGTTGATGGTCAGGCCAAGAATGGTGCTCGGCAATGGCCGCCCGCTGTCGTACACCGCCAGCAGTTCATCCCGATGCAGCAACTTGCCCCGCGGTACACCGTTGTTGTCGAGGATGAACAACTCGAACATCTCGATATCCGGGTTCTGTTCCAGAAAGGTCAGGGCTTCTTGCTTGGAGGCAAAAGATGTCGTGGCAACATTCATGGGAATTCTCTTATTTCCGCGTCAGGCAAACGCACAGGCGCCGCCGGTTTGATCCCGGCGCATAGCGCGGGACCTGTAAGAACAATCAACGGGAAATGCAGACATCCGGTGGACGCGCGTGACGGCAGTGCCACAGCGCCCAAAAGGCTAGTTCGCAGGGAAGTGCAACGGGACAACCGTCCATAGAAATAACCGCAGGAAACAGATGAGCCGCAGCGTCACACGGGAGGTTAAGTCGTTAAATCAGGATTTGAAGAACTTTGGTTGTGGGCTGGCTAAACATTCACATAAGGTTTCACGGCGCAGCAGAGCTATTTAATTTCTAAATACTGCTCCAGACTTTCTGATTTGCGGCCCGCAGGCCTCGCGCGCCTAATCGGCTCCTTGTCATTCAAGGTCCGACCGATGGAAAACGTTCGCGCAACCTCCCGCCCCGCCCTATGGCTGATGTTCAGCATCATCCTGGTCGCCCTGAACCTGCGGCCATCCATGGCCGCCGTTGGCCCTTTGCTGTCGGCGATTCGCGGCGACATTGCACTGAGTTTCAGCCTGGCCTCGCTGCTGACCATGCTGCCAGTGATGGCGATGGGGCTGGCGATGTTCTTTGGGCTGGGCGTCAGCCAACGAATCGGCGAACAACGCACCGTGGCGCTCTCGCTACTGATCATCGGCGCGGCCACGGTGTCGCGGTTATTCCTCGATTCGGCGGCCGAACTGATCCTCAGCGCCGTGCTGGCGGGTATCGGTATCGCGCTGATCCAGGCATTGATACCGACGCTGATCAAATCCCGCTTCAGCGACAACGTTTCCGTGTGCATGGGGCTCTACGTCACGTCGATCATGGGCGGCGCAGCGATTGCGGCGTCATTTGCGCCGCTGGTGATGATCCGCACTGGTAGCTGGCGCGTAGGCCTGGCGATCTGGGCGGCGCTGGCGCTGGTAGCGCTACTGTTTTGGTGCATGCAACGTGAACGGATGCCAACGCAGCCTGCTCAGACGCAACGCAATGGCTCCTTCTTCGGCAATTCCCGCGCCTGGTTACTCGCAATCTTCTTCGGCCTGGGCACGGCGTCCTACACCTGTGTGCTGGCCTGGCTGGCGCCGTACTACGTGGAAAGGGGTTGGAGCGAACAAAACGCCGGGTTGCTGCTGGGTTTCCTGACCGCCATGGAAGTGTTGTCTGGCCTGCTGACACCCGCCATCGCCAACCGCAGCCCTGACCGGCGCGTGGTGCTGATGGTGTTGCTGGCGCTGATCATGGCCGGTTTCTGCGGGCTTATTCTCAGCCCGCAACACCTGACTCTGTTGTGGCCATGTCTGCTAGGGCTCGGCATCGGCGGACTGTTCCCGATGAGCCTGATCGTGTCCCTGGATCATCTGGACAATCCCCAGCGTGCCGGTGGCCTGACCGCGTTCGTGCAAGGCATCGGCTACCTGATCGCCGGTCTCTCGCCGCTGATTGCCGGGATAATCCGCGATCAGCTCGGCAGCTTCGAATGGGCCTGGTGGTCACTGACCGGCGTTATGGCACTGATGATCCTGATGGTCTTGCGCTTCGATCCGCGGCATTACGCTCAACACATTCACTGACCCAGGAACCCACATCATGAAACACACCGGTTTCGCCGCCGCTCACGTCGGCATGCTGCTCTGGGCACTGTTGATCGCTGCATCGTTTTCTGCCGCAGCACAGGTCAGCCAGGCCATCGACCCGATCCTGCTGACCGGCTTGCGTCTGCTGTTCTGCGCCTTGGTGTTTTTGTCGCTGCTGCTGATCAAAGGCGATACCACGATGACCGCCCGCGGACTGTTCGGCCATGCCGTGCTCGGCTTGCTGCTGGCGGTGTATTTTGGCTCGCTGTTCGAGGCACTGCGTTACACCTCGGCCGTCAATACCGGAACGATGTTCACCTGGGTGCCACTGCTGACATTGCTGTTCGAAGCCGTATTGATGCCCGACAGCAACCTGAAACAGCGGGTGCTGCCGATGCTGATTGCCGCTGCCGGGGCCGTTTTGCTGGTGTTGAAAGGCGCAAGCCCTGGTGAGCTGCCTTCGCTGTATGCAGTGGCGGTGTATGGCGTCGGTTGTCTGGCGATGGCGCTCTACTCGCCCCTGAGTCAACGACTCAAGGCCAGCAGCCTCAAGGGTCGTGGACCGGTGGGCATGACGTTCTGGAACATGCTGTTCGGCGCGCTGTTTCTGCTGACATTCTGTGGGCTCAGCGGCGGCTGGCGATCGGGGTCATTGCTGACCGCGAGCGATTTTTGGTGGCTGATTTACCTGGCGGTGTTCGCCACGCTGGCGACCTTCTGGTTGCTGCATCGGGCCATCGGCGTTATCGCCCCTTCCTCGGTCATGTCCTACATTTACCTCAGCACGCTGTTCCTCACATTGTTTCACTGGTTCTGGTTACGTCAGTCGCCACTGCCGCTGGAAATCCTCGGCGCGCTGCTGGTGGGAGTCGGTATGTGGGCACTGCTGATGTCCAGCCGCCGTGGGGTGCCTGCAGCCGTTCAGGGCTGAAGGCCTCTGGAACTTCCCCACAACTTTCCACGAAAACTCCTACAAGGCATTCTCCTGGCACCATCGTTCCGTTAGGATCACTCGCACTAGTTTGCGCACAGCCAGCGCAAGGAGCACAGCGAGACGAAACGGATGTTGAACAGTAACTTGCTTAGAAAGCTCGATATGCAGGACCTCATGGTATTTATCGCCGTGTATGAGCAAAGCAGCGTCACGGGCGTATCCGAGGCACTCTGCGTCAGCCAGTCCACCGTGAGTTACTGCCTGAAAAAGCTGCGCACCAGTTTCGAAGACGAACTGTTCATCAATACCCGCGCGGGCATGCGCCCCACCTACAAAGCCAGCACCATGTACGCCCACGTGCTGAAGATCCTCGAAAGCATCAATCTGTGTCACGCCGGTGCGCCAGCATTCGACCCCACCCTGCAACCAGTCACCTTCAATATCTGCGCACCTGAATACTTCGAGCAGTTGATCCTGCCGCGTCTGTTGAAAAGCTTCGATTTCGCTGACCTGCCGGTCATGGTCAACATGCACAAGTTCGAAACCGACATCCCGGCCGAAGAACTGCGCGATGGCAGCCTCGACCTGGTGATTTGCTTCGCCCCGAACTTTCATCGCAGTCACGGCGATTTCAAATCCCGGATGCTGCTGGAGGACGACCTGGTCTGTGTCTTCGATAAACGCGCCACACCGCCGGAGCCGCGTTTAAGCCTGCAAGCCTTTGTCGAACGCCGGCACGTGTTCCCGACACCCTGGACTTCCACCACCAACATGGTCGACGGCTGGCTGGCGCAGCAGGCGCAAAAACGGCAGATCGTCGCGCGCGCCAACAGCTACAGCGCGGCACTGAAGATGATCACCGGCACCGACTTCATCCTGACCCTGCCTCGGCGTATCCAACAGTTGCTGGCCAACCACACGATCTTCAATCATTGCGAAGCGCCCAACGGCTTGCCGGGTTTCAGCCTAGACATGCAGTGGAGCCAAAATGTCGATCAGGACAACGCCAACACCTGGCTGCGCGAGCAAGTGGTCAAGGCCTGCACCGAGCAGGAGATGGCCTGAAACTCAGTTATTGATGGCAATCTTGGTGTAGGAGTCCCGATCGATGTCGAGGATTTCCACGGCCAACTGGACTTCAATGTCCGTCGGCCAATCACACAGTTCCTGCACCACAGCCAGCAAACTTTCGGACAACTGCTTCTTGATCTGCGGTGAGCGACCGCTCAACAGTGCCAGTTTCACATGCACAAAGGCTCGCTCACCTGACACCGTGCCGACCTTGAACGTCTCAACCCTCACCGCTCGGCTCTTGATGTCGTATTCGGCAGCGAACTGACCGGAAGCCACCAACGCATTGTTGAGCCGGATCAACGCCACCTCAGCATTGAGCTCGGGCAGGTTGGCGGTGTATTCCATGTGCAGGTGAGGCATGACTGAGTTCCTGAAAGTGGGCAGAAAGGCCGTACATATAACACAGCGCTGCCCTCACTCGGGCAGTGCTAACTGCGCACGTTCACTCATGAACGCCTCCAGCCGCGACCTCAACCAGCGCTCGGCGGGGTCGGTATCGACATGACTGAGCCAGACCATGGACAGATCCAGGGTCGGCGTCTTGAACGGGAATGGCTCCTTGAACAGCTGACCGGACGCCGCCATCGCTTCGGCGGCGTAGTCCGGCAGACTGGCGATCAGATCGGTCCCGGCGAGTAAGGCCGGTAGCGAGCTGTATTGCGGCACGGAAAGGACGACTTGGCGCGTACGACCAATCTCTGCCAGCCACTCATCGGCGTAACCACTGACATTGGCGGTGTGGGAAACCAGCACGTGTGGTCGCGCGCAATACTCATCGAGCGTCAGCGGTGTGTCCGATGCGTCCGCGCGCAAAACGTTGGGCAGGATGTGCCGCAACAACTTGCGCTTGGCGTTGGCCGGCAGCCCGCGAGTCTGGCTGATACCAACGGTGATATCGCCGGACGCCAGCAAATCCGGGATCCGCCAGTAATCAACATGCTGCACCACGAACACGACCTTCGGTGCTTCATGGCGCAAGGCTCGCAGCAACGGCGGCAGCAGGCCAAACTCGACATCGTCCGATAGCCCGATACGAAAGGTCATGGTGCTGCTGGCGGGATCGAAATCATGGGTCAGGCTCAACGCCACCGACAACGAATCCAGTGCCGGAGACAGATGCAGAATAATCTCCTCGGCCCGCGCCGTTGGCTCCATACGATGCCCGACACGTATGAACAGCGGGTCGTTGAACATCGTGCGCAAGCGATTGAGCGCCGCACTGATGGTCGGCTGGCCGAGGAACAGTTTCTCCGCCACCCGGGTGACGTTGCGTTCAAGCATCAGCGTTTCAAACACCACCATCAGGTTGATGTCGGCCTTGCGTAGTTCGTTACGATTCATCCACTGACCCCGCTCCCCAAATCTGCTGACAGTTTAGGAAGGTGTCGCAATCGGCGTCTATGCGACTCAAGCAGTGTGCGTTTACACCAGATTAAGGCAGCGGCACTCATAACCGTAAGACCGCCCGTTGAAACGAAGCCGCTCTGACTGAGCAGCTTCGCCGCCTGAAGCCTAGATTTCCTTGACCGGGGTCTGATCGTGAGTCCCCTTGATCAAACTGATGGCATGCACACAATCAGACTTATTGACGTAAGCCTCCCCGCTGGCAATCGTTTCATGGTTTCCCGCCCTCAAACGCCACCGCCATTGACCTTTGCCGGTCTGTGCGATGCCACGGGTTTGCCTGTAAATCTCAAAATACATTGCTCGCTCCTTGCGATTGCTGATGACGGCAGATCAGTGACCTGCGAAACGAGAGTAGATGAGGTTTTTTTGCCGCAGGGTCTTTCAATGTCAGGGGATGTTTCGCAGATACAGCCTTGAGTGGAGGGACGACCAATAGATTCGGGGGACGGTAAATTGGGTGACTGCGCTGAGTAACTTTTCCCTTGAAGAGGTATATTTTTCTTACGCTGCGGTGCTGTCTAGTCCGACGCGACTGTTCACTGATTTTTCTGCTGAGTTGGATTATCAACTGACAGAGCCAAAGGCTGTTCTTCCGTCAGCACGGCATCTTCCTCAAGTTCTGTTTGAGCTTGAGCTTGAGCCGGGTCAGGATGCGGCAGAAAACCCCGTACGGCCCTTTCAATCAATGAAAGGGTTCCATAGGTAATGAAGCCAAAAATCAGTCCAACAACCAAAATGCTCAAAGGGTGAATTTGCACTGCATCAGGGCTTTCCAACAGGTAGCTAAAAGCCTGAACAGCAACGGCCAGGCATGCCGAAAATGCTGCCACCAGCTTCACAAACACCCAAATCCGTCGCCAGCTGTTCATGCATTCTCCCGTCATCGGGTGATTTGCTCTGTATTGCATGATAGCTAATGACCAGGGTTACACCGAAAGCCAGAAAATGCTGATGTGCAATCGCGAGGCGCTATTAAGCTGCCTTATACAAACAGGCTTTCGAGGCTCATGATGAAAACCACTGACAAGCCAGGTGGCACTTCGGATACTGCGCCAATCGAGAAGGCGTCAACCGGCAACGTCTGGCGCACCATGCCTCGCGGCATCTGGGCGTTGGGCTTCGTCTCGATGCTGATGGACATCTCCTCAGAGATGATCCATGCATTATTGCCGCTCTATATGGTCACAGTACTGGGTACCTCCGTTCTGGCGGTGGGCCTCATCGAAGGCATAGCCGAGGCTACGGCCTCGATCACCAAGGTATTCTCCGGGGCTCTCAGCGACCGATTGGGCAAGCGCAAACTGCTCGCGGCGCTGGGCTATGGATTGGGGGCACTGTCCAAACCGATCTTTCCTTTGGCGGGCTCGCTGGACTGGCTGATCGGGGCTCGCTTTATCGACCGCATTGGCAAAGGTATTCGCGGCGCCCCGCGCGATGCGTTGGTGGCCGACATCACGCCGCCCGCGATACGGGGAGCCGCTTTCGGCCTGCGTCAAACGCTGGATACCGTTGGTGCATTCCTGGGGCCGTTGATGGCGATCGGATTGATGTGGCTAACCGCGAACCACTTCCAGACTGTGTTCTGGGTGGCCGTCATCCCGGCCTTCCTCGCCGTCGCGGTGCTGCTGGTGTTCGTCCATGAGCCCAAACAAGGGGACGGGACGCACCGGGTGCGTGCGCCTTTGAGCCGGCGGGAGTTAGCCCGACTGGGCGTGGGCTACTGGTGGGTGGTCGGTGTCGCTGCCGTGTTCACCCTGGCGCGTTTCAGCGAAGCCTTTCTGATTCTGCGAGGTCAGGCCGTCGGGCTCTCGCCGATGTGGGCGCCAGCGGTGCTCGTGCTGATGGGGGTGGCGTACTCACTGTCAGCTTATCCCGCCGGAGCCTTGTCTGATCGTGTCAGCCGCGTAGCAGTGCTCGGCGCAGGCCTGATATTGCTGATTGCGGCCGACCTGACTCTGGCGTTCGCGCCGGGCATCGATGGCCTGGTCGTCGGCGTCGTTCTGTGGGGGCTGCACATGGGGTTGACCCAAGGGATATTCGCCGCCCTAATCGCCGATTGCGCGCCGGCTGAACTGCGCGGGACGGCATTTGGCATGTTCAATCTGTTGACTGGGTTGACCTTACTGCTGGCCAGCGTCATCGCTGGGGCGTTGTGGGACACGGTAGGCTTCCAAGGCACCTTCTTGATGGGTGGGGGCTTTGCTGCTCTGACTTTGCTGGGATTGTGGGTGATCCAGGCGAGAGTTCTGATTCGATAGCAAAGAGCGACACAGCCTGTGTTTCGCGAGAAAGTCGTACCGCTCGCCGAGAAAACAAGCGGCAAATTTGCCCTAAACGAAACGCCAGAAACGAAAAAGCCCCTGAAATCTTTAAAAATTTCAGGGGCTTAGTCTTATTCAATAATGGCGGAGAGATAGGGATTCGAACCCTAGGTACCGGTGAAGGTACAACGGATTTCGAATCCGTCCCATTCGGCCACTCTGGCATCTCTCCAACGGCGCGCATCATAACAACACTTTTGCCGGAAGCGAACCCCCTAAGCGAAATTTTTCCGTGCTATCAGATGCTTGCGTCGATTAAAGCGGTACGCCCAGACGATTGGCGACTTCTTCGTAGGCTTCGATGACGTCACCGAGGCCCTGACGGAAGCGGTCTTTATCCATTTTCTTGCCGGTGGCCTTGTCCCACAGACGGCAGCCGTCCGGGCTGAATTCGTCGCCCAGGACGATGGAGCCGTCGGAGAACACGCCGAATTCCAGTTTGAAGTCGACCAGCAACAGGCCGGCGTCGTCAAACAGCTTGCTCAAGACTTCGTTGACCTTGAGCGACAGTTCTTTCATACGAACCAGTTGCTCGGCAGTGCCCCAACCGAATGCCACGACGTGGGATTCGTTGATGAACGGATCGCCCTTGGCGTCGTCCTTCAGGAACAGCTCGAAGGTGTACGGATTGAGCTTCATGCCCTCTTCGACACCCAGACGCTTGACCAGACTGCCAGCAGCGTAGTTACGCACGACGCACTCGACCGGGATCATGTCGAGCTTCTTCACCAGGCATTCATTGTCGCCCAGCAGTTTGTCGAATTGGGTCGGCACGCCGGCTGTTTCGAGTTTCTGCATGATGAAGGCGTTGAACTTGTTGTTCACCATGCCTTTGCGGTCGAGCTGCTCGATGCGCTTGCCGTCGAACGCCGAAGTGTCGTTGCGAAACAGCAGGATCAAGCGGTCAGCGTCGTCGGTCTTGAAAACCGATTTGGCTTTGCCGCGGTAGAGTTCTTCACGTTTTTCCATGATGGGCTCCGCTTGCTAAGTAGGTGGGCTAGGCGATGTGTCGCCAGTCGAGCCCTGAATCTTGATCGGCCAGTTGCAGCCAGTCCGGGTCGCACCCGAGGGTGTCGACAAAACATTGCCGGGCCAGCTGCGGCAGGTTGTTCTTGCTGCTCAGATGGGCCAGGACCAGGTGTTGCAGGCCTTGCCAGCCCAACTCGGACACCAGGAATGCCGCCTGATGGTTGTTCAAATGCCCCAGCTCACCGCCTACCCGCTGCTTGAGAAAGTACGGGTAGTGACCGCGAGCCAGCATGTCACGGCAATGGTTGGACTCGATCATCAACGCATCGAGATCCCGATAGCCGTCCAGCACCTTGTTGCAATACGAGCCCAGGTCGGTCAACAGGCCGAAACGTCGCTCACCGTCACTGAAGACGTATTGCGTCGGCTCCTGTGCATCATGGGCCACGGCAATGACGCCGATGCTCAGTGCGCCGATCTGCAGTTGCTCGCCGCCGGCCAGAAGGCCGGCCGGTTCAATTGGTTTGCGCATCCCGCGCAGGGTGCCGCGACTGAGGTAGACAGGCAGATTGTAGCGCCGAGACAGTAAACCCACGCCATGCACGTGGTCGGCATGTTCGTGGGTCACGAGTATCGCGCTCAGCTGCGCAGGGTTCACACCCAGGCGCAGCAGGCGTTTTTCGGTTTCTCGCAGGGAGAAACCACAATCCACCAGCACATACGTGTCAGCGCTGGCTATCAGCGTGCCGTTCCCCTGGCTACCGCTGCCGAGAACGGCAAAACGCATGTGATCAGCCCAGGTTGTCCTGAATCACGCTCAACACTTTACGCGCCACGTCAGCCGGCGCTACGGTGTTGATGTTCTTCTCGACGGTGACCTGGACGTTGTCACCCACCTTGCTCAGGCGAACCTGAAAACGTTCGGCACGGGCTTCAACTTCTTCCTTGCTCGGCGCACTGCCGAACAGACTGCTGAAGAAACCTGGCTTCTCGTCCTTCTTCTCGGCTTTTTCGGCCAAGTTGATGTAGTACAGACCCAGACTGCGGTTGATGTCTTCTACGCGCCATTCGCCCTGCTCCAGCGCACGACCGACGCTCGACCAGGCACGATTCAGGTCGGTGCCGACGTTCAGGACAGGGTTACCGCTGCCGTCTTCGCTCAGGCTGACACGACTTGGCGCATCAGAGTCACGCGACGCCAGCATGGAGACCGAACCGCCCTTCTCCGAGATGCGGCTCATGCTGGCGAGCATGTCGTCGATCAGTGCAGCGTCCAGGCCAGTGTTGACCGAACGGTTGGTGAAGGCCACGTCGGAGGTGCTACCGGCAGGACGCTCGGCGCTGACCACGTAGACTTCACTGGTGTTGCGCTGCACGCCTGGCTCGATGCGGACCCGCACGCGGGTTTCGCTGTCAGCGCCGACACCGGCTGCGCTCAGACGCTTGGCCATCGCGGCGGACAGTTCGTCGGAATGCTGCCAGGTGGTGGTGAATTCGCCGGTTTGCGGACGCTGTTCGTCCAGACGGAAACCGTTGTCCTGGAAGAACTGCACGGCCACTGGCCAGACTTCGGCTGGCGGGTTCTGAGCGACGATCCAACGCGAATCACCGGTCTTTTGCAGGGAATAGGCGCTGGCGTCAGCCGCTGCTGACAACGGTTGTGGGCGAGGAACGATGTACTCGCCCTTGGCGGTGTCATCGGCCACGTTGCGCGGGATTGGCAACAGCGGATCCAGACGTTTGGCGGTGCTGACATCCGACGGCAGTTGCATGGGTGCAGTTTGTTGAGCTTCCAGGTAATCGCTACCGCGGTCACGGAAATAACCTTCCGGGCCCCAGACCCATCCACAGCCACTGGTGCTGGAGATGATCAAGGCAAGTGCGGAAAGTCCGGCCAATCGCTTCATGCGTAGTACTTCCTCAATTAAACCAGGACGCCGGACTGGCGCATGGCCTGCCGCAGCGGTTCGTGACAGGCAGCACTGAGCCAGGTGAGCGGCAGACGGATACCGTCCGGCATCAAGCCCATTTCATGCAGTGCCCATTTCACGGGGATAGGGTTGGATTCGATAAACAGGGTTTTATTGAGCGGCATCAGCTTTTCGTGAATCGCGCGGGCCGTCACGGCATCGCCTTTCAGAGCAGCGTTGCACAGGTCGGCCATGTCGCGCGGCGCAACGTTGGCGGTCACCGAGATGTTGCCCTTGCCGCCAAGCAGAATCAGCTCGACTGCGGAGGCATCGTCCCCAGAGATCACCAGGAAGTCTTTGCTCACACCATCGATGATGGCCTTGGCACGGGCCAGGTCGCCGGTGGCTTCCTTGATGCCGATGATGTTTTTCACGGTCGACAGGCGGATCACGGTTTCAGCCAGCATGTCGCACGCCGTACGGCCGGGCACGTTATATAGAATCTGCGGGATGTCGACGGCTTCGGCGATGGCTTTGAAGTGCTGGTACAAGCCTTCCTGGGTCGGTTTGTTGTAATACGGTGTCACCAGCAGGCAAGCGTCGGCGCCAGCGGTCTTCGCATTGGTGGTCAGCTCGATGGCTTCGCGTGTCGAGTTGGCGCCAGTACCGGCAATCACCGGAATGCGCCCTGCAACCTGCTTCACCACGTAACGAATCACTTCGATGTGTTCGTTCACGTCAAGGGTGGCCGATTCACCTGTAGTGCCGACCGCCACGATGGCGTGGGTGCCGTTTTGCAGGTGAAAGTCCACCAGTTTGCTCAGGCTGTCCCAGTCGAGACGACCTTGTGCATCCATGGGTGTGACCAGTGCCACCATACTGCCCGCAATCATGCAACCGCTCCTGCCGGAAAAAGAGAGCGGTAATGGTACTGGCGCCAAGATGCTTGTACAAGCGAAGTACTGCGCTGCTGCCATTCCCCTTGGCGCCGCTTTTCGCTACCCTCCAGACTTTGATCGGTACTGATAAGCTCGTACGCCGGGTTCCAGCCTCCATTTTCGGCATCACAAGCCCCGATCCAGCGTTGCCACCCCTCGCTCTTGCCACTCTGGAGCACGTTGCAACCTTGCGGCTCGGGTTTTTTGAATTCGCATCCGCAGGCTCGCTCCCGGTAAAAAAAGCCCGTAGAAGTATCGACCGCTCATCGCTTTAGGAATGTTGCATGTCCACCCCCACAGTTCGCGAACAATTCCTTGTCATCAGTGCCCTCGGCGCCAACCCCATGGAGCTGACTAACGTCCTGTGCCGCGCCAGCCATGAAAACCGCTGCGCCGTGGTCACCTCTCGCCTGACGCGTCATGGCGAGTGCAGCGCGTTGATCCTCGAGATCTCCGGTAGCTGGGACGCCCTGGCGCGCCTCGAAGGCAGCCTGCCGACCCTCGCAAAAAAACACGCCTTTACGGTCAATGTGGTGCGCAGCGCAGCGCTGGAGAATCGTCCCCAAGCCCTGCCATACGTCGCTTATGTCAGCTCGGCTTACCGCTCGGACATCATTAACGAGCTGTGTCAGTTCTTCATGGACCACAACGTCGAGCTGGAGAACCTGACCTGCGACACCTATCAGGCCCCGCAAACCGGCGGCACCATGCTCAATGCCACGTTTACCGTGACCTTGCCGGCCGGTGTGCAAATCAGCTGGCTGCGCGATCAGTTCCTGGATTTCGCCGACGCGTTGAACCTGGATGCCCTGATCGAACCGTGGCGCCCACAAAACCCAATGTAAGGAAGCTTTCATGGCCGTTGCCATCGACCAACCGGTTGCCGACTTCGAAGCACCCGCCACCAGCGGGCAGACCGTCAGCCTCGCGAGCCTCAAAGGCAAGCAGGTGGTGATTTACTTCTATCCGAAGGACAGCACGCCAGGCTGCACCACTCAGGGCCAGGGCTTTCGTGACCAACTCGACGCCTTTAAAGCCGCCAATACCGAAGTCTTTGGCGTGTCCCGCGACAGCCTTAAATCACACGAAAACTTCAAGGCCAAGCAGGCGTTCACCTTCGAGCTGATCAGCGACAAGGAAGAAGCACTCTGCCAGCAGTTCGACGTGATCAAGCTGAAAAAACTCTATGGCAAGGAATACATGGGCGTTGATCGCAGCACGTTCCTGATCGACAAGGATGGTGTGCTGCGTCAGGAATGGCGTGGCGTGAAGGTGCCGGGCCATGTGGATGCTGTTCTGGCTGCCGCTCAGGCGTTAAACAAAGCCTGATCGTTGGCGTCTGTGGGAGCCCGCTCCCACAGACGCCTCACAACAACGGCGCCACCACCGGCTCTTTGCGCGGCCACGCGTCCAGTACAGCCTTGAACAGGGTTGCTAGCGGAATCGCAAAGAACACGCCCCAAAAGCCCCACAGCCCGCCAAACAACAATACCGCGCAGATGATCGCCACCGGATGCAGATTGACCGCCTCCGAGAACAGCAGCGGCACCAGCACGTTGCCGTCCAACGTCTGGATGATCCCGTAGACCGCCATCAAATAGATGAACTGATCGCTCCAGCCCCACTGGAACAGGGCAATCAGCATGACCGGCACGGTCACCACCACTGCGCCGACGTAAGGCACCACCACCGACACGCCCACCAGTAATGCCAGCAGCGCCGCGTAGTTGAGGCCCAGAACAACGAAGCCGATGTAGGTTACGCCACCGCAAATAAAAATCTCGATGACCTTGCCGCGAATGTAATTGGCTATCTGGCGGTTCATCTCGTGGGCGACGCGGGTGATCAGCGCCCGCTCACGGGGCAAGTAACCACGCACCCACTGACCGATCATCTCCCGGTCCTTTAGAAAGAAAAACACCAGGATCGGCACCAACACCAGGTAGATCATGATGTTCACCAGCAGCGGCAGACTCGACAGCGAAAACGTCAGCGCCCACTGACCGAACTTGCCAATCTCGCCCCGCGCCACTTCGATGGCCTGCAGCACCTGCTCGTCGGACACCAGATGCGGATAGCGTTCGGGCAGCAGCAAAAACAGCGACTGCCATTTGGCGAGCATGCCGGGTAACTCGTTGAACAGCGTAATCAACTGATGCCAGAGCAACGGCACCACAACCACGATGAACACCAGCAATAGCCCCATGAACAACGCAAAGACCAACCCCACCGCCACCCCGCCCGGCATGCGCAGGCGTTCGAGGGTGACGACCAACCCTTGCATCAGATACGCCAGCACCATCCCGGCCAGCACTGGCGCAAGCATGCCGCCCAGCGTTAGCACGGCGGTAAACGCCAGAAACAGCAGGACCGCCAGCACAACGGCCTCTTCATCAGAGAAGTAGCGCTGAATCCAGTCGCGTAACACTTTGAACATCAATAATCCTTAGAAACGAACGCAGCACAATTCAGGCTTTTTTCAACCAGTAGCGGTAAACACCCGCTTCATCTTCTTCACGAAGCAGCGTATGACCGGCCAATCGGGCAAAGGTGCGAAAATCGCGCTGCGAGCCCGCATCGGTGGCGATTACCTTCAGCACTGCGCCGCTGGCCAGTCGATTGAGCTCCAGCTTGGCCTTGAGCAACGGCAAGGGGCAATTCAGGCCGCGGGCGTCGAGCTCGGCGTCATGGGCTACAGCGTCGGTCATTGCATCACTCCGGGGTCAGGTGGTCGAGCGGCTAGAATATCTGGTCCGAAGCGTAGTGTCCGGCTACAGTAAGGTCTTTGTCGACTAAGGCTTTGTGCATGACTTTTTTGCGCCCTACCCTGCTGACGCTCGCTTGCCTGCTCGCCTCACCGAGCTTCGCCGACGACCTGCCGTCACTCGGCGACGCCAGTTCTGCCATCGTCTCGCCGCAACAGGAATACCAGTTGGGCCGTGCCTGGCTGGCACTATTGCGCAGCCAGGTCTCCCAGCTTAACGATCCACAGCTCAAGGACTACGTCGAGTCCAGCGTCTACCGGCTGGTAGAGACCAGCCAGGTCAATGACCGGCGCCTGGAGTTCATCCTGATCAACAGCCCGCAACTCAACGCCTTCGCAGCACCGGGCGGCATTATCGGGGTTAACGGCGGCTTGTTCCTCAATGCCCAGACCGAAGGCGAATACGCCTCGGTACTCGCTCACGAATTGGCTCACTTGTCGCAGCGCCACTTCGCCCGTGGCGTCGAAGCCCAACAGCGCATGCAGGTGCCGATGATGGCCGCGCTACTGGCCGGGATCGTAATTGCCGCAGCGGGCGCCGGCGACGCCGGGATCGCGGCCATTGCGGGCACACAGGCGGCAGCCATTCAGGAACAACGGCGCTTCTCTCGCCAGAACGAACAGGAAGCTGACCGCATCGGCATCCTCAATCTGGAAAAGGCCGGCTACGACCCGCGTTCAATGCCGAGCATGTTCGAACGATTGGCCCGCCAATACCGCTTTGACGCCAAGCCACCAGAGTTTCTGCTGACTCACCCGGTGACCGAGTCGCGGATCGCTGACACCCGCAACCGCGCCGAACAGGCAAAACCTGGCGGCATCGAAGACACTATGCGTTATCAACTGATTCGTGCGCGGGTCCAATTGATCTATGAAGGAACCACAGGGCTGGGCGCCAAACGCTTTCGCGCCCAGCTTGATGAAAACCCGAAAAATGATGTCGCTCGCTATGGCCTGGCCATCGCCCAGATCAAGGGCGGCCAGTTGAATGAAGCACGGGAAAACCTCAAGTTGCTGCTGGCCAAGTCACCGAACGAGATCATCTACAACCTGGCGCAGGTGGATCTGGACATTACCAACAATCGTCTGCCGGACGCCCAGTCCCGGGTTGACCGGATGTTGACGCAGTACCCCGGTAACTATCCACTGAATTCGGTGCGAGTCGATCTGCTGCTCAAACAAAACCGTGCGCCCGACGCAGAAAAGGCACTGGAGACCCTGCTCAAGAGCCGTCCTGACGATCCCGACGTCTGGTACATGGTGGCCGAGACTCGCGGTCTGTCAGGCAACATCATTGGCCTGCATCAGGCCCGTGCCGAGTATTTCGCCCTGGTTGGGGATTACCGTCAGGCCATTCAGCAACTGGACTTCGCCAAGCGCAAGGCAGGTACCAACTTCCCTCTGTCATCGCGGATCGATGCACGGCAACGTGAGTTGATGGAGGAAGAGCGCATGATCAAGGACATGATGGGCTGATCAGCTCATCAAACAACAAGACAGGTACAAAAAAACCGCCTCTTTCGAGGCGGTTTTTTATTTAACCGACAACCGGATTATTCAGCCAATTTGAAGGTAATGAAACTGGCGCGACCTTGACGCAGAACCCGCATCGACACCGAGCGGTTCTTCGGCAGCGCCTTGGCGATATCCGTGAACTCCTTGGTGGAACCGATTGCCTGATTATTCAGGTGAGTGATCACATCGCCTGGCTGCAAGCCAATCAGAGAAGCAGGACCGTCCTGGACTTCCTTGATGACGACGCCGCCTTTGAGGTCGTAAGCTTTCTTCTGTTCATCCGTCAGCTCGACCACGGAAACACCCAGCCGGTTGCTGCTGCGTTCGGTGGTCGATTTCGACAGCGCTTCCAACTCTTTGCCTTCATCCGGGATAGCGCCGACTGTCAACTCGACATTCTTGCGCTTACCTTCGCGAATCACTTGCAGATCAGCTTTCGAGCCGGCCTTCAGCGCGCCCACCAGGTGTGGCAGATCGGCGGACATGACGATCGGTTGGCCATTCATGCTCAGGATTACGTCCCCTACTTGCAGGCCACCCTTGGCAGCCGGGCCGTCATCCTGGATCTGAGCCACCAGCGCACCGGCTGGCTTCTCCAGACCGAACGACTCGGCCAGGTCCTTGTTCACTTCCTGGATGACTACACCCAACCAGCCACGGCTGACTTTGCCGCCGTTTTTGAGCTGATTGGAAACGTCCATGGCTACATCGATAGGGATCGCGAAGGACACGCCCATGAAGCCGCCGGAACGGGTGTAGATCTGCGAGTTGATCCCAACCACTTCACCAGCCAGGTTGAACAGCGGACCACCAGAGTTACCCGGATTGATCGGCACATCGGTCTGGATGAACGGCACATAGTTTTCGTTCGGCAGGCTGCGACCAATGGCGCTGACGATACCTTGGGTCACGGTATGGTCGAAACCGAATGGCGAGCCAATAGCCACGACCCACTGGCCGGCTTTCAGATCCTGGGATTTGCCGAGCTTCAGGACCGGCAGATCCTTGCCTTCGATTTTCAACAGCGCCACGTCGGAACGTGGATCGGTGCCGATCAGCTTGGCCTTCAATTCGCTGCGATCGGCGAGACGAACGAGAATTTCGTCGGCATCGGCGATTACATGGTTGTTGGTCAGGATGTAGCCATCCGGCGAGATGATGAAACCCGAACCCAGGGACTGGGCTTCGCGTTGACGATCCTTGCGTGGTGTACGAGGCTGTTGCGGCATGCCGCGCTCGAAGAACTCGCGCAGCATCGGCGGCAAGTCATCAAGGTCAGGCATCTGCTGGCTCGACACTTTACGGTCTGGCAGTTTCTGCGTGGTACTGATGTTCACCACCGCGGGCGAGGCCTGCTCGACCAATTGAGTGAAGTCAGGCAACTCGGCCGCCTGAACAGCGACCGCCTGACCAAGCACCAGCACGGTGGCAAAAATAGAGAGATAAGACTTCAAACGTGGTATCGACATACGGCTCCCGTTACGACGAGCATGGTTAAGCGATATGGAGCAAGGAACACCGGGAACGATACGCCGGTATTTTTGTTCCGGGGACAACAAACAAGGCCAGAGCCGAGAGGTTCTGACCTATAGAAAAAATCGGGGATATTTGCAAGTTGAAATGCTCACCAAACATTTCGATCTCGGCTCACTACTTGGTTGCAGTGGCGTCGCTGCGCATGGATAGCGCAATCCGCTCAGCGGTGCCAATCGGAATCTCACCGACCACAGTCACCATCATCTCGCCTTGCGGGGTAGTCAAGCGTCGGGAAACTGCAACGGTCGGCCCCAACTGGGTGCGAGTGTCAGTAATTGTTGCTCCATTCAACGGCTCAAGGAACACCGAAAAACGGGCCAGACCATCGTAATACATCAGACTGTTGACCTGGGTTTTGGTCTCTGGATCCTTGCGGGAGGTACTGCTGGTCAGCTCGAAACCAGGAGGTAACCAGTCCGAACGCCAGACGTGGGCCGCTTTGATTGCAGATGCCTTATCGCTGTAGAGGGCAACCGTTTTGCAATCGGCGCCAGGCTGCAAGTCACTGTCGGACGGAACATCGGCGGTATCCAGTTGCGTGAACTGGAATCGCTCCAGCAACTGCCCTCGTTCATTCAGAAGCAATGACTTGAGAGGCAGGCCGGTTTCTTTATCCAGATGCAATTCAAAACCGTAGCGGTGTTGATCGCGAGGTGTCAGTGAAACGATCACCGCCGCACGCCCGGCCACACGCGACTTGCCAATGACGGCAAGGTCATACCAATTCTTTAGCTTTTGTGGATCGAGTGTACGAGCAGCGGAGCTGGGGGAATCTCCAAGCCCTGCTATCAGAATGCCGCTGACGCATTGAGTACGCCCATCAGTCCGCACGACTTCCTGTGCCGAGCCGTCGAGCTGAAGTAACCGCTCCTGGACCTTGCCATCCTGGACGCGATGCCAGATGTTGTGGGTCGAAAAACTACCGTTACGCTCGTAGACGAATGTACCGTGAAAGCTTTGCTGTTGCTCGGCTTGGCCCAGACGGGTCAGCCAGTCTTGGGCTTCATCAGCATGGGCTGGAACAACAAACCAGCCACCGAGCAGAAGCGTAAGTAGAGGGATGGCGCGCATGATCCTCCTTAACGGTTTTCCAGACTTGCTGCACGAGCGTAAGGCAGAGCGCTCTCAGTGCCTTTCAGTGCAGCCTGTTGAGCATGTTGGCGCAAGTAGCCTGGCAGACGCTGATCGTGCCAGCCTGGTTGACCTTGCAATACGCCGTTGGCCATAGGGCCATTGGCTTCCGAACTCTCATTGTAGCCTGCTAATACAGCTGGACCCTTGACCTGAGGAACGGCCAGGCCTGGTTGACTGGATTGTTGAGCCAGTTCGACCCCAGCGATCTCGTCCTGGTTATACAGACGAACACCTGCCAATACGGCGAGGGTTACCGAAGCAGCGACCGCCAGACGACCCAGGCTACGCCATGGACCACGGGAGGCTTTTGCAGGTACAGCTTCGTCAGCCAGCGCAGCAGAGACTGCCGCAGCGATATCCAGGCGTGGAAGCAGTAAGTCCTTGTGCATAACTGCCCGAGCGATTTGATAACGAGCCCAGGTATCACGGGTTTCAACATCGTCAAAGGCATTCAATACCCGACGCAATTCCAATTCGTCCGCTTCGTTATCCATCACTGCGGACAGCGATTCCTGCAGGGCTTCACGACTCATGGCGTTCCTCTCTTGGCTGTCGCCGCTGTCTCAGTTTTCCTGCAACAACGGCTGCAGGGCTTTATCGATGGCTTCCCGAGCGCGAAAAATCCGGGAGCGCACGGTACCCACCGGACACTGCATAACGGCCGCAATGTCTTCGTAACTCAGACCATCGAATTCACGTAAAGTTAAAGCCGTACGCAAATCTTCTGGCAGTTGCTGAATGGTTCGATGGACGGTGCCTTCGATCTCATCCCGCAGCAATGCACGCTCTGGCGACTCGAGATCCTTGAGGCCGTGATCGCCATCGTAGAACTCTGCATCCTCGGAGCTGACATCGCTATCCGGCGGCCGGCGGCCGCGTGAAACCAGATAGTTTTTCGCCGTGTTGATGGCGATGCGGTAAAGCCACGTATAAAACGCGCTGTCTCCGCGAAAATTTCCAAGTGCACGGTACGCCTTGATAAAGGCTTCCTGCGCCACATCCTGGGCTTCATGGGTGTCGTGCACGAAACGCACGATCAACCCGAGAATTTTGTGCTGGTATTTCAGCACTAGCAGATCGAAAGCTCGCTTGTCGCCGCGCTGAACGCGTTCAACCAGCTGCTGATCCTCTTCCTGGGTTAGCATGAACACTCCTCGATAAGCTCGGAGGAGGCTTGCATAACTAAACAACCAGACTTGCAAACATAGACTCGGGCTTTTCGCAAAAGTTCTCCCCCTCCAAGCAAGTTTCCTGCGGGCTCTGATTTGGCACGCACGAAAAGCGCAGCGCGGGTCAGCCCGGCTGCGCCAATAATCTTGTCATCGGATTCGCCGGCAAGGATCAAATCACGATCCCGCGTTGAAGCCGACACTGTCCCTTGAATCAGGCAACGGTCTATTGAGCTTGGCCCTTTGGCAAAAGTTCCAATTATTTATAGCTGCGCCAGACTGACACTGTGCAACCGTGAAGAGAAAAAGGCTGTTAAATCGTTGATACAGTCGTCTCGTCGCCGAACCGGCGAAAAACCATCCGACGAAACGTCAGGTATTTTCCGTCACAGCAGTTTCACAATGCCATGTGTGCTCGCTATTGTGCCGCTCCCCCCCTCTATATACTAGTGGGCTGTGTGGCTGTCTTGACTCGCCGATCCAGGTGTCTTGCGCCAACCCCGACCCGGGTCGCTTTGAGCGGAATCCTGAAATGAGCCAACAGTTTCAACACGATGTTCTGGTAATTGGCAGCGGCGCTGCCGGCTTGAGCCTTGCGCTGACCTTGCCCGGTCATTTGCGCATCGCCGTACTGAGCAAAGGCGACCTCGCTAATGGCTCGACCTTCTGGGCCCAGGGCGGCGTCGCTGCCGTCCTGGATGACACCGACACCGTTGAATCACATGTCGATGACACCCTCAATGCTGGCGGCGGACTGTGCCACGAAGACGCCGTGCGCTTTACCGTCGAGCACAGTAGAGAGGCGATTCAATGGCTGATTGACCAAGGCGTGCCCTTCACGCGCGATGAACAGTCCGGCACCGAAGATGGCGGATTCGAGTTCCACCTGACCCGCGAAGGCGGTCACAGCCATCGGCGCATCATCCATGCCGCCGATGCCACGGGCGCAGCGATTTTCAGAACGTTGCTCGACAAGGCCAGACAACGGCCGAACATCGAACTGTTGGAGCAGCGCGTCGCGGTCGACCTGATCACCGAAAAGCGCCTGGGCCTTGAAGGTGATCGCTGTCTGGGCGCCTATGTCCTCAATCGCGCCACCGGTGAAGTCGACACCTACGGCGCTCGCTTTGTGATCCTCGCATCGGGTGGCGCAGCAAAGGTTTATCTCTATACCAGCAACCCCGACGGCGCCTGCGGTGATGGAATTGCCATGGCCTGGCGTTCGGGCTGCCGGGTAGCGAATCTGGAATTCAACCAGTTCCACCCCACTTGCCTGTATCACCCGCAAGCCAAGAGTTTCCTGATCACCGAAGCCCTGCGCGGCGAAGGCGCACACCTGAAGCTGCCCAACGGCGAACGCTTCATGCACCGCTTCGACCCTCGCGCCGAACTGGCCCCGCGCGACATCGTCGCCCGGGCCATCGACCATGAAATGAAGCGACTGGGCGTCGATTGTGTCTATCTGGACATCAGCCACAAGCCGGAAGCATTCATCAAGACTCACTTCCCGACGGTGTACGAACGCTGCCTCGAATTCTCCATCGACATCACCAAGCAACCGATTCCAGTGGTTCCAGCGGCGCACTACACGTGCGGCGGCGTGATGGTCGATCAGCAGGGTCGCACCGACGTGCCGGGGCTATATGCCATTGGCGAAACCAGCTTCACCGGCCTGCACGGTGCCAACCGCATGGCGAGCAACTCGTTACTCGAGTGTTTCGTTTACGCGCGCTCCGCGGCGGCGGACATTCTTGAGCAACTGCCGCAGGTTTCGATTCCGATCACCCTGCCCGTCTGGGATGCGAGCCAGGTCACCGACTCCGATGAGGACGTAATCATTGCGCACAACTGGGACGAGCTGCGGCGATTCATGTGGGACTACGTCGGCATCGTGCGCACCAACAAGCGCTTGCAACGGGCACAGCACCGCGTGCGTCTGTTGCTGGACGAAATCGACGAGTTCTACAGTAACTACAAGGTCAGCCGGGATTTGATCGAACTGCGTAACCTGGCCCAAGTGGCCGAGCTGATGATCCAGTCAGCCATGAAACGCACCGAGAGTCGCGGCCTGCATTACACCCTCGACTATCCAGACATGCTGCCGGTCGCCCTGGACACTATTCTGGTGCCGCCCACCTACGTCGACTGAACGTGAGCCGAACCCGCAGGCGCCGGTGCAGATCCGCCGCCTGCGAGTCATGAGGCACACAAATCGCCCTGACTCGTCGTTCGCTTCGCAGACGAAAACGCAGCACCACGAGAAAAGGTAGCGCCAGGCTGTCCGGTTGTAGCTGCACCGATTGCCAACCTTCTTCCTGATTCCACAGCTGCCAGCCATCGGCATTGCGACGCAAGCCGCGAAATGCCCTTGGGTGTGTCAGCCGGATCTGCCGTGGTAACAGCCAAAAGCCGTGAACCACGCACAACGCAATGCCGAGCAGACTGGCCCAGACCGGTATAGAGAGAAGACACAGCGAACCCAGCGCGAACAGCTGAGCCAGAAGATACGCCGCCAGCAATTGCCGTGAGGCATGCCAGCGGCATTCGAACACATTACTTGGGCTGGACACGATCCAGAATCATGCGAACCATGCGCTGAAGCTCCGGATCTTCCGATTCGGCCCGCTCCATGAACCAGCCGAACATGTCCTGATCTTCGCATTCGAGCAGCTTGCGGTAGCAATCGCGGTCGACATCATTGAGGTGCGCATAGACCTCTTTCACGAACGGCACCAGCAACACGTCAAGCTCAAGCATGCCGCGGCGGCTGTGCCAGTAGAGGCGATTCAGTTCAACATCTTCGACCATGGAGCGCTCCTCAAATAGGCGGCAAGTATACAGCCCCGTGCGGAGTCGAACACTCGGCTTTGGTCGGCTACCAACGATCCTTTGTGAACTACCCATTTCGAGAGCGCCCCCTTATGATGTCCCCCAGACTCTTTACCCTGCGATGACCCATGGCCGATTCAGCTTTTTTCTGCACCCTGTCTCACGAAGGCGTTCTCGCAGTACGCGGCGCGGACGCCGGCAAATTCCTGCAAGGCCAATTGACCTGCAACCTCAACTATTTGAGTGACACCCAGGCCAGCCTCGGCGCCCGCTGCACGCAGAAGGGCCGGATGCAGTCGAGTTTCCGCATCCTGCTGGAAGGCGACGGCGTTCTGATGGCCATGGCCACCGAACTGCTGGAACCGCAACTGGCGGACCTGAAAAAATATGCGGTGTTTTCCAAGTCCAAACTGACCGATGAAAGCGCTGCCTGGGTCCGCTTCGGTATCGATCATGGCGATACGGCACTGATCAGCCTCGGTCTTGAGCTTCCGGCCGACACCGACAGCGTCGCGCGCAATGACGGCTTGATCGCCATTCGCATCTCGCCGGACCGCGCCGAACTTTGGGTCATCGCCGACCAGGCCAACCTGATCAAGGGCCAGCTGTCCGTCGTATTGGCCGAAGGCGATCTGAATCAATGGCTGTTGGGCCAGATCCGCGCAGGGATCGGTCAGGTCATGTCGAGCACTCGCGAGTTGTTCATTCCGCAGATGCTCAATCTGCAAGCCGTGGGTGGCGTGAGCTTCAAGAAAGGCTGCTACACCGGCCAGGAAATCGTCGCGCGCATGCAGTACCTGGGCAAACTCAAGCGCCGCTTGTATCGCCTGAAACTGGATGCCAACGAGTTGCCTGAACCTGGCACACAATTGTTCTCCCCTACCCACGGCAGCTCTATCGGCGAAGTGGTGCTGGCCGCCCGCGCCGAGCAAAACATTGAACTCCTGGCCGTGCTGCAAGCCGAAGCAGCGCAAGGGGGTGATATCCATTTGGGCGCGCTCGAAGGGCCAGCCCTGCACCTGCTCGACCTGCCTTACGAACTGGATCGCGATCGCGAAATCCAGCGTTAACAGCAGCATTTGTCGCAATACCTAGAGAAACGAAATGAGCAAGCTGGCGGAAAAGATCCAACAGGATTTGGTTGAGGCCATCGATAACGATGACCTGGTTCTGCCAACGTTACCGGAAGTGGCCCTGCAGATTCGCAAGGCTGCTGAAGACCCGGAAATCAATGTCAGCACCCTGAGCAAAGTGATCGGCCGCGATACCGCCCTGTCGGCGCGGCTGATCAAAGTGGTCAATAGCCCGCTGTTGCGCGCGACCCAGGAAGTCACTGACCTGCACACGGCCATCACTCGACTGGGCATCAATTACAGCAGCAACCTGGCCATCGGTCTGGTCATGGAACAGATTTTCCATGCCCGCTCCGAGGTGGTGGAACACAAAATGCGCGATGTCTGGCGCAAAAGCCTGGAAATCGCCGGGGTCAGCTATGCATTGTGCCGCAGGTACACGCCACTCAAGCCCGATCAGGCAGCCCTTGGTGGACTGGTGCACCAGATCGGTGTGTTGCCGATCCTGACCTACGCCGAAGATCACTATGAACTGCTGGCTGATCCGGTCAGCCTCAACCATGTGATCGATCACATTCATCCACTGCTCGGCGACAAACTGCTCAGGGTCTGGGAGTTTCCGGAAATGCTGGTGCAGGTGCCGGGGCTCTATCTGGACTTCAATCGACAGTCCGAGCGGGTCGATTACGTCGATCTGGTGCAAGTGGCCAGCCTGTATTGCCACAAGGACACCGATCATCCCCTTGCAAGCATCGACGCATTTAGCGTGCCGGCGTTCAAAAAGCTGGGGATTGATCCGGAGAACGAGGCGATGTGCCGCGATCTGGAAGAGTCGCGGTCGATGTTCTATTAGTCGAGAGACCGTGTCGCACCCATCGCGAGCGTTCGGACGATGGGGCCATAACAAACACCATCACTCTCCCGCAATAAAACTCACCCGCACCTTCAACCCCGCCTGTTCGCCATCGTGCAGGCTGATCTGAGCTAGGTGCGCGCGGCAGATCTCGCCAACAATCGCCAGCCCTAACCCCGAACCGGCCACCTGTTGGTTGCGCCGGTAAAAGCGTTCGAATACCCGATCGCGCTCTTCAAGAGGAATGCCTGGGCCGTCGTCCTCGACCTCCAACACGGCCGGTGCCGTGACCCGAAGAATCACGTTGCCACCCGACGGCGTGTGCGCCAGCGCGTTATCCACCAGATTACTCAACAGTTCATTCAACAGCGTTGGCTCGCCGCGCAACCACACTGGCTCGTCCGCCTCCAGCGCCAGCGCCACACCGCGTGCGTGGGCCAGTGGTGCCATGGCCATACCGAGTTCCCGAGCCAACTGGCTGAGGTCAAGTAACTGAGCGCCGCCCTCGGCGATGGCCCGGGCACCATTTTCGACCCGTGCCAGCGAGAGCAATTGATTGGCAAGGTGAGTCAAACGATCCGTGCCTTGGGCGGCGGTTTCCAATGTACTGCGCCAGGTTTCAGGTTCGGTCGAGCGTAAACCCAGTTCCAGTCGTGCCTTGAGCGCCGCCAGGGGAGTACGCAGTTCATGGGCGGCATCGGCGATGAACTGCGCCTGGCGCTCGAACTGCCCGCGCAAGCGCTCGGTAAAGTGATTGAGCGCGCGTACCAGAGGCCACAATTCGTGCTGCACTTCCACCAACGGTAATGGCCGCAGATCGTCCGACTGACGTTCTTCCACCGCAGTGCGCAAGCGCTCCAGCGGACGCAACGCGGCGCTGACCGCAAACCACACCAATAACAACGCACCAATCGCCAGCATGCCCAGACGCAGCAACGTGTCCGCTGCCAGGCTGCGGGCCATGCTGACCCGCGCCTCATCGGTTTCTGCCACGCGTATTTCCGCCATGCCGTTCATGTTCGGCTCGCTCACGGGTTTGAGCAGGCTCACCACACGTACGTTCTGCCCCTGGTATAGGGCGTTATAGAAACGCGCCAGTGCCGGATAGTCATCGGTGCGCGGCGTTCCCGGCGGCGGTGGCGGAAGGTTTTCGTAGCCCGAAATCAGCTTCTGATTGATGTCGTTGACCAAGTAAAAAATCCGTCCTGCGCTGTCGTAGGCGAAGGTATCGAGGGCAACGTACGGTACGTCGGCGCTCAGCGTGCCGTCACGCTGGGAGACGCCCGCAGCGATGGTCCTCGCGGAGGCCAGCAAGGTCCGGTCATAGGCGGTATCGGCCGCTTCGCGACCGTTCCAGTAAGCGCTCAACCCACTGGCCAACATCAACACCACCAGCAACAGCGCCAGATTCCACAACAACCGCCAACGCAGGCTGCTGGGCTTATGCATCGCGGCTTTCCAGCAAGTAGCCGAGACCGCGGAAGGTCACGATCACGACCGGTTGGCCGTCCAGCTTTTTGCGCAGGCGATGGACATAGATCTCGATGGCGTCGGGGCTGGCCTCTTCGTCCAGTCCGAAGACTTGCGAGGCCAGTTGTTCCTTGCTCATCACCCGGCCAGGTCGGGCGATCAGCGCTTCAAGAACAGCCTGTTCGCGGGAGGTCAGGGTCAGCAACTCTTCGCCGAGGGTGAAGCGCCGAGTGTCCAGGTCATAGGCCAGCACACCGCAGCGCTGCTGGCGCTCACCACCGAGCACACTGCGGCGCAGCAAGGCTTTGACCCGGGCTTCGAGTTCGGTCAGTTCGAAAGGTTTGGCCAGGTAATCGTCAGCGCCAAGGTTCAGGCCGTGGACCCGATCCTTGACGTCGCTGCGAGCGGTCAACATCAACACTGGCAGGTTCTTGCCCCGCGCCCGCAGGCGCGCCAGCACTTCGAAGCCATCCATGCGCGGCAGGCCGACGTCGAGGATCGCCATGGCGTACTCCTCGCTGCTCAACGCCAGGTCCGCCGCGACACCGTCGTGCAGTACATCCACGGTCAGCCCGGTGCTCTTGAGCGCCTGGGCGACACTTTCGGCGAGCTGAAGATGGTCTTCGACGAGCAGAACACGCATGGAGCTTTACCTCGTTCAGGGATGGTCGGCGCCATTCTTTGGCGCGGAGTTTACAGCCGCAACCGCCGCTGTGAAGCCCGAAAACCGTGAAAGCCCTCTGAAAGGTTAGCGAAAGGTTGGCCGGTTAGAGTCCAGCCACGGACAGCTTCGACTGCCGTGCGATACGAAAAACGCCTCGAAGCGTTTTCGCCAATAAGAACAATAAACGGAGTACTTCAAGATGCTGTCCATGCAGCTTCAGGCTTGCCCGCCTACCCGCTTTTCCCGCCTCAGCCACACCGCCCTTGCCAGTGCCGCCGCCCTCGCCGGATTTTCGCCGTTGAGCCAGGCTGCCTTCTTCGAAGACAGTACGGCAACCCTCGAAACCCGCAACATGTATTTCAACCGTGACTTTCGCAGCGGCACCAGCGCCCAACAATCCAAGCGTGACGAGTGGGCTCAAGGGTTCATGCTCAACCTCCAATCGGGTTACACCGATGGCACCGTAGGGTTCGGTATCGATGCGCTGGGCATGCTGGGGGTCAAGCTCGATTCGAGTCCAGACCGCACAGGCACCGGCCTGCTGCCAACCCACGACGACGGCCGCGCGGCCGATGAGTACTCCAAGCTTGGCCTGACCGGCAAAGTGAAAATCTCCGCCACGGAACTTAAAATCGGCAGCCTGATTCCGGAACTGCCGATCCTCAAGTCCAACGACGGGCGCATCCTGCCGCAGACCTTCGAAGGCGGCATGCTGAGCGCCAAAGAGATCAAGAACCTGACCTTCACCGGCGGGCGTCTGGAGAAAGCCAAGGACCGCGACAGCACCGACTTCGAGGACATCGCCCTCAACAACAAGAACAGCCGCTTCGCGGGCACTGTTTCCGGCAAGCATTTCGACTTTGGCGGCGTGGACTACAAGTTCACCGACAAAATCACCGGCAGCTACCACTTCGCGCAACTTGATGAAGTCTACAACCAGCACTTTCTCGGTGTTGTCGCCTCGCAACCGTTCGGTCCCGGCACTTTCGGCACTGATCTGCGCCTGGCCATCAGTGATGACCAGGGCGCGGCCCGTGGCGGCAAAATCGACAACAAATCCCTCAACGGCTTGGTCAGCTACGCCTTGAGCGGGCATAAATTCAGCGCCGGCTATCAGCACATGTCCGGCGACAGCGCGTTCCCTTATGTCGATGGCAGCGACCCGTACCTGGTCAACTTCGTTCAGATCAACGACTTCGCCGGCGCCGAAGAACGCTCCTGGCAGGCACGTTACGACTTTGATTTCGCCAGGCTTGGGGTTCCCGGCCTGAGTTTCATGAGCCGTTACCTGAGCGGTGACAACATCAAGCTCAAGAACGGTGACGAAGGCAAAGAGTGGGAACGCGACACCGAAATCAAATACGTCGTACAAAGCGGCGCGCTCAAGGATGTCGCCGTGCGCCTGCGTAATGCCACTTACCGTTCCAACTACTCCGCTCGCGATGCCGATGAAGTGCGTCTGCTGGTGAGCTATAGCGTTGCCCTTTGGTAATTCAGTACACCCATAACAACAACTCCCAAGGACACTTGAATGAACTTATCACTGCGTAAAGTTGCTCTCACCGCCAGCGCCCTGCTGTTCGCTGGCCAATTGCTCGCCGAGCCCAAACGCCCGGAATGCATCGCCCCGGCCTCGCCCGGCGGCGGTTTCGACCTGACCTGCAAGCTGGCGCAAAGCGCGCTGGTGAACGAAAAACTGCTGACCAAACCGATGCGCGTGACCTACATGCCCGGCGGTGTCGGCGCGGTGGCGTACAACGCGGTGGTCGCTCAGCGTCCAGCCGACGCTGGTACGTTGGTGGCGTGGTCCAGCGGTTCGCTGTTGAACCTGGCCCAAGGCAAATTCGGCCGTTTCGATGAAAACGCCGTGCGCTGGCTGGCGGCGGTTGGAACAAGCTACGGCGCCATCGCGGTGAAAAGCGATTCGCCTTACAAAACCCTGGACGACCTGGTTAAGGCGTTGAAGAAAGATCCGAGCAAAGTGGTGATCGGCTCCGGCGGCACCGTCGGCAGCCAGGACTGGATGCAGACCGCTCTGATCGCCAAGGCTGCCGGGATCAACCCGCGCGACCTGCGTTACGTCGCCCTCGAAGGCGGCGGTGAAATCGCCACCGCCCTGCTCGGCGGCCATATCCAGATCGGCAGCACCGACATCTCCGACTCCATGCCGCACATCCAGAGCGGTGACATGCGCCTGCTGGCCGTGTTCTCCGAGAACCGTCTGGACGAGCCGGAAATGAAAGACATTCCGACTGCCAAAGAACAAGGCTACGACATCGTCTGGCCCGTGGTTCGCGGCTTCTACCTCGGGCCAAAAGTCAGCGACGAAGACTACGCATGGTGGAAAGACGCCTTCGACAAACTGCTGGCCTCCGAGGATTTCGCCAAGTTGCGCGATCAGCGTGAATTGTTCCCGTTCGCCATGACCGGTCCGGAACTGGACACGTACGTGAAGCAGCAGGTCGCGGACTACAAAGTGCTGGCCAAAGAGTTCGGCCTGATTCAGTGATCGCCTCTGTCTAGCGGCTACGGCCCCATTCTGCGGGGTCGTGGCACAGGAGTTCCGCATGCTCTTACAACGCATTTTTGCTTCGATGCTGTTACTGGCCTGTGTTGGCCTGGCGCTGATGGCGTGGCCGTATCAAGCGCCTTTTTCCTACGAACCGGTGGGGCCGCGAGCTTTTCCACTGTTGATGCTCGGCCTGATGGGGCTGGGATTGTTGTACATGGTGTTCCGGCCGACGCCCATCGTGCACAGCGACGAAGACCCGAAACTGGACCGCGCAACCCTGATCAAAATCGGCATCTGCGTACTGCTGTTGCTGTTGTTCGCAGGGACATTCGAACCCCTTGGTTTCATCGTCGCCAGCATTCTGATTGGAATTCCTATGGCACGCCTGTATGGCGGCCGCTGGCTGCCCAGTACGGTGATCATCAGCCTGATGGCTATCGGTCTTTATCTGCTGTTCGACAAGGTGATGGACGTGCCACTGCCGCTGGGCGTGCTCGACGTTCTGGAGAACTGATATGGATACTCTTGGCTATTTGGGACAAGGGTTTGGCGTTGCGCTGACCCCGTACAATCTGGTGACCGCGCTGTGCGGCACCCTGATCGGCACCGTTGTCGGGCTGTTGCCAGGCTTGGGCCCGATCAACGGCGTAGCGTTGCTGATCCCGATCGCATTCGCCCTCGGCCTGCCACCGGAGTCGGCTTTGATTCTGCTGGCGGCGGTGTACCTGGGTTGCGAATACGGCGGCCGGATCAGTTCGATCCTGCTGAACATTCCGGGCGAAGCCTCCACCGTCATGACCACCCTGGACGGTTACCCGATGGCCCGCAAGGGTCTGGCCGGTGTAGCGCTGTCGCTGTCGGCGTGGAGTTCGTTCATCGGTGCATTCATCGCGACTTGCGGCATGGTGCTGTTCGCCCCGCTGCTGGCGAAATGGGCGATTGCCTTCGGACCCGCGGAATACTTCGTGCTGATGGTGTTTGCGATTGTCTGTCTCGGCGGCATGGCCGGCGACCGACCACTGAAGACCTTTATCGCCGCGCTGATCGGTTTGTTTCTATCGACCGTCGGGATCGATGCCAACAGCGGCGTGTACCGTTTCACCGGGGATAACATCCATTTGACGGACGGCATTCAGTTCGTTGTGTTGGTACTGGGCTTGTTCTCCATCAGTGAAATCCTTCTGCTGCTGGAAAAAACTCATCGCGGCCAGGAAGCGGTGAAAGCCACCGGGCGCATGATGTTCAACTTAAAGGAAGCCTCGGCGGTGTTCATGGTGAACATCCGTTGCGGTTTGCTGGGCTTCATCATGGGCGTGTTGCCGGGTGCGGGCGCGACGCTCGCCAGTGCCGTGGCCTACATGACAGAGAAACGTATCGCCGGCGCCAAGGGTACGTTCGGTCAGGGTGACATGCGCGGCCTCGCCGCGCCGGAAACCGCCATCGGTGGCGCGGCCTGCGGCGCGCTGGTACCAATGCTGACCCTCGGAGTGCCAGGTTCGGGCACCACGGCGGTGATGATTGGCGCTCTGTCGCTGTACAACATCACCCCGGGTCCGCTGCTATTCCAACAGCAACCCGACATCGTCTGGGGCCTGATCGCTTCGTTGTTCGTCGCCAACATCATGCTGGTGATCCTCAACATCCCGATGATCCGCATCTTCACCCGCATCCTTTCCGTGCCGAACTGGGCGCTGGTGCCGGTGATCGCGATCATTACCGGGATCGGCGTCTACGCGGTGCACGCCACCACTTTCGACCTGTTCCTGATGATCGGTATCGGCACCTTCGGTTACATCCTGCGCAAGCTGGATTTCCCGTTGTCGCCGGTCCTGTTGGGCTTCATCCTTGGTGGCCTGATGGAGCAGAACTTGCGTCGTGCCCTGTCGATTTCCGACGGTGCGCTGGAAATCCTCTGGTCGAGCCCGATCACCTTGGGCTGCTGGGTACTGACCACCATCATGCTCCTGATGCCGATCATCCGGATCTGGCGCAAACGGTCGGTCGCCCGTCGCGCCATCGCCGATGTCTGATCGAGTGCCCTTCAAAGCCTGGTGGGGAACTCCGCTGGTCGGTCTGCTGGGCGGTTACCTGGCCAGCCAGATCGACTGGCCACTGCCGTGGATGGTCGGCTCGTTGCTGGCGATCATCCTGGTGCGTTGCCTGACACCCTGGCAATTGGCGCAAATCCCTGGCGGCCGCAAGTGCGGCCAGTGGATGGTTGGCATCGGTATCGGCCTGCACTTCACCCCAGTGGTGATGGAGCAGGTCCTGAGCCACTTCGGTCTGATTTTCTTCGGTGCGTTGGTCACCAGCCTGTCGGCCGTGGTCGGGGTCTGGTTGATGCGGCGCACCGGTGAAGATCGCGCCACCGCGTTCTTTTCCAGCATGCCGGGCGGCTCCGGGGAGATGGTCAACCTCGGCGCGCGTAACGGCGCGGTGCTCAGTCGTGTTGCGGCGGGGCAAAGTCTGCGGGTGTTGGTGGTGGTGCTTTGTGTGCCGGCGGCGTTCAAGTATCTGTTGGGTGACGGTGCACCGCTGTCCCATGCCACTTCCGTTGACTGGCGCTGGCTGGCGCTTCTGTTTCCGGCGGGAGCCCTCGCCGCCTGGCTCTGGGAGCGTCTGCGTCAACCCAATCCGTGGCTGTTCGGACCCTTGCTGGTGAGTGCGGCGGTGAGCATTGGCTGGGATCTGCACATCAGTTTGCCCAATGGCGGCAGCCAAATCGGCCAATGGCTGATTGGCAGCGGGTTGGGGTGTCACTTCAATCGACAGTTTTTCCGGCGGGCGCCTTCTTTTATGGGACGGACCTTGATCGGCACGGTGCTGACCATGTTGATCGCCACGTTGGCAGCATTGGGGTTGAGTGCGCTGACGCATCTGGATTTGCGTTCGCTGACCTTAGGCATGATGCCCGGCGGGATTGCGGAGATGAGCCTGACGGCAGAAACATTGCAGTTGTCGGTACCGTTGGTGACGGCGATGCAGGTGATGCGACTGCTGTTTGTGTTGTTTCTGGCGGAGCCGTTGTTCAAGTATTGGAATCGGGTGCCGGATTCTGTCTGACTAGACCGAGTCGACCCCATCGCGAGCTTGCTCGCGATGCTTTTTAGACTGGCGGCAACCGCCATTCGATCGGCATTTCGCCATTCTGCTCCAGAAACTTATTGGTTCGACTGAAGTGCCCACACCCGAGAAAGCCACGATAGGCGGACAGCGGTGACGGATGCACCGAGGTCAGCACCAGATGCTTGGTGGCATCAATCAGCTTCTGCTTGCCCTGGGCATGCGCGCCCCACAGCATGAACACCAGATGCGGCTGGTGTTCGCTGACCACTTCAATAATCCGATCGGTGAAAAACTGCCAGCCCTTGTCCTTGTGCGCATTGGCGTTGGCGCGTTCCACGGTCATGGTGGTGTTGATCATCAGCACGCCCTGGTCAGCCCAGCTTTGCAGGCAACCGTGGGGCGGGATGTCGATGTTCAGATCGCGCTTCAACTCTTTATAGATGTTCGCCAGCGACGGCGGCGTTGGTACGCCCGGTTGCACCGAGAAGCACAAGCCGTGAGCCTGCCCCGGACCGTGGTACGGGTCCTGGCCGAGGATGACGACTTTGACTTTATCCAGCGGCGTCGAATTGAGCGCGTTGAAAATCATCGGGCCTGGAGGGTAGATTTCCTTGCCGGCCGCACGCTCCTCTTGCAGGAAGTTACGCAACTCTGCCATGTAGGGCTGGTCGAATTCGGCACGCAACGCGTCCTTCCAGCTCGGTTCGAGTTTGATACGGTCTTCAGCAGTCATGGTTACATCCGGCAAAAACAATGGGGCGAACCCTAGGAAAGCCCATCACGCTTGTCAATTGATCTGACGCAGATCCGGCACTTTCCTGTACAGCGATCATACTGAACGCTCAAATTCCCTATCGAGGTCACGATGAATCTGCACTTCGAAGAACTCACTGGCACCGACGGCGCACGCATCGGAGTCGCCAGCCTGGATGCCGAAAAGTCCCTCAATGCCCTGTCCTTGCCGATGATCAACGCATTGCGCGATCAACTCGACGTCTGGGCCAAAGAACCGCAAATCGTCTGCGTAGTGCTGCGCGGCAACGGCACCAAGGCCTTTTGCGCCGGTGGCGAGGTACGAAGCCTGGTGGAAGCCTGTCGCGCCCATCCCGGCGAAGTGCCGCCGCTGGCTGCGCATTTCTTTGCGGCGGAATATCGCCTGGACTTCAATCTGCACACTTACCCTAAACCGCTGATCTGCTGGGGGCATGGCTACGTACTCGGCGGCGGCATGGGGCTGCTGCAAGGGGCGGGCATCCGGATTGTTACGCCGAGCAGCCGGTTGGCGATGCCGGAGATCAGTATCGGTTTGTACCCGGATGTCGGGGCCAGTTGGTTTCTGTCTCGTCTGCCCGGCAAGCTCGGGTTATTCCTCGGCCTGACCGGCGCCCATATGAACGGTCGCGATGCGATCGATCTGGACCTGGCCGACCGTTTCCTGCTCGATGAACAACAGGAAGAGCTGATGGAAGGCCTGCTGCAGTTGAACTGGCAGGAACAGACGCCGATGCAGCTGAACAGCCTGCTCAAGGCCTTGCAGCAGGAAGCGATCGCGCAAATGCCTGAAGCCCAGTGGCTACCGCGACGCCAGCAGATCGATGAGCTGCTGGATGTCAGTGACGTGCGCTGCGCCTGGAAGGCCATCAGCCAGTTGCGCGACAACACGGATCTGCTGCTCAGCCGTGCCGCGAAAACCATGAGCGAAGGGTCGCCCCTGACCGCTCATCTGGTGTGGGAACAGATCGCCCGCGCCCGGCACATGTCCCTGGCTCAAGTCTTTCAGATGGAATACACCATGAGCCTCAACTGCTGCCGTCATCCTGAGTTCAGCGAAGGCGTGCGCGCACGGTTGATCGACAAGGATCAAAAACCGCATTGGCACTGGCCAGACATCAATAATTTGCCGGACGCAGTGGTAGAAGCGCATTTCCACAAGGCCTGGGAAGGTCGGCATCCTCTGGCCGACCTCTAGGAATGCTGAAATCCGGGCATAAAAAAGCGGCGCTTCATGCGCCGTTTTTTCATGAGTGTTTAACGGTGGTCGCCTCGTCCGCCGTGATTATTGCGTCCGCCATTGCCACGGTAATCGTTGTGCCGTCCGTCGCGATTACGACCGTCCCGACCGTGACTCTGATGGGCCCGATAGTTGCCTCGTTGCGACGGGTAATAGCGTGGTGCCGGTTGATAAACCCGCGGTTGGTGGTAATACCGCGGTGTTGGCTGGTAATACCGCGCTGGCGGTGCGTAGTACCGGCGTGGTTGCGTGTAATAACCGCTGCCACCTGAGTAGTATGGCCCGCCACCGGAATAATAGGCTGGCGAGGTGTAGACCTCGGAACGGTAGTCGCTGGCTCCTCCATCGGAATAGGGCACGCAAGCACCCAGTAACAATCCCAATACAGCAATCAGAAAAATTCGGCGATACATAGCGGCCTCCTGGACCGCGAGTGAGCCACACCAGCGACGCTGGCAGGCGACCGTCAATTATTCGGTGACTGTCGAAAGATCAGACATCGAATTCGAAATCTGGTGCGCCCGTGAAACACATTGAAACAAGTCGTCAATGAAAGGTTTTTCATCCATTTAAATGAGGGGCCCTGGGTCACCGAGCGCTACAGCGGCGCTGGCGAATTGATGGAGCAAAACCCTGAAGCCGTACTACCGGTGATCCGCGCGGTGCTGGCCAAGACGCCCCTGCACATAGAACAGTTATTTCCCGGCGGTGCCATTAGAATGCCTGCCATCGGGTCACTGCCAACGGAATCGTCATGCCGCTTCGCTCGCCGCTGTATTCGCAACGTTCGTTGGCCCTCACGTTGATCGCGCTGCTGGGTGCAGGATTTCTCGCCACGTCTTTCCTCAGTTACTACGCCTCGCGAGCGTCGATACGCGACAGCATCATCAACACCGAACTGCCGCTGACGTCGGACACGGTCTACTCGGAAATCCAGAAAGACCTCGTCAGACCGATCCTGATTTCCTCGATGATGTCCCGCGACACCTTCATGCGTGACTGGGTGGTAAACGGCGAGCAAGATCCCGAAAAAATGACCCGCTACCTCAACGAGGTCATGACCCACTACGGCACCTACACCGCATTTTTCGTCTCCAACACCAGCCTCACCTATTACCACGCCAAGGGCGTACTCAAGCAGGTCAAAGCCACTGAACCCCGCGATGCGTGGTATTTCCGCGTACGAGACATGGCCGACCCCTACGAGATCAATGTCGACCCGGACCTTGCCAACAAGGACAACCTGACCTTCTTCATCAACTACAAGGTCTACGACTACAACAACCGTTTCATCGGCGTGGCGGGCGTCGGTCTGACAGTCGATGCGGTGATCAAGCTGATCGACAAGTACCAGCAGCGCTACCAGCGCAGTGTTTACTTCGTCGACAACTTCGGACGCCTGGTATTGACGGGGGCCGAGGGTGGCCCAGAAGGCGCGAGGATCGGTCGGACCCTCAGCGAGCTCGACAGCATGAAGGACCTGGTCAGCCAACTGCCCAAACCTCACGTCGGCAGCTACGAATATTCCGTCCAGGGCCAGGGACATTTTCTCAACGTACGGTTCATCCCGGAGCTGAACTGGTACTTGTTCGTCGACAAGCGCGAAGACGGCGCCCTCAGTGAAATCCGCCAGTCGCTGTACCTCAACCTGCTGATCTGCCTGATCGTCACGCTAATTGTACTGGCCCTGCTCAACCGGGTGATCAAGCGCTACCAGGGCAAGATCCAGACCCAGGCGATCCTCGACAGCCTGACCGAGTTACCGAATCGCCGCGGTTTCGACCTGTTGGCGGCGCAAGCCATGCATGAAGCCCAGCGCGAGCCCAAACCACTGACCGCGTTGCTGCTGGATCTGGACCACTTCAAGGTTTTGAACGACACCTACGGCCACCTTGCCGGCGATCAGGTACTGATCGGCTTTGCGCGGGATCTGGAGAGTTGCCTGCGGCACTCAGACATCGTCTGCCGTTGGGGTGGAGAGGAATTTATCGTGTTGCTCAAGGACACTGATGGTGAGACCGGTCTGATGATCGCAGAGAAAATTCGTCAGCATGTCGAGCAACAGCGTTATGCCTACAACGATCAGGCCTTGCAGCTGACCGTGAGCATCGGCCTTACCACCCTGCAGACCGATGACACCTTGCACACGCTGCTCTCGAGAGCGGATCATGCGATGTACCGGGCCAAGCAAGCCGGCCGTAACCGCACCTGCGTGGAAATGCCTCACTCCAGCTATGAATAACCCTACATGAATAAGCCAGATTTCTGCCCGGCCTGCGGCGCTTCCAACGACTGCACTCTGGCCGACCCGCGAACCGCCGATCGGGCCTGCTGGTGCTACGGCGTCAGCATCGACCCGGCGGTGCTCGAAGCACTGCCGCCCGAACGGCGCGACAAATCCTGTTTGTGCCCACGCTGCGCGCAAGTCGAGGCGCAGTTGCCGATCCCTCGTCATGCGCATTGACCGTTTCCTCAGCAACCTGCCTCGCTTCAACCGTAAGCAAGTACGTCTGTTGTTGGTGGAAAAGCGCGTCAGGATCGACGGAAAAGTCGTCAGCGACCCTCACGCCAACGTACTGGAATTCAGCCGCGTGGAAGTCGACGATGAGCTGCTGCAAGTCGGCAAGCCTGCACGCTACTTCATGCTGAACAAACCGTCTGGCTGCGTCAGTGCCACCCGCGATCCGCAACACCCGACTGTGCTCGACCTGATACATGAGCCGGACAAGGAGGACCTGCACATCGCCGGGCGCCTGGACTTCAACACCACCGGCCTGATGCTGATCACCAATGATGGCAGCTGGTCGCGACGCCTGACCCAGCCGCAAACCAAACTACCCAAGGTCTACTACGTCGAGACCGAGCAAGAGATTGGCCCGCAATACGCTTTGAAATTCACCGAAGGCCTGTATTTCGCCTTCGAAGACCTCACCACCCAACCCGCCGAGCTGGCCGTACTCGGAGCGACATCCGCACGACTGAGCATCGTCGAGGGCCGTTATCATCAGGTGAAGCGGATGTTCGGCCATTTCGACAACAAGGTGCTGCACCTGCACCGCGAAAGCATGGGCCCGCTGGTGCTGGACAGTGCCCTGAAACCGGGCGAGTACCGCGCATTACGCACCGAAGAGATTCAATTGATCTAAGCAGTCGACCGCTCAGCAGAAGTTGTCGAACAATTTGCCAAAGATACTTGCGCGATGACGTGCCCCCTGCTTGAATCAGGACGTCGGCCGAAATGTGACCGACCAGTCACAACATGCATCCAAGAAACTTTTTGCCGGAAGAGAACCCTCAGGTTCCGCTTTCTCCCGGCAGACTGCCCGCCAATAACAATACCCGTCGACCGGACTGCAATGGATCGACATGGGCCTCTCAAATTCCAGGCGTATGCCTACCTGTCACAAAGCTCGTGCAATCTGATTTGCACGCATACCCGCTTGCCAGGAGTCTTATGACATGAGGCCAGAAATCGCTGTGCTGGATATACAGGGTCAGTATCGGGTTTACACGGAGTTCTATCGCGCAGACGCCGCAGAGAAGACCATTATTCTGGTCAACGGCTCGATGGCCACGACTGCGTCGTTTGCACAAACCGTGAAAAACCTTCACCCGCAGTTCAATGTGGTTTGCTACGACCAGCCCTACGCGGGCAAGTCGAAAGCCCACAACCTGCACGAGAAATTACTGACCAAGGAAATCGAAGGGCAGATCCTCCTGGAGCTGATCGACCACTTCGCCGCCGAACACGTGCTGTCGTTTTCCTGGGGTGGCGCCGCGACCCTCGTCGCCCTGGCCGACCAGCCACGACGCATCGAAAAAGCCGTGATCAGCTCGTTCTCTCCGCAGATCAACGCGCACATGCTCGACTACCTCGAGCGCGGCATCGATTACCTTGGCAGCCGGGACGGTGACCGGGTTGGCAACTTGGTGAACAGCACCATCGGCAAACACTTGCCGACTCTGTTCAAGCGCTTCAATTACCGGCACGTCAGTTCCCTGGCCGAGCATGAATACGGGCAGATGCACTTCCACATCAGCGATCTGCTGCACAGTGATCGCCAGTACTTCTTCAAAGCCGCGGAGAAAATCAACGTGCCGGTGCTGTTCATGAACGGCGAATGGGACGAGTACACCGCTGCCGACGGCGCTCAACTGTTCGCCAACCATGTGCAACACGCGACTTTCACCACCCTGCAGGCCACCGGCCATTTTCTCGACATGGAACACAAAGCTGCTTGCCGAGATAGCCGCAACGCATTGCTGGGCTTTCTGAAACCGTCGCAACACGAAAGTCGACCGCGTTATCACCACGTCCAGGACCAACATGCATTGGCCATCTGAAACAGCATCATCGCGAGCAGGCTCCGCCCTACAGCACTAACGCAATGCTGTACGAGCGAGGCTTGCCCGCGATAGACCGTCATGCGGTCACTGCTTTTGTTTCATCTGCGCTAAAGCCGTCCCACGCAAAGAAAAACTTCATTTCCATGCGCACATCTGGTACAAAGTCAGCCGCTCTAAGCGGGTGTCGTATAATGGCATTACTCCAGCTTCCCAAGCTGATAACGAGGGTTCGATTCCCTTCACCCGCTCCACTTCCTTATTCCAGCATGTTCCCGCATAGTCCGGCGAGCAGCTGAAACCCAGACAAACCGGCCTATATGGCCGGTTTTTTTGTGTCTGCATGTTTTCCATTGCCGCTCCATATAACCCCCATACCTGCTTGAGCCAGAACATCCCGCCTTCCCATAGTTTTAGACCCGTTCACCGTCGAGACCAAAATTCCCCATCAATCGACTGAATTGGGGCAGAATTCCGACGATCTAAAATGGAGCATCGACATGAAGTGGTTCAAGGGTTTGGTTCTGGGGGCGATCTTCCTGGTGGCCGGTGCTGGCGCACTGGGTCTTTACTATGTGCTGCCTCAACACGAGGTGGTGCTGGTCACAGGTGTTGAAGTCAAACGGGTCGACCATGACGGGGTGATCAATGCAGAAAATCCAGCCGACGGCCCTACCAGGGACGTGTATTTCATCAACACCGAGGACCCTGACTCAAAGGAAGTAACGGTCTATCGCAACGAAGATACCGGTTGGAGTTTTCCCTGGTATTTCAAGTTTGACTCGGCCGACGTACAGGCGAAGGCTCAGGGTTACTCCCGTGATGCACAGCAATTGGCACTCATCCGCTATTACGGTTGGCGCATTCAGATTTTGTCGGTATTCCCAAATATCACGAACATCGAGGCAACGACGAGCCGTGACCAGCCTTTCCCCTGGTTCAACACAATATTCTTCGGTGTGACCTCATTAGTACTTCTGCTTTTAATCATTGTCGTAAGGCGACGTCTGAAACGGCGCAGTGTGTGACACGGTCATAAACACCGGCATTGTCCAGTCACGAAAAGCCCGGCATTGGCCGTAATGCTGTTCACTTAAGCGGAGCAGCCTTACGACCCACGGGAAAACGGGGCTTTGATATCTTCACTGTCCTTGGTTTCGAAGGACTTGGACGGTGATCCAGAAACAGTTCTCCTATCCCTGCTCTTAACTCAGCTAAACGTCTTCCTGCGGCTGAAATCGATCTGTAGGCCGTCGCCATCAGGCTTGATCGTGACGACAGAAAAAAGCCCCCGGCAAACGCAGGGGGCTTTCTCAACCCTTTCGGGTTAGGCGATGCTCACGCCGTGAGCTTCAGCCAAAGGCTTCAGACCGCCGGCGAAACCTTGACCGATGGCCTTGAACTTGAACTCTTCGCCAGCGCGATAGAGTTCACCGAAGATCATGGCCGTTTCGGTAGAAGCGTCTTCGCTCAAGTCGTAGCGAGCCAGTTCTTTACCGTCAGCCTTGTTGACTACACGGATGTAAGCGTTGGCAATCTGGCCGAAGTTCTGCTTGCGTTCAACCGAATCGTGGATGGTCACAGCGAAAACGAGTTTCTTCACTGCGGCAGCCAGACCAGTCAATTTGACGGTCGCTTGTTCATCATCGCCTTCGCCTTCGCCCGATTGGTTGTCACCCAAGTGTTCAACCGAACCGTCGGTAGACTTTTTGTTGTTGTAGAAGATGAAGCTATTGTCGTCGAGCACTTTACCGTTCTCGCCGACGATGAAGATCGACGCGTCGAGGTCAAATTTAGCGCCATCGGTAACGCGCGCATCCCAGCCCAGGCCAACGATGACTTCGGTCAGGCCCGGGGCCTCTTTCGACAGCGAGACGTTACCGCCTTTAGAAAGACTTACAGCCATTGCAAGATTCCTTTTTTCGGGGGGGGGGGGTTAGAAGTTCATGCCGTAGTTGTTCGCCAGGGCTTTCAGGCCGCCAGCATAGCCTTCACCAATGGCGCGGAATTTCCATTCGCCATTGCTGCGGTACAGTTCTGCGAAAACCATTGCGGTTTGGGTCGAGGCATCCTCGGCCAAGTCGTAGCGAACGACTTCGGCACCGGACACTTCATTGACGACGCGAATGAACGAGCCGCCAACCTGGCCAAAGTTCTGCTTGCGGCCGTCTGCATCGTGAATGGTGACGATGAATACGATTTTGTCGACGTCGGCCGGAACGCGGTTCAAGTCAACCTTGACCACTTCGTCGTCGCCATCACCGGCACCGGTACGGTTGTCGCCAGCGTGTTCAACGGAGCCGTCCACGCTCTTCAGTTGGTTGTAGAAGACGAAATCGGCTTCGCTACGTACTTTGCCGTTCGCACCCAGCAACAGAGCGCTGGCGTCCAGGTCAAACTCAGCGCCGTCAGTGGCGCGTGGGTCCCAGCCCAGACCGACCAGGATCTTGGTCAGGTTCGGATCGGTTTTCGAGAGGGACAGGTTGCCGCCTTTTTGAAGAGTCAGTGCCATTGGGTATTTCTCCTTGGGGTGGGTGCTTTAATTCAGTTTTTTTCGGGTTGAGTTTCTTCTTTTCCCGGGTAGACCAGACTCGCCACAACACCAATAGCCAGGACGATCATAACGATCAGCAGGCTGGTGTTAGCGTCAATGGTGTAGCCGTGGTGGAACATGTGGTCGGTCGCATTCAAGCCGAGCTTGACGGCGATGAAGAACAGCAGCGCAATGACCGATTTCTCCAGATGGACCAGATAGCGTTTCAGCGCTTCGAGGACGAAGTACATGGTCCGCAAGCCCAGAATGGCGAACAACATCGCCGAATAGACAATCAGTGGTTCACGACTGACAGCGATGACCGCCGGAACGGAGTCAAATGCGAACAGCACATCAGAGACTTCAGCAACCACCAGGCACAGGAACAGTGGAGTAGCAAAAAAAGTGCCTTTTGCAGCCAGTGTCATGCCTTTGTTTTCAGGCTTCTGGAGTTCTACCTGAAGGGTCTTGCGAGTCACGAAAAAGTTGTGCCCGTGCAGCTTTGGCCACACCGGGAACAGCTTCTGTGCGAAGCGATAAGCCATGTGCTTGGAGTAGTCTTCCTCCTCATCGCCATCTCCGCCGGCACGCAGCATCATGACGGCAGTCCATGCAACGATCAGCGCGAAAACAATCTCGACCCACGGACCGAACGCCAAGAGGCCGGTGCCGATAGCAACGAACACGCCACGAAAAACGATCGCGCCGATGATGCCCCAGTACAGAACACGGTGACGCAGGCCATCCGGCACTTTGAACCAGGCGAAGATCGCCATGAAGACAAAGAGGTTGTCCACGCTCAGGACTTTCTCCAAGGCGTAGCCCGTCACGAACAGGCTGGCGACTTCCGGCCCATGCTGTACGTACAGAAAACCTGCGAACGCCAACGATATGGCGATCCAGAAGATCGACCAGATCGAGGCTTTAGCCAGCGAAATGGGTTTGTCGCCACGGTGAGTGACCATGTCCAGCAGTAGGGCGCCAACCGCGAGCCCTACAAATACCGCCATGGTCAACGGAGGAAATCCGATGTTCGTTTCCAAGGTACAGCTCCTTAAAGGTCGAAATCAGCTGGGTTCAGGCCCAGCTCGGCACAGATCAAACGGCATGCCGCCTTTTCTTTTTCGTCGAAATTGCCATCCGACGCACCAATGGAGCATCCAACTCGAACCAATAGTCGTGCAGCACCCGGATCGCTTTTGATCTTGCCGATAACCTTCAGCGCTTCCGCTTGACCGATCTGATAGTCGAACTCGAACTTCTCGCAATGGGCGCTGAAGGACTTGATCACATCGGCCATATTGAAGACTTTCAATTCCGGCGAGTTGCTGATGAAACCGCTCATCTTCTGCTTTTCAGCAGAGGAGATATCACCATCGGCTGCAGAGATCACTGCGCAAGTAGCCGTCATTGCTTCCATGAACTTCTGGTTCTTGAATTTCCCGACCTCAGTGGTCAGTTTGTCGCGTGCCAAAGCCGCGTTTTCTTTAAGCCATGCCAGCATTTGAGTTCCCCTCAAAAGGCGGGATCAAGGGACCCCGCCAAAATTACTATTTCGAACCGGCGCGCCAGCTCATACCCCAACCGTAGGCCTTGTCTACCGCCGAATGCCCCCGGTGGAAGTCGACCCGCCGCGAGACCTTCACGGCGCCGTTCACATTTTCAAGCATGGCAATCGCACACATTCCGTCACGCCCGCCCTCTTCGTTGAGGCGCACCTCAATGTCCGGCTGGCCAGGGATGTAGATGGTCACCACACCATCGGTTTCTTTCCAGTTCGGCGCCCCTTCGTAGATGAAGGCGAAGATCAGAATGCGGCGGACTTCACTCCACTGCGTTCCGTTAATGTGCAGCCACTCGCCACCGGCAACAGAGCCCGTGCGGTCATCACCCATCAACTGGACGTAAGGCTCCTGCTTCAGACTGCCGAAGCAATTGCCCAAGGCTTGAACCACACCCTTGTCACCGTTCTGAAGCTCGTAGAGGCAACCCACGTCGAGGTCGATCGATTTACTACGGCTGAAGAAACCGCCAGAACCACCCTTGTTCCAGTTCAGGTTCACCTTGATCTCGCCGAAACCGGCCGAGGTCTTCTCGAGACTGATCGATGTGCGTGTCTTGTCGAGGGTGACCTTGCTCAAGCTGACCGTCGACTTGGGTGCTGCCGACGGAGTTGGAGCAGGCGCTGGTTGAGGCGTAGCCGGTACCGGCGCAGGCGGCGGCGTCGCTACTTCAACGCCAAAGTGCTTGGCCAAAGGCTCCAGGCCCCCGGCGAATCCTTGAGCCACGCAACGGAACTTCCACTCACCCTGACGGCGATAAAACTCGCCGAGGATGAGCGCAGTTTCCTTCATGCCACCGGTAGGCAACTGAGCTTCAATCCCACCCGACACCGCGACCGACAGCTGCGAGACGCGCTCAAAGCTGGCCTTGTTCTCATGAATCGTGGCCGTCAGCGCCACTTTCTCGACAGCTGGCTCCAGACGGCTCAGGTCCAGCGTGAACACGGCGAGGCCGGCAGACGACTCAGTCATCTGCACCGCGCCACCCAGCACACTGGTTTGACCGTAGAAGCACATATCGCCGTCGCCGCGCACTTTGCCCGAAGCGCCCAGAACGAAGGCCGAGACATCAATGTCGGCCCCGGGAATCGGCGAGTAGTTGATATCGACGCGTAGCTGGCCGCTGGCAACCGGCGCATTTCCACCAGGTACGAGAGTCGGCATTAGCGCAGCGCCTGGACAGCCAGATTCACCAGATCATCGGCGGTGCGCCCGTTGGTGGTTTTACCGATGGCCTTGAACTGCCAGTCACCGTTTTCACGCGACAGACTTGCCATCACGATGCCGGTGTGGCCGCCACGTTCGGACAGATTGAAGCGCGCCAACTCCGATTTATTGCCGGCATTCACGATACGGCAGTAGGCATTTTCAACTTTCTCGAACGTCTGCCCGGTAAAGCTGTTTACCGTGAACACCAGATGTTTGACTGCCGCAGGAAGGCGCTGCAGGTCAACATGAATAGTTTCATCGTCACCATCACCGGCACCGGTGCGGTTGTCGCCGGAGTGATTGATCGAGCCGTCCTGGGACTTGAGTTGACGGAACCAGACCAGATCAACAGGTTGCAGGTCGCTGTCCAGCAGGATGCAAGAAGCGTCCAGATCGATTTCGCCGCCATTGCCCATCAACTTGCCGAGAAAGCCCGCTTTCACCGGGTCCCAACCCAGGCCCAGGCTGATGCTGGACAAAGCGCTGCCGGCGGTTTTTTCCAGGGAGATGGATTGTTGTTTGCTCAGGGTAAGTGCCATCGTTACGCTCCTTGTTTATCGTCAGTGTTCGCGTGGCGATCAGGTTTGATCGCTACTTGCAGGTGGGTGAGTGCTACGTCGCTCACGCCCGGATTCTCGCTTTTTGTTCCCCGCAAGCGTCCACGACGCCATGCAGGATGAAAGTGACGCCAATGTGCTTCTTGTGCCGCGGCCAACAATTCATGGTCCCCGCGGGTGTCGCCCCAGGCCTTGAGGCGGTATTGACTCAACGGTCCATAGACCGCCTCAAGTCGGAGCACCTTGTTCTCGCACCTGCAGTTGTTCCCCGTGATACGCCCGGTCAACAGACCGTCGACCACTTCAAGCTCTGTGCCGATCAGCTTGATGCCCAAGCGATCAGCGAATGGTTGGAGTACCACGGCTGGGGATGCGGAGCAAAGCGTCACGACTGCCCCCGCCTCAATCTCGGCGGCGATCGAATTCACCCCCGAAGGGCGCATGAGCTGGAGCCAATACCTTGAGCAAAAATTCTCGGCTTGCTGGCGCACCCAAGCAGCCTCCACTCCCGTCAGAAAGGTACTGACCAATTGTGCTTTGAGTTCGTCTCGGCTCATTCGTCGAATGAGGAAACGAATGCCAGGCAACACCAGCATCAGCACACGTCGACAGAACTCGCGCCTTCCGAAGGCAAACTTCAGGAAGGGGACGAAGCTGTCATGCCGGGTCAGGGTGCCATCGAAATCAAACACCGACAGCACCTTTTTGACGTCTGCTTCTGCTCCGAGTATGACCTGTGTCATCGAACCGCCTCCGCCAAACGAATCGGTGCATCGCCACTGCCGGCATCTGCTTGCCGCACGCCATGCCACTGTGCTCTCTCGAGGATCTTCACTGCCCACTTATAATGGGTCGCCGGCTCACACATCACATCGTTGTGTTTGAACACGGCAGGGGCAACGTCGCTGACGATCAACTTAGCGCTGTTGAAGTCTTCGAGGCTAACGCGCAGCGAATCCTGGATGATGTTGATCTGGCCTGGATGAATCGCTGTCTTGCCCACCAGACCGTGGGCAATGTCGAGATCCAACTCTTCTTTGAGCAAATGCGGAGTAGCAAGCTGCTCGAATACTGGCGCGGTGAGCGCAAACCCCAACGACCCCATCACCCCGGCCAACATCGGGATGACATAACCCATCGGCGTGCTGTAGAGCGTTGTGGTCGGGTTACGACGAACACCCAGACACCCCATCAAATCATTCCCGCCAATGCGCAGAGCGATGATGCGGTGGTTCAAGTTCACCTTAAGCGCCTGGCCCAACTCAACCATCGCGCCAGGGTTGAAAACGTCGATGGTTTCAAGCGTCGGCATGAGAAACAAAGCCGGGTTCGTGACCGCCTGCTCCCATGCATCAAGGTTGCGCAGTGTAAGCTTCGGGACGACAAACCCATCAACGTGCTCCATCAATGACCATTCATTCAGCACGGCCGCCATCGTCGAATCCCGGGGGCGCACGAACAACAAGGGACCATCCACCGGGCGCCCGCCGCGCTCATTGATTGCCGTCAGCAGGACGCGCAAGTTGCCAAGCGCCGTATCGACATCAATGTCCGCCACGGCGTCTTCCAGGCAAACCACCAGGGAGCGCAGCTCCGGTAGCTTGGTACGAAAAACCACATCGAGCAGATCCGCTCGCGTAGCCGGCATGTAGAGCGTGGCCCCAAGGGCATAAGGAGAAAGGACCTTCATCAGCTCACGCTCCGAATGATGGTCACGGCTCTGTAGGGCCCTAAATCGGCACCGACCTCTTCCACCGAAACGCCAGCACTCTCAGTCAGGTGCATCAGCAACTGAACATCACTGTCGTTACGATCCCGGACCAGGACATGGTCGGGTACACGGCGCAAAACGGCGCGGGTAGCCTCGGCGATACCGGGTTTGACCCGGTTCATATTGGTGATATCAAATCGTGCAGCCAGCGACGCAACTACCTGATTGGCGGCGCCCTGAAGTGCCAGTCGTTGAGTGTCAGTCCACGGTGAAGCTTGAGACACCGCCCCCACAGCCTTGCGCTGTGCCTCAATCTGCTCGATGAATTCACGGGTCACATCGTGTTCATGCAGGTGGTCGTAGACCACACAGCCATGCAGCCCGCCATTGGCAGGCCAGATAGAGCGAGAAACCAGGCCCGATACGGTGGCACCCAGGATGCCGGACGGAATGACCCAGTCTTCTGCTGAAGCGGCCAGCCAGGCTCGGCCGCAGGGATCAGCCAGCACGACCAGTCGCGGCTCGACCGGGAAACGCGAGTCGCCGTTCAGGCATCGTTTGATCTCACCAGAGATCGCCCCCTTGCCGGTCCAACCGTCGACAAAGACAATGTTCTCGGCACCGTGTGCCTGGATGATAGCTTCCAGTGCAACGGTGTCGATTCCGCGATCGCGAACGATACTGATCCCGTAGTGACAGGCATCTCGGCCCATGTCGATCAGCGCACGGCGCAGCAGTACACCGAGCGGAAGTCCTGCACGAACAAAGGACACCAGAACAATCGAAGAGCCGGTACAAGCTTCATTCAACGCCAGCGCCAGGGACTGGACGTCCTTGGCCATACGGGCGCCATTCTGCGCAAGTGCCCGCGCATAGAGCGCCTTGTGAACGTCCGTCGGAGCGCTTTCCAGACTGATCATCTCGGAATAGTGCTTCTGCTTCGTTTGAATCAGCCGCTCTTTCTCTTCGACATCGGTCACTTCCATCTGAACGGGCTGAAGCAGAAAGTGAACGTCGTCAGATGCATAGCTTGCGCTACCCACTGTTTTGAGGTCAGCAAAGGTATTAATCATTGATTGTGCAGCCCACAAGCTTCGCCAGTTGGCTGCGCGCCGGGGTGGCCCACATGTGACACTTATCCATGAAGCCAAGGTCAGTGATGCTGTCGCCAAACCCCAGTAGCGGACGTTCACCATTGATTTCGCGATCTCGGCGCAACCATTCCTGAACGGCCGCCTGCTTCGACAAACCCGCTGGCAGGAAGGCGAGATTGTTGCTATTGGCGTGGATGTGCATACCGTCCAGCAACCCCCGGGCCTGGACTTCAGCCAGTACCGTGTTCAGGACTTCGTCATTGGATTCGTTGTGCTTGGTCACCACGTAATTGCGCAGGCCTTCCTCTTCGACCACCCACCCACGCAACGAAATGCCAAGCGCTTTGCCGATGGCGAGCGTTTCGTTGCTCAGTTCGGGAAGACGACGCTGGAAGTCGGCCAGTATGGCGCGCATGTGCGATTGCCATTGCTGATCGAGTTTTCCATCAGGACCAAGAATTACCCCGCCGTGGGAGCAGATAGCACCGTAGGTAAAGGGCAGTTTCACTCGACTGAAGGCTTCGACGCTGCGAGCAGTGACCGGTACAACATCGGCCGACGACAACAGCCATTCGACAAAGGACTTCTGAACCGGGCTCATGTAGCCGTTGGGTTGTCCATCGACGTCGAAGGTTGCAGGATGGCGCGGCATACCTTCCTGCATTTTGCGTGCGGTCTGGAACAGGGTGTCGTCGAGGTCGGCCAAAGCCAGTGGGCGATTACTGAGCATCGACAATCACCTGCGCGTCCAGGGCTTCAACAAGCTCGGCGGGAATGGCCTGCGCAGGAGTCTCCGAGCAGATCAACACGCGATCAAACTGACCAGGGCGCACGTTGTAGAGGAAGTTGGGGATGCCGAGGCCGTAGTTATCCGAGAACGACAATGCGTGCTCGATGGCATGGCCCAGCGCAATGGGCGAACGACTGGTTGAACTGAAATGCACGTCAGCACCTGCACGCTCCAGGCGCTCGGCGAGCAGGAATGGACGCCAAACGAACTCACTGGTTCCGACCACCAGAATGCGCTCACCCGCCTTGATCTGCAGATCGGGTGCCAGGGTGTCCTCAACCTTGCGAACGCCAAGACGGCCCCAGTCATTCTGCGGCGACAAAGGCCACTCGCCAGCGGCGACAGTGCCCACCGAAGGCATTTGCGGCAAAGGGGCGTCAGTGTCTTCAAGGAACGTGTACGCGCCCTGCAACAAGGAAACTTGATGTGCCGATGCACCGATGGTGTTGCGGACTGCGCCAGCGGACCAATCCGTCAGCACACACGTCACAACGCGCTCGACTTGGGTCAGACCCGCATCGACCAGCGCGCGATGCAGATTGATAAACGTCTTGCCGGTGGAAGCCTCGTCGTCGACCAACACCAACGAACGGGCATTCAGCATCATTTCCCGAACGTCGAGATCGACAGGCATGTGGATCAAGTGCGCGCTGGCGTGGCTGTGTTCTTCTTCGAATCGAGCGAACAGTTCAGTACCCGTCGGGTGCCGCGTGCTGACCATGTAAACCGAATCAGGGCGGGAGGCGCTGTAGGCGCGATGAACACCGGCACCCAGGCCCACCGCCGTCTCCGCCATGCCGATAACGAGCACCGGGCCTGGCAAGTCAGCAGGGATTTGCGCGGCCAGGCTTTCGAAACTTGCGTCCATCGTGGACGGACGCACAGGGATATGCCGGCCCAGCACTTTTGACACGAACAGAAACGCACGCTTAGGGTTGCGGCGCTCGGCAAAGCCGAACAGTGAGTCCGGGTCGATAAGTGAATTATCAACTTTGACATCGAGTCGACCGCGCATCAGTTGCGCGCTGAGCGTTTGTGTAGCTGCGTTACTTGCCATGTACAACATTCCTAAATTGGCGTGAGGTCGATGACCTACCGCCTCTTTCGTGGGATTCAAGTCAAAATCGGGTCAGGCGTTTCTGGCGTCGATACGCCACATAGAGGACTGGGCATCTCGAGCCAACTGCGCCGTTGTGAAGGTCTTGCCGATAGGCGTTTTGCAAGCCTCGACACGACACGCGTCAAGGAAAGACAGCAGAAGCGAAGATTTGACCGCAAAATTCATATTTTGCGCGTCTGGCATTGTTGACGTAACCAGACCGACTACAGCCCCAGAACAATCAAATAGGGGACTGCCGCTGGAGCCTGGTTGAATGGGGGCAGTAAACTGCAACAGGCTTGCATCGTTGTGCAGGCCAAATAAAGCAGACACACCGCCCTGAGTGACGTGAACACCACCACCGGCAAAACCAGCGAGTGGAAAGCCCAAGGCGACAATCGTTTCGCCAAGGTCACAACCGAATCCTTCCTTGAATGACACCGGCTTCAACGGTGGAGATTCCAGCACCCTGAGCAGGGCAATGTCGTTGCGACGATCGACCACTACGGACTCGGCGCGGTACCGCCCCTCAAAGGAAGAGATGTGAATTTCACGCATGTCTTCGATGACATGGGCGCAGGTCAGGACGTGGGCCGGGGAAACAGCAAAGCCGGTACCTGTCGCACCGCTACGACCGGAGTCCGAAGGATTAGAGCGCCCTTTGGGATGAGCATCATTGATATCGAGCCCGATCCGACGACCGAGTGCAGACAAGCCATAGGCGGAGCCTTCAGCCAGAGCGCGGAACTTCCATTGCTGGAGGCGGCAGTAGAACTCGCCGATGATGATTGCAGACTCGCCGTTATCGCGAAGGTCGAGGCTGTATTCGATCTGGCCATCAACCTGCAAGCGCAGAGTCCCAAGGTCACTGACAGGGCCAGCGGCAGAGAAGGTGTAGACAATGAGAAGTACCCGATCACTCCCCTCTGGGAGATCTGCCAGGTTCAACGTACAGCCGATCTTTTCCTGAGCCCCACTCCACTCCATCCAGGCACGTGAAGTCTGGAACAGCGCCGGCTCTCCAATCGGACGGCGTTTTTCATCTACCGGCAATATGGCAACCGCTGCGTACTCTCCGAAGGCCGAAGAGCTACCGCATTCCAGAGTCCACTCACTCCGCGCGCTCGATACCGCGGTGTTTGCGCCAGGCGCTAGCACCATCATTCCTTAATCTCTCCTCGACTGCTAACCGCTTACTTCTTCGGTGCAGCCACGCAAATGGTATCAAATTTCTGATATTTCTTTAACATCAGGATGATGCTACAGCCGCAACGGTGATGCCCTTCACACGAACATTTGACCGCCAGACGGTCGCGGGCTCCGGCAGGCCCAGCCGGCGCGTGGCAAATATGCCAGGCAGGTTCGTGCCGGTCGCCCGGGTGTAACCGATCCCACCCGAGTATCGTGCGTTGATTTCCAGCAAATGCGGCTTGCCGAGTGCGTCATCACGGGTCTGAACATTGATAATCCCGTCACACTGGAAGTGCTCTGCGGCCTTCAGGGCCAGTTCCACTGCCGCGCTGTCTCGTTCAAACGTTTGATGCAGACCCTCTTTGCGGCGACCGACAAACGCAACGGGTCGACCCGACTCACACACCATGTCGACCGAGCATTCGCTTCCGGCCATGTACGGCATCATCAGCATCGGTGGCGGAGTAGCCCCTTCGCCGTAAGCCCGCATGTAGGTTTCGAAGCTCGCTTCGCGCGCATCAGGGTTAGCGAAGCAACGGAACGGATCAGCATCCGCCTTGAATCGCCAGAAACCCTGGCCATAGATCCCGACAGCAGGTTTGACGCAGACCTCTCCAAACGCCGAGAGGGTCTTGTAAGCGCTGAACATCTCCTCCGCGCTGGATGCAGTGATTGCAGGTACGCAGGCCAAGCCAATCCGCTCTGCCTCTGCGGTAAATTTGCTCTTGTCGTCGACCATGTCGAAGGTGTGAACGGACATGCCGCCGGTGACCAGCTCAAGACCTGCATGCTCGAAGCGCCCGCGCGCATGCTCAAATACATGGCCGACACGACCGGCAAGGATGACCTTGATGTTGTGCGCTTGCGCGGTCGCGATAACCCACTCGATGCGCGCCTGGTTGTCCTGCGGTTCCGTGAAACCAACATCAGCAAGCGACGTTATTTCAGGGCGGTCCTGGCGATGTGAGGCGAAGACTTTCACTTCTGCCGGCAACGCTTCGCGCGCGCCCATGATGACGTCGCGCTGACTGGATTGCCCTTCGAGAAACCAGATCACAATCGTTTACCTCGCGTGTAGATGCAGCTGCGGCGATATCTTTTTTGATAGGGAGGCTGCCAGATTCCGCTGGACCGGAAAACAATGTCTCCGGGTGTAGATTCAAGGCAAAACATTGCGGACAGTTCCAAAGAACTCGAGCTGAGCCTCGTGAGAGCGGGCCAGCTTAACCAGATGCTGCACGCCACATTGCAGTTCACGTAATGTGGCGCAACCATTAAGCGCGTCTCTTCTCATTCTGCGGGTGCCAGCAAAGGTCCGTCCACACGCTAAACCATTTCAATATATGACGATAGCCATACGGCCAGACGGGCCGCGCCACTGGCTCGACCTTTTTGCACTAGCGAGTCGCGACGATGAACACGCGCGGGAACGGCAGTAGTACTGAACCATCGCTCAGCGCTGGGTACGTCCGCTCGATCGCAGCTTGATACTGCTTGAGGTATTGCGCCCGTTCCGCCTCATCCAGCGGATCAAGGAAAGGTCGCAAACCGCTGCCCTTGAACCACTCGACCACGCCCGCTGCGCCGCCCACGAGCGGGTGATGGTAAGTCGTGCGCCATACGTCGACACGAGAACAGTGAGCGCGCAGCATCGAGTAATAACCGCAGGCATCCGCCATCTCTGTTCGCTGCCCTGCGGCGCCAGCAAGTTTATCGACCCAAGGCCCACCAGCTGCCACCTCTCGCATCAATCGATGGGAGGGTTCATTGAGGTTATCCGGCATCTGAATGGCCAGACTACCACCGGGAGCAAGCTTGCTCGCCAATGCAGGCAGCAATGTCGCGTGATCAGGAACCCACTGCAATACCGCGTTGGCGAAAATCACATCGAACAGGCCGCTATCGTTCCAGGTATCGATGTCAGCGGTGTCGAACTGCACCTGCGGTAAGCGCTTGCGGGCGGCTTCGATCATATCGGTCGAACTGTCCAGTCCTCGCACCGTGGCGCTGGTAAAGCGTTCCAGCAGCAACTCGGTCGAGTTACCCGGGCCACAGCCGATGTCGATTGCCAAGCGCACGTCCGTGTCCGGTATGGCGGCCAGCAAGTCCCGCGCGGGACGGGTGCGTTCATCTTCAAAAGCGACGTATTGTTTGGCGGACCAACTCATTGCGTTCTCCTGTCGGTGCGTTTTCTTCAAAACGGGTAAAAAGCCCCGACCGTTAAGATACAGCGCCCCTGTCGATCTGCCCTCCCCTGAAGGTGTACATGGCAATTGCAGAGCAAATCCCTGCCAGGCAACTCAGCGCTCAATGGTCATTCTTATCGCCTAATCCGTGAAAGCCATAACCAGAAGCATCGTTCCCCAAGCCCAAGGAAAAGCAGCTTTGACAGTATAAAGATGGCACCTACAGTCCAATCGCGACCTGTTAAAAGGAACCCTTTCCGTCATTTTCAAGGCAAGGAACAAGGCCATTAATAATTCTTCGCGCTGTTTTTACACACGCTGGGCCGATTGCAGTCCATGGTGACGGGTAGAAATCGGCCCAGAGTGTGTAAAAACATTCCGGTAAACCCTTGCTATGATTTCCGAGAATCTCATCGCAAGGGACGCCCATGAAACGGTTTATCCAGGGTGAACACCGAGGTCAAAGCACCTTACTTCCCGAAAGCCTCGACGACTACGTCAGCGATACCAATCCGGTTCGGGTGGTTGATGTTTTCGTCGATGAACTCGATTTGGCCAAGCTAGGTTTTGATGGCGTCATTCCAGTCGAAACCGGCAGACCTGCCTACCACCCGGCGATCCTGCTGAAGATCTACATCTACGGTTACCTAAACCGCATTCAATCGAGCCGGCGTCTTGAGCGAGAAGCCCAGCGCAACGTCGAACTCATGTGGCTAACCGGGCGTTTGATGCCCGATTTCAAGATCATCGCCAACTTCCGAAAAGACAACAGC
>NZ_JBTEYL010000017.1:0-111498 GCF_054330215.1 Pseudomonas sp. Ma2-10 | reverse complement strand
CGCCGCAACAGTGCTTGGCACCAGGTTTTCGAAGTTACCGCCAGTGGCTTTGGTGATTGTCGCCTGAACAGTGCCGGCATCTTTGTAGACGTCATCGGCCGGAGCAGCAACGGTCACGGAACCGGTGGTGGCGCCGGCAGCGATGGTGATTACCGCGCCGTTGCTCAATGTCACGGTGACTGGTGTACCAGCAGCATTGGTCAGGTTGGCGGTGTAGACGATCGAGCCGCCTTCAGCCACTTCAGGCGAGGCCAATAGGCTCAGGCCGGTAGTGTCTTTCGAGTCGGTGATAGTCGTCAGTGCCGGCTCAGCGCTTGGAGTCAGTTGCTCGAAGTTGCCGCCGGTGGTGCCAGTGATCGTTGTGCTGACTGTGCTGCCGTTGTTGTAAACGTCGTTCGGCGGGGTGTTGATCGTGACGGTGCCGGTGGTTTTGCCCGCTTCGATGGTAATGACCGAGCCATTGCTCAAGGTCACGGTCATCGGCGTGCCTGCCGGGTTGGTCAGGGTCGCGGTGTAAGTGATCTGACCGCCTTCGACGACGGTGCCGGTGGCGGTGAGGCTCAGGCCGGTGTTGTCGATCGAATCAGTAATGGTCGTTACAGCGGGAGCCGGGTTCGGCGTCAGCTGTTCGAAGTTGCCACCGGTTGCGCCGGTGATCGTGGTACTGACGGTGCTGCCGTTGTTATAGACGTCGTTGGCAGGCGTCGCGACGTTCACCGTGCCCGTGGACTTGCCGGCGTCGATGGTGATGGTCGAACCGTTGGACAGTGTCACGGTAACCGGGGTCTGCGCCGGGTTGGTCAGCGTCGCGGTGTAGGTGATCTGGCCGCCTTCAGTAACGGTGCTGCCCGCTGTCAGGGTGACGGTGGTCGTATCAATGGTGTCAGTGACCTGAGTCACGGCCGGCGCGGTCGGTGTGGTGACCACAATGCCGGCGCCGCCGCTGGTGCCAGTAACGGTTACGCTGATCTGAGTGGCGTCGTTGTAAACGGTGTCATTCGGCGCCAGCGGCACGTTGACGGTGCCGGTGGTCTGGCCGGCCTGAATCACGATCACCGAGCCGTTGGACAGAGTAATGGTCAGGTCGCTGGTCGGTGCCCGAGTCAGGGTCGCGGTGTAAACCAACACGCCACCGGCTTCGGTGATGGTCGGAGTGGCGCTCAGGCTCAGGGTCGAGGCGTTGACGACGGTGGTGTTGGTGGTCTGGCCACCGACGGTGTTCTGGGTGCCCAGCGCGGCAGTGCCGATGCCCGCAGTCGGGAAACCAATGGTCGGGTCGACCCGGCCAGCGGTTGCATCCAGCATCACGAAGCTGTGGCCGCCACCTGCCGCGCCGCCTGTGCCGGCAGCTGTCGGGCCGGCCGCGGTGGCTTCAAGATCGGTGGTCGGGTCAGCGCCGGCAGCGATGGCTTGCTGCAGTTCTTCAACCGACGGTGCGGCTTGCGCAGTGGCTGCTGCCAGGTCGGCGCTGGAATCCGGATCACTGCCGCTCCACTGAGTGTCGCGGCCCAGGTCCAGGGTCCGGCCGTCAGCCAGTTCGAGCGTGACGGCGCCTGCTATGCCTGTGTCTACCTGATCGCCGACAAACAAGCGGTCGCCTTCAACGAGCACGCGGCGGATGCCCTCTGGGGACACCGCGAAAACCTGACCGACAATGCTTTTGACGATGGCCACAACACTGCTCATTGAAGACTCTCCGGGTGTTGCATTCAGTTGACTTCCATGGACTTGAGGGCGTGTTTGCCAATCCAGTCTGGACGTACTTTCAAGGTATTAAGGCACAATTTTGACACGGGTATTCGTCAATAAATTGACCATATTTTTTCGTTATAAACTTTATGCCAAACTATTGACCTTGCGCCTGACATCCTAAACACTCGTCTCTGTAATGTCACATTGATATTTTGGTGCCGACCTGCCTCACAGAGTGTGATGCAGTTCAAAAATCCAACTTTCCGACACGCGGTCATTCCGGTTGTCATCATCCGATGCAGCGGCACGTTCTGCAGTGATTCAAGACAAGCAATTGCGGGAAACTCCAATAATGCGTTTGCACCTGCTCACGGCTTTACCCTTCGTCCTTGCCGCCAGTTTTGTTCAGGCGCAATCCCTTCCGGAGGCCATGCAACAGGCACTGGATGTCCATCCCGAAATCCAGGCAGGCGTTAACAGCCGATTGGCCGCGGATTATCAGTTAAAGGCAGCAAAAGGGGGATACCTCCCACGGGTCGATCTGCTGGGCGGTTATGGGCGTGAAGGCACTGACAATGTCACCACGCGTGCCGCTGGCAACAACAATCACTGGGAAACCCTGAATCGCAGCGAGTCGAGCGTGCGGTTGTCGCAAATGATTTTTGACGGTTTTGCGACCTCCAGTGAAGTGGGGCGTCAACAAGCCACTGTTAATTCCCGCGCCTACTCCTTGCTGGGCACGTCCGAACGCACCGCGCTCACCGTCGCTCAGGTTTATCTCGACGTACTGACCCGCCGCGAGTTCGTGCGCCTGGCAACCAATAACCTGAAGAGCCACGAACGGATTTTCGACCAGATCAAACTGCGCACCCAGCGCGGCGTGGGCAGCGGCGCCGACCTTGATCAGGCCGAAGCACGCATGGCTCAGGCCCGCAACAACCTGATCACCGAGCAGACCAACCTGGCTGACGCCGAGACCAACTTCCTCAGCGCCGTTGGCCAGATGCCCGATCAGTTGGAGCGTCCTTCCGATTTCATGGCGTTGTTGCCGGCCAACCTGAATGAAGCCCGGACGCAGATGCTGGAAAACAGCCCGATCCTGCGTTCCGCCGAATCCGACATCGCCGCTGCCGAGAAACAGTACGAAGCCGCCAAGTCGACGTTCTACCCGCGCTTCGATGCCGAATTGGGTCGCACTGCCGACAACGATCTCGACGGCCAGAACGGTCACAGCAATGAATGGCAGGCCATGTTGCGCATGCGCTTCAATCTGTATGCCGGCGGCAGCAACAAGGCTGATCTGGAGTCCAAGTCCTACCTGTCCAACCAGGCCCTGGATATTCGCAACAACGCTTTGCGCGTGTTGAACGAAGAGCTGGGCCTGGCCTGGAATGCCTTGAACAACGCCAATGCCCAAGTGCCGATCGCCCAGCAATATGTCGATCACAGCACCCGTGTGCGCACCGCCTATCAGAAGCAGTTCGGTCTCGGCGAGCGCACCTTGCTCGACCTGCTCGACAGTGAAAACGAGCTGTTCTCGGCTTCTCGTCGTCTGGCAGAGATCAAAAACATTCAGTTATTTACTCAGTACCGAATCAAGGCGACCATGGGCGAGTTGCTCAAGAGCCAGGGAGTGGTCGCACCGTTGGCATCCGTTGTGCAGAACGACGTGAAGCCTAAGGTTCAATTGCCCGGTATGAATTGAGCAGAACCTTCATTGTTCAATTGTTAGCCAAGAGTGTGCCGCGCGTGGAATCAGAAGTCAGTCGAGTTCAACTCATTCATGATCCGCGCGCGCTGCACGACGATCCATTACTGGACGGCTTGCTGGCTCTTTGCACCCTGCATCAGAAGCCCGCCAGCGCCGCGATGTTGACCACCGGCCTGCCGTTGCCCAAGCAACGCCTGAGTGTTGAGTTGCTGCCCCGCGCGGCCGCTCGTGCCGGCCTGCAAGGGCGGGTGCTGGTACGCAAACTGGAGCAGATCCCGGCGATTGCCATGCCGGCGCTGTTGCTGCTAAAGGATGGTCGCAGTGCCGTCTTGCTCGGTTGGCAAGGTGAAGACCAGGCGCGCCTGCTGCTCAGCGAAAGCGATGGCGGTGAAAGTGTCGTCAGCCGCGAACTGCTGGCCGATGACTACATCGGCAAAGTGTTCTTCGCCCAACCCCAGCACAAATTCGACGTCAATCACGGCACGCTGATCCCGCGTGCGCGCTCGTGGTTTCGCGACACCCTCAAGCGGTCCCGCTGGCTGTATGCCGACGCCATCGCCGCCAGTTTCCTGATCAACATCATTGCCATGGCCGCGCCGCTGTTCGTGATGAACGTCTACGACCGCGTCGTGCCGAACCAGGCCGAATCGACCCTGTGGGTATTGGCCATCGGCATCACCGGGGCTTACCTGTTCGACCTGATCCTCAAGAGCCTGCGCAGCCTCTGCCTGGACCTGGCCGGGAAGAAGACCGACCTGATCATCTCGGCCACATTGTTCGAGCGCATCGTCGGCATGGCCATGAAGTACCGCCCCGCACGGGTCGGCAGCTTCGCCCAGAACATCCATGAGTTTCAGAGCCTGCGAGACTTCCTTGCTTCGCTGACCCTCACCAGCCTGATCGACCTGCCGTTTACGCTGCTGATCTTCATGGTTATCGCGATTCTCGGCGGGCATCTGGTATGGATTCCGGTGTTGGCGTTCCCGATTGCCCTGCTGATCGGCTATGCGCTGCAGAAGCCGCTGGCGGCGACCATGGAGCGGACCATGGCGCTGGGCGCCGAGCGACAGTCGAGCCTGATCGAAACCCTCGCCGGCCTCGATGCCGTGAAAGTCAACAACGCCGAAAGCGAGCGCCAATATCAGTGGGAGCAGACCATCGGCACCCTCAGCCGCCTCGAGTTGCGGGTGAAAATGCTTTCCGGTCTGGCGATGAACATCACCTTGCTGATCCAGCAACTGGCCGGGGTGATCATGATCGTTTTCGGCGTGTACCAGATCATCGACGGTCACCTGAGCATGGGCGGTTTGATCGCCTGCTACATGCTCAGCGGTCGCGCGCTCAGCCCGCTGGCCTCGCTGTCCGGCCTGCTGACGCGTTACCAGCAAGCGCGGGTGACCATGACCTCGGTCGATCAGATGATGGAGTTGCCGCAAGAGCGCAACTTCGAGGAACGCCCACTGAGCCGCAAGGTGCTGCAAGGCGCCATCGAATGCCGGCAGATGAACTTCACTTACCCGAACCAACAGAACGCGGCGTTGAAGAACATCAACCTGATCATCAAGCCGGGCGAGAAAATCGGCATCATCGGGCGCAGCGGCTCGGGGAAAAGCTCCCTGGCCAAACTGCTCGTAGGCCTCTACCAGCCGGACGACGGCGCCCTCTTGGTGGATGGCGTCGATATCCGTCAGATCGACGTCAGCGAATTGCGCCACAACATTGGCTACGTGGCTCAGGACATCCAATTGCTCGCCGGGACTTTGCGCGACAACCTCGTGTCGGGCGCGCGCTATGTCGAAGACGAGATGGTGCTGCAAGCTGCCGAGTTGGCCGGCGTCCACGAATTCGCCCGTCTGCACCCGCAAGGTTATGAGCTGCAAGTCGGCGAGCGTGGGCAGAACCTGTCTGGCGGTCAGCGCCAAAACGTTGCCCTGGCACGTGCGTTGCTGCTCAACCCGCCGATCCTGCTGCTCGACGAACCGACCAGCGCCATGGACAACACCGGCGAAGAACGCCTCAAGCAACGCCTCGCGGCGGTGGTTGAAAACAAAACCGTGGTGCTGGTGACGCACCGGGCTTCGCTGTTGTCGCTGGTGGATCGTCTGATCGTCATCGACCGCGGGCAGATACTCGCCGACGGGCCGAAAGCCGCCGTGATGGAAGCGTTGAAGAAGGGGCAGATCAGTGTTGCTTAAGTCGGGCTTCAAGAATTCGATCGGCCGTTATTTCAAAGGCTCCGAGTCGCTGCATGGGCAGCCACTTCCCGAGGTCAACAAAGCGCTGATCGAAGACGCCCCGCGCGTGGTGCGGCTGACCATCTGGGCGATCATCGGCTTCTTCGTGTTCCTGTTGCTCTGGGCCAACTTCGCCGTGATCGACGAAGTCACCAAGGGCGACGGCAAGGCGATTCCGTCGTCCAAGATCCAGAAAATCCAGAACCTCGAGGGCGGCATTGTCTCCGAGTTGTTCGTGACCGAAGGGCAGATCGTCGAGGCCGGCGCACCGCTGATTCGCCTGGACGACACGCGATTCGCCTCCAACGTCGGCGAAACCGAAGCTGATCGGCTGTCGATGCTACTGCGAGTCGAACGCTTGAGCGCAGAAGTCGACGACCGCCCGCTAAACTTCCCCGCCGATGTGCTGAAGGCCGTACCCGGTCAGGCGGCCAGCGAAGAGTCGCTGTACATCAGCCGCCGTCAGCAGTTGCACGATGAAATTGGCGGTTTGGAGGAACAGTTTATCCAGCGTCAGCAAGAGCTGCGCGAATTCACCTCCAAGCAGTCGCAGTACCGCAACGGTCTCGCGTTGCAGCGTCAGGAAATCAACATGTCCGAGCCGTTGGTGGCCCAAGGCGCGGTATCGCCGGTTGAAGTGTTGCGACTCAAGCGCGCCGAGGTTGAAACGCTCGGACAACTGGACGCGACTACCCTGGCCATTCCTCGCGCTCAATCAGCGATCAAGGAAGTGCAACGCAAGATCGACGAGACTCGCGGCAGATTCCGTAGCGAAGCGCTGACTCAACTCAATGAAGCACGCACTGATCTGAACAAGGCCCGGGCCACTGGCAAGGCGCTGGAAGACCGGGTCAGCCGGACGCTGGTCACCTCGCCGGTACGCGGCATTGTTAACAAGTTGCTGGTCAATACCATTGGCGGCGTAATCCAGCCGGGCAGCGATCTGGTGGAAATCGTGCCTCTGGATGACACCTTGCTGGTAGAAGCGAAGATTCGCCCGCAAGACATTGCCTTCCTGCATCCGGGGCAGGAAGCGACGGTGAAGTTCACGGCGTATGACTACACCATTTATGGTGGGATGAAGGCCAAACTTGAGCAGATCGGTGCTGACACCATTACCGATGAAGACAAGAAAGCCACTTACTACATCATCAAACTGCGCACTGATCGCAGCCACTTGGGGACGGATGAGAAGCCATTGCTGATCATCCCTGGGATGGTGGCTTCGGTGGATATCATTACCGGTAAGAAGACCGTTCTCAGTTATCTGCTCAAGCCGATTATTCGCGCCCGCGCCGAAGCGTTGCACGAGCGATAAGCCTGACTGAGCGAAGACCCTCCGGGTTTCCATGCGGCGATGTTTGCCTTGCCTGATTCCGATTTGATTCTGCCGGTGGTGGTGTCTGTAGGAAAGGTCAGGGCTTGGACGACAAATCCGCCATTCCCTTGAGTAATTCAATCGGCAGCGGAAAGACAATCGTCGACGTCTTGTCCCCGGCAATCGCACTCAATGTCTGCATATACCGCAGTTGCATTGCCCCAGGCTGGCGTCCGAGCATTTCGGCGGCTTGCATGAGCTTTTCCGACGCCTGCAATTCGCCCTCGGCATGGATCACCTTGGCCCGGCGTTCCCGCTCGGCTTCGGCCTGTTTGGCGATGGCGCGGACCATCGATTCGTTGAGGTCCACGTGTTTGATCTCGACATTGGCGACCTTGATGCCCCACGCATCGGTCTGGGCGTCGAGCACTTGCTGGATGTCGATGTTCAACCGCTCACGCTCGGCGAGCAGTTCATCGAGCTCATGTTTACCGAGCACCGCCCGCAACGTGGTCTGAGCCAATTGGCTGGTGGCCATGAGAAAGTCTTCGACCTGAATAATCGCTTTCTGCGGATCGAGGACGCGGAAATACAGCACGGCGTTGACCTTGACCGACACGTTGTCGCGAGTGATTACATCTTGCTCAGGCACGTCGAGGACCACCGTGCGCAAGTCAACGCGAACCATTTGCTGCACCACCGGAATCAGCAGGATCAGGCCAGGGCCTTTGACCTGCCAGAAGCGCCCGAGCTGGAACACTACCCCGCGCTCGTATTCGCGCAGGATGCGCAAGGTCGACCCCGCCAGTGCAATCAGCAGTAACAGCAGCGCGACAAAACCCAGTTGCAGGCTCATGGTTATTCTCCACCCGGCGCCGCGTCAGCCGCGGCCACTTCCAGCAATAATCCCTTGCGTGCCACCACCCGGACCCTTTGCCCGGGTTGCAGCGGCGTGGCACTGAGTACTTGCCACTTCTCTCCTTGCAGGTGCACCCAACCGTTGCAGGCGTTGCCGGCCAGCGACATCACCGGGGTCACGCTGCCAACCAGTCCTGCATCGCCACTGACGTTTTCGCGAGGTCGGGTTTTCAGGGCGTGGATCAGCAGGAAAATCAGCAACAGAGCACTGATCAGTCCCAGGCCGATCATCAACGGAACAGGCAACTCGGTGTTGGTCAGAATCACTGCACCGATTACAAACATCACAATGCCACCCAGGCCGATTACCCCGTAATTGGGCAGGGCGGCCTCGGCGATCAAAAACGCGATGCCGAACGTGATCAACCAGATCCCGATGGGGTTGGGCGCCAGCAGGACGACGGCGTCCGCGGCGAATACTGATCCGCTCAAGGCCAACAGCAGCGCTACTGCACAACAACGAGTGCTCACGTGACCCTCCGGGAGAGTCATTGATGGTTCTTCATACAGTCTAGCTGAGCTCTTGATTGTACGAATTTTGATCAGTTGTTGACGTTGTTCCGGCGGGCAGATTTCCCGCGCGATTGCGCCAGCGGGCCTAGACTTTTAGTGGAGAGAAAGGGTTTAACCATCGTCCGCGAAACGCTATTGCGGACTCCGAGGTGCATCATGCGTATGGCAAAAACTGTGCAGGAAAGCCTCAATAAGGCTCACTGCGAATTTGACGTCGTCACCCATCCGCATTCGGCCAGCAGCCTTGAAACGGCGCGGGTCGCGGGTATTCCTGCCGAGCGGGTGGCCAAATCGGTGATCCTCGACGACCACCACGGTCATTTCCTGATGGCTGTGTTGCCGGCGAGTCGTCACCTGGACCTGAGCAAAGTACGCGGCAGTGGCGAATGGCAGATCACCCGGGAAAGCACCCTGGCGTATCTGTTCACCGACTGCGAACGCGGCGCCGTGCCTGCGTTGGGCGAATCCTATGGCCTGGACGTGGTCATCGACCCACTGCTGACCCGGCAAAAAGACATCTACCTGGAGGCTGGTAACCACAACAACCTGATACACATGAGCGTGCCGCAATTCCTCAAAATGGTGCCGCATGCTGAAGTGTGCGAGTTGAGTCAGTAGCTTTTGCGGCGTCAGTTACACCGCCAATCATGTGCCATAAAAAAGGAGCCCGACATGGAATCCCCAACCCACAGCCTCCCCTCCCTGTTCAAACAACTCGGCCTGCCTGATGACGCCGAAAGCATCGATAAATTCATCGCCACCCATTCACCGCTCAAACCCGAATTGCACCTGGCGGATGCGTTCTTCTGGACCAAGAGCCAGGCGGATTTCTTGCGTGACGAGATTCTGGATGACGCCGATTGGGCGGAGGTGGTGGATCAACTGGATGTGCTGATGAGGAAGGGGCGAGGGGTGTAAATATCAACTGTTTGGTGGCCACTGTCGGGATGTATGGACTAGGGCGAGTATTCAGATGCCGTACGATCCTGTGCAGCTGCAGGCGTCCAGATTATCTTCATCCTTTTTTGGCTGCCTGTGCACGCCTGGCCGCGAACTGCTCGCGCAGTTCAGGTTCAAGTTTCATTGTAAAAACGGCTTGTTTGGACATAGCTGCATCCTCGATTGAAATACTGGCGAAGTATAGACATCGTCATTACCGAGTCTGATCCAAGCAAGCTCCTCGCGACAGATGACCGCCAAATTGTTTCAAAACTTGACCGACTTTCCCCTCAAATGTCATATTGATAGTTAGCAAACTAACAGTGTGTATCCCCTCGTGCCGAAGACCCTCGACGCTCTCCAGATGAACATCAGCAGCTCCATGGTGGTGGCCGCCAGGCATTGGCGGAAGATCTGCCAGACCACGCTGGTCAACTATGGAATCTCCGAAGCCTGCGCTGTCCCGTTGTTGATGATTGGGCGTTCGATGAGGTGCCGGCGGATTTCCGCATGATCGCCGGGCGTACCGCCACGGTGTCGATCATTGGCGATGAAACCCAGGTCACCCGCTCACAAACCCAATTCAAATCCTTGCGCGCCGATATGCCGCGTTATGAGGCGGCGCGTCAGGCGGGGTTGTTCCGGTTGTCGATGCTGCTGGCCAAACCTGTGGATCAACTGCCGGCCGGCACCGATCGCTGCGCGGAGCTGCCAAAGATTGCGCAATTGTTGCCGGTCGGTGACGGCGCCACCTTACTCAAACGCCGTCCCGATGTGCGGCAGGCCGAGCGACGACTGGCTGCCGCGACTGCCGGCATCGGCATCGCTACTGGCGAGTTGTACCCGGACATCAGCATCGGCGCGACCATCGGTACCGTCGGCATCCTGGAAAACCTCGGCAAACCGGCGACCAATCGCTGGGGCTTCGGGCCGTTGCTGACCTGGACCGTGCCGTCCAACGGCTCCCGGGCGCGAGTCCGTGAGGCCGAAGCAACGACCCAAGGCGCGCTGGCGCATTTCGATGGCGTAGTGCTCAACGCCATCGGCGAAACCCAAACCGGCCTGGCCCAGTACTCTGCGTTGCTGCAACGACGCGACGCATTGGGCGACGCCGAGCAATCGGCGCAACTGGCTGCCGCCAGCACGCAGGTTGCCATGAGTCAGATCGATTTGTTCCTGGCATTGGGTGGCGGCTGGGAAAGCGGACGAACGCAAGGCACGAACTCCGGCAAACCCTGAGGCCGTTGCTATGCTTTGATTTGATGAGGTCGCGCGTCGAACTCATCAGTCAAGGCTCGCGTTGGTCATGGGGATTCAAATAATGAAAAACCCTTATGCTCCTGGCTTCTGGTGCGCTATTGCGGCATTGGTGTTGCTGTCGACCACCTATTTCTACGGCATCATGCTGGCCCACCAGATCGACAAGGCACTGGTGTTCCTCGACAGTGCTGCGGCACTGATTGCCGTAATGGCAATCGTGGTAGTGGCCTGGGCTTCGGTCCAGGGTCAGCGCATCAAAAAAAGACAGCTCGAACAAGGCAAGACCCTGGTGCTGATCTGGGACACCAAGGTCGCGCTGCGCCGTGTTGAAACGGTGTTCGATCGGTATTTCTGGGGCAGTTACTGGCAACCGGGGCGTACGTTCCAGGAAGTCATGGGCGAACTGACCGGTACACCGCTGGAAAAAAGCCTCGAAACCCTGAAAAAACAATGTCAGGCGCTGGACAAGCAATTGTCCGAGGAGGGCTGGCACTGGCTCAATAACGCCAGGGAACTCTCCGATGTCGCTACCGCCATGGCGCGCGAACGTTATCAACTGGACTTCTGCGACCCGCGCTCGGAATCTCCAAGCGGCACGGCGGTGATCAATCGCGACTTCGAAGTGCTGGTCTATACATGGACCGCACGGCTCAAGAGCTTTGATCATCAACTTGATGAGATCGAGGTTCAGTATTCCTGATCTGTGTTTGCAGGACTGACACCATCGCGAGCTTGCTCGTGATGGCGATCTCATGCCCGCCGAAACTCTCGCCTCCTGTGAGTTGTCCACAAGCAGTGACATTCCATAGACACTCTTTAACCTTTAATCATTGGGTCGCCCGGTGCGCCTGATGCTAACCTCCATCGCACTTTTAACGCAGTCGTGACCGTAACCCGTCGGGTTCAGGGAAGACGACCACACCTTCAACAACGGACATTGATCGGGTCATTCATGAATAAATCAGCAGGCGTGCTTCTAGGAATTATTGTCGTTATCGGGGCGATCAGCGCCGGCGGTGCCTGGTACACCGGGACCAAACTCGAAGGTGTGCTGAACACCTCGATCGCCGACGCCAACAAAGAGCTGCAAGCCGCGCTGGTCGGTTCCAACGGCACCGCGTCCCTGGAACTGGTGTCGCTGGAGCGCCATGTGTTCAGCAGCACCGCGCACTACCGCCTCAAGGGCGAAGGCGAGATGTTCGGTGAAGCACCGGTAGAGTTGCTGTTCGTCGATAGCATCGAGCATGGTCCGCTGCCGTTTTCACGCCTGATGTCGCTGAAGTGGCTGCCGGTCCTGGCCACCAGTCACTACGAACTGGAAAGAACTCCGACCACCGAGAAATGGTTCGCCGCTGCCAAGGACACGTCCCCACTCACGGGCGTGGTCAACATCGGTTACGACAATGCCACCAACAGTACCCTCCAATTGCTGCCGCTGGACGTGGCGCTTGACGACACGTCCAGCCTGAAATTTTCCGGGCTGAACCTCGATGTCGCCGCCAGCGCTCAAGCGCAGAAGGTCAAGGTCAACGGCTACATGGACAGCCTGACACTGAGCACCGTGGCTGAAGATCAGACGCCGGTGAAGGTCGAACTGAACGGTCTGACCCTGGCCAGCAACCTGACAAAAAGCACCTACGGCTACTACACCGGCGAGAACATCGTCGAACTGACCGATAGCAAGACTACCTTCGGCGCCAAGCAGTCGGTCTTGGGTATCAAGAAATTTGAAATGAAGAACCAGACCGAGGAGTCCGGCACCAGTGCTTCTGGGCGTGCCGATTACAAGGTGGGTGAAGTGTCTTTGAACGGCAAGACGGTCGGCTCTGCGCAGATGGCTATGAGCCTGAAGAACCTCGATATCCCGGCAACAATGTCGTTGATGCAGATTTACCAGACCAAACTGCAACCGTACGAGAGAGCCGCCGCTGAGGCCATCGCTGCGGGTGAACCGGCTCCAGAGCTGATCCTGACCCCGGCCGAAGAGGCGCAGGTCAAATCCGGACTGGAGAAACTGCTGGCGGCCGGCCCGCAGGTCGCCCTGGAGAATCTGTCGTTCAACACCCCCAATGGCGAAAGCCGCGCCAACCTGGTGCTCGACCTGACCAAGCCACAATCCATGGACCTGCCGCCCGACCAACTGACCCAACAACTGATCGCGCTGCTGGACGTCAACGTGCAAATCTCCAAGCCAATGCTCGTTGACCTGCTGAGCGTCCAGTCGCAAATCGACGGTCAGACCGACGCCAAACTTATCGCCGATCAGGCCACCGCCACCGCGGACATGTTTGGCAGCATGGCAGTCGGCACGCAGTTGGCAAAACTGGAAGGCAACAACATCGTCGCCACACTGCACTACGCCAGTAATCAGGTGGAACTCAACGGCCAGAAGATGACCGTCGAAGAGTTTGTCGGGTTTGTCATGAGCAAACTCGGTGGGAATGTCGCTGTCGAGTAAAACCAGGGCTTACAGACCGACGCCCGGCCTCTGCGCAATGCAGACGCCGGGCGTTTTGTTGTCTGGCGTTTGACGCGGGACAAGGAGTGACGCCCAATTTTCTGAAGAACGGAAAGGTCTGACTGTATTCGAAGACCCTTCCGACATTAATCCTTTCTCCCCGTTGCTAACGTGCCCGCCAATTTCGCGTGCACAGACCATGGACGGTTTGGACATCGTGCTTCATTTCCTCTCTGCTTAAGGAAAAGCGTATGTTCCGGTCGGCCAATACGGCGCACGTCGCGCTAAGCAGCTCGGAGTCGACCGCTGGTAATGGCCCTTCAGGCCTCGCTTTCGTCAGCTCCATCAATGCCCTGACCATCGACTTGCCAGGAGCCGAGCCCGGCAGTGTCTACCTGGAACTGAGCATGGTCGGTGACCCGGAGGATACCCAAGGCTACCGCCATCTGATCAAAAACAGCCGGACCAGTAACTTCAAGCCACCTCGTCCTTGGCGAGATATGACACCTCATTGGCTGTCCAGCAGCGTCTGTCAGTGGATACCGTTCAAGGAAGGTCAGGGCTTACGCTTGAGCGGCCCCTTTATCGGCGGCGAGCGAGGGCTTGCCTTTACCCTGAATGACTCAACTGGTGTGATAGAGCTGCAGGCCGACCCGATGCCTCAACTGGATCGTGTGCCGAGTTATCCGCTCGGCGAGGAACTCCCCGGCGCTATTTACCTGCAACCCAAGGACAAAACATGAGCACGTCACCGGCAGGCACCACGAAAAAAAGGATATTTTCGCGCAATGACTACCTGGCGCCGTTGCCGATGCCCACGGGTAGAAAACCCTCTGATGTGCTCAATATCATCTGGCGCAAAAACGATGTGTTTCTCGATATTATTGGTGTTGGGGGCTTGCATCATGGTTATCCCGATTTTTTGTTGGTCCAAGGCCTCTTTCGCGCAGTCCCTCTCCCCGTGCGCTTCAATCGCCAGCGCCGAGAAGTCTGCGTACCCCGCGACGACGGCGAGTACTGGATCGTCCCCTGGGAAACTGTGACCGCCGCCGCCACCCAGCAGTCGTCGGTCAGCCAAGCCGGTAAAGCCACAATGGGTTTGCTGATCATCGGTTTCGAAAATCCAGATCCGCTGGCTAAGGACGACAACAAGCATTTCTCCCTAGGCTTCAACTGTGGAGGCGGCACCACGGCGATGGCGTTGTGGGAGTGCATGCGCAGTTACATGGAGATTGGTCCAACAGTGGGCCAAACGCTCCCCGGAACTGTAATGCCCCAACTTCCCTCACTCCCAATCCCCGGACACGGCGATCTACCGGACTACGACGTGTGCCTCCCGGTGAACCTGCGCCCCGACGCCGATCGTTTGATCCGCTATCTGCACGAATTGCCGCATCGGCGAGTGAAGTACTGCCCCTGGTGTGGCAATACCAACGTGAATCTCAAAAATCATTCGGCCCGACAACGGCTCCCGAGTTACCACTGCGGTTCCTGTCGCAAGAGCTGCAATAGTTTGAGCGATTCACCCTTTGCGAACATGCATCGGATGGATTTGTGGTCAACGTTTGCGGTGTACCTGCTGGCCGGTTGGTCCAGCGTCCAGATAGCGTCTAGCTTGGTAGTGACTCCAAAGGTCTACTTCAACTGGGGGCAGGCGGTCGGGGAGGTGATGGCTGAGGAGTGTCCGCAGTTGCATCAGTGGTGGACGACACGCCATTACCGGGAAAACCTGCAAGCACCCGAGCACATCGCGGCGCAACAGCAAGCGGTCATCACTTGGATTGAGACGACGCTCAATGCACAGCACGCGATATGCCCCAGGTGCGGGGGAACGCGGACCTATCGAATTAAAGGCGTTCGTCCGAAATTCAAGTGCGATCCCTGCGTGACCTGCTTCTCCATTTTGTCCGGGACACCGCTGGTCGGGATGATTCGACCCGAGCTCTGGGTCGATTTCGTGAAAGGGGTGATGGATGGTCAAAGTATCCAGGACCTTAAACGGCACTCAGGGCTGGGCATGGGCGGCAGTACACGCTGGCGTCAGCAGTTTTTATTGTTGATCGAAGCGTTGGGGCACTCTGAACTGTTGCAATGGATCACCTGGATGCGCAGTCGTCGTAATAACGAAGCGGTCAGTTTTGTGCGTCAGGGTGGTCACCTGGACAAGGCAACGCGCTCTATTTATCCGCAAGGGACGCGTAAAGGCAGGTTTGTTGCCCGCATTTGCAGCTAATACATGATCAGGATTCCAGCCTGTTTGTGAACATAGCGTTTAGCCAACGTCCCGAACCAGCCGCCACGCCTCATCCACCGGCAACGGCTGTTTCATCCGTTCGGCGAGCATCGCCATCGCTCGTTCTTCATCGCAAGCCAGCGCCGCGACCACCACTCCCTCCTTGCTGAACAGGCCGATAAAGGGCGGATGGTCGGGGTCGCCTTTGAACTCGACCTCATCCCAGGTCGCGGCGTGGCCAAGGTAGTCGTAGTTTTTTCCGAAGTGCCAGGTCCAGAAATAAGGCACGTCGAGGTAATGCTCGTCGCCGCCGAGCATGTTCATCGCAGCGATCCGTGCCTGTTGCTGTGCCAGGCGCCAATGTTCGATCCGTTGGGGCTGGCCATTGAGCGGGAAGGTCGCGATATCGCCGGCGGCCCAAAGCCCATCGGTCACGCGCATCCCGCCGTCGACCTTCAGCGACAGGTCCTTTTCCAGGGGAAGGCCGGTAAATGCACCGGTTGCCGGGCTGATACCAATGCCGACCAACACCAGATCCGCCGGTAAACGTTGACCGTTGTCCAGGCGCACCGCGTCGACTTTGGCGGTTCCTTCGATGTGCGTTGCGTTGCCATCTGTATGAAACACCACGCCGTTGGCCTCGTGCAGGGCACGAATCGCCTTGCCGACGGCATCGCCAAACTGTTTGGCAAAAGGCACTGCGTGACGGGCCAGAACGGTGACATCCAGGCCGTATTGACGCAGGGAGGACGCGGATTCCATGGCAATAAAGCTGTCACCGATGATCACCGCCCGTTGGCCTGGTTTTGCCGAGCCCAGAATCCGCTGCGCTTGATCCTTCGAACGCAACACGAACACCTGCGGCAGATCGGCGCCAGGCAGCGTCAGCGGATTGGGTGTGCCTCCGGTGGCGAGCAAGGCAGCGTCGTAGCTCAGCGACTGACCATCAGCCAGGCGCAACGTCTTGTTCGTGGCGTCCAGGCTTGTCACTTCAGCGTTTATTCGCTCAATGCGCTGTTCGCGGTAAAAGTGTTCATCACGCAGCGGCGCAACTTCTTCCGGCGGCATCTCCCCGGCAATCACGAATTTGCTCAAGACCGTGCGGTCGTACCCGGCGTCGGTTTCACGGTCGATCAACAGCACCCGGCCACCGAAGCCCTTTTCGCGCAACGCTGCCGCGCACGCCGTGCCTGCGGCGCCGGCACCGATGATCACAAACGTTCGATCGTCGTCCGCCGGTGGGGTATGAGCGTGGGACATCGGCTGATCGTCGACCCAGACCTCGTCATCGCGCACTTCCAGCGGATAGCGCTTGAGGCTGTCCAGGGCCGGCGGTTCGCACAGTGCGCCGTCCTCGATCCGATACGCAGCCTTGTGCCATGGGCAGATCAAACGTCCGTGGCACAGCGCACCGTCGGCCAGCGGCGCCCCGGCATGGGGGCATTCGCCCTGAAAGGCGCGTAGATGATCGCCTACCCGCAGCAAGACAATTTTCGTGTCCGCGATCCGGACTTCAAGGCCCCGGGTTTCGGACACATCGGCGAAGCGGGCAACGCGGTGCAGTGCCATGATCACTCTCCAGGAAAGCGTTTCACTTAAGAGTTTGGCGCTTATCTGGAGGTTCAGCCAATTCCCTCTGCCACCGAATGAACGGTCCGGCTATAGTTTGCACGCCGACGACGGCCCCACCCGCACAAGGTGCTCCGGTATGACCCGATTGACCTCTCTGAACCCTTGGCTGGCGGCCGTTGCAGTCGCCCTTTGCGTGCAAGTTTCGGCGCAGGCCCAGGAGCGTTTTACCCTGAACATCCCAGGTGTTTCGGATAACCGACTGTTCACGGTAGCTGCCGCTAGCGATGCCCCGGGTTGTGGCGGGCATAACGCATCACCGGCACTGAACTGGAACGCCAGGCCGGCGGGTACGTTGAGCTATGCCATTGTCATGCACGATCCTGACGGTCAAAGGGGCCAAGGTGTCGATCACTGGGTGCATTACGGCATCAAAGCCACGACGCATCAGATTGCCGCCGGTGTCGGCGCAAAATCCGCCCTAGAAGGTGTCGGTGGTACCAACAGCAAAGGCACCACCGGTTATGTCGGTCCTTGCCCGCCGGTCGGCGACAGCGCGCACCACTACATCATCCAGCTCTACGCCCTGGACCTGGCGCCGGAAGCTTTGCCCACCGGCCTGACACGCGCGCAGCTACTGGAAAAAATCAAAGGCCATGTGTTGAAAAACAGCAGTGTGGTACGGCGTTATCACCGCTGAAGTTTTTTTCAGGGGGCTTAACCCGGATCGACGGAGTTGTCCGTCTCAGAGGATGAACGGATCAATTTCCTCCTGAGGTCAGCCCCCATGTCCCTCCCTCTGCATTTCCTCCGCCCGGCCGCCCAGGGTTTCGCCGCCGGGTTGCTGCTGGCCATTGCCGGTTGCGGTGTTTCATCCAAGCCTGATTCCGCCTCGGCTCCGCCACCGGCTCAAGGTGCGCGGCCGGCGCAAATGCTGGTGCGCAGCGAGGCTGTCATGGCGGACACCTCGACGGCCAAGCGCAGCGTTCGCCCCGCACCGACAGCGAGCTATGCACCGATGTCCGCGGGCGAGGCATCTGCGAATGGATATCGGGATGCGCAACGCGAGCAGTATCAAGCGCTGGCGGATAATCCGATTCACAGTGTGGTCGACGCGCCCGTCTCGACGTTCAGCGCCGACGTCGATACCGGCGCTTACGCCAACGTCCGCCGCTTGCTCAATCAAGGGCGCTTGCCACCGGACGGTGCGGTGCGACTGGAGGAAATGGTCAATTACTTTCCCTACGATTACGCATTGCCCACCGATGGCTCGCCCTTCGGCGTAACCACAGAGCTGGCGACGTCGCCGTGGAACCCGCATACCCGATTGCTGCGTATCGGCATCAAGGCCTCGGACCGCGCGGTCGCGGAGTTGGCCCCGGCGAACCTGGTGTTTCTGGTGGACGTGTCCGGCTCGATGGACCGACGCGAGGGGTTGCCGTTGGTCAAAAGCACTCTGAAATTGCTGGTCGATCAATTGCGCGAGCAGGACAGGGTTTCGTTGGTCGTCTATGCCGGTGATTCGCGTGTGGTGCTGGAACCGACCTCCGGGCGCGACAAAGCGAAAATTCGTACCGCCATCGATCAATTGACCGCCGGCGGCTCCACCGCCGGGGCGTCAGGCATCGAACTGGCCTATCAAATGGCGCAGCAGGCGTTTATTCCCAAGGGCATCAACCGCATCCTGCTGGCCACCGACGGTGACTTCAACGTCGGCAGCAGTGACTTCGACAGCCTCAAGCAAATGGCGGTGGATAAACGCAAGACAGGCGTTTCTCTGACCACATTGGGTTTTGGTGTGGATAACTACAATGAACACCTGATGGAACAGTTGGCCGATGCCGGCGACGGCAACTATGCCTACATCGACAACCTGCGCGAGGCGCGCAAGGTGCTGGTGGATCAACTCGGCTCGACCCTCGCGGTCGTGGCGAAAAACGTGAAGCTGCAAGTGGAGTTCAACCCGGCGCAGGTCAGTGAATATCGGCTGTTGGGGTATGAAAATCGTGCGTTGAAGCGTGAGGATTTCAGTAACGACAAGGTCGATGCCGGTGAAATCGGCGCAGGACATACGGTGACGGCGTTGTACGAAATTGTGCCGAAGGGTGAGAAGGGCTGGTTGGAGCCGTTGCGCTACGGCAATTCCGGGGCAGTTGCTTCCGGGAAATCTGGGGAAATGGCCATACTGCGCGTGCGATATCAGTTGCCCGAAGGTGGGAACAGTCGCTTGATCGAGCGGCCGATCACTGACAGTGCTGCGCCAGCCAGTGAAGACCTGCGATTTGCAGCGGCCGTGGCGGCGTTTTCCCAGCAGCTCAAGGGCGGGCGATATACCGGCGATTTCAGCCTGAAAGACACCGAAGCTTTAGCGCGCGGTGCGCGGGGCGAAGATCGATTGGGTCTGCGGGCAGAGTTCGTGCAATTGGTGGAGTTGGCGCAAAGTCTGCGACCCACGACCGCATCCAATAGTGAGCCACTTAAAGGAGGCTACAACTGAAATGTCTGCTCCTGAATCGAGCGACGCATCGCTGCTGGCCCGTTATCGCGTAGGCGACGGGCCGGCGTTCGAGATTTTGTACGCCCGTCACCGCCAAGGGCTCTACCGATTCCTGCTTGGCCTGAGCGGCAAGCCCGAGTTGGCCGAAGAGGTTTACCAGGACACCTGGCTGAGCCTGATCCGCAGCACCAGTCAGCCACAAGGCCGTGCGAATTTTCGTACCTGGCTCTACCAGATTGCCCGCAATCGACTGATCGATCACTGGCGCAAACACGGAATCCACACCCCCTTGCACGACAGCTATGACGAACAGATCCACGCGCTGAGCGATGACGCGGCTGATCCCGAACAACGGCTGAGCCTGAGCCGCGACAATCAGCGCCTCGACGCAGCCCTGCAAAACCTGCCCGCTGACCAGCGCGAAGTGTTCCTGCTGCGCGCCCACGGCGATCTCGACTTGCCGCAGATCGCCACCCTCACTGAAACACCGCTGGAAACCGTCAAAAGCCGCTTGCGCTACGCCCAGCAAAAACTGCGTCGGCTGCTGGCCGAGGAGGTACTGACATGACTGACGCCCGTCCTACGCCAGAAGACGAAGTGTTGAAGCACTATCGTGAACACGCGACCAGCGAACCACCGGCTCATCTCGACGCATTCCTCCTGGCTGCCGCACACCGTGAAGTCCCTGCGCGCAAACCAAGTCTGTGGAAACGCTGGGTTCAGGCTTGCCAGAAACCCCGTTGGCAGGTCGCATTTGCCAGCCTCGTCGGCGTGGCTCTGATGCTGGCGCTGGTGCAACGCACGGAGAAGCAACCGTCGAGTTACGACTTCGCGCCTGCACCTAAAGCGTCTGCACCGGCCGGTGCGATATTCGCCCCCGCGCAGAGCGAATCGATCAATGCCGAAATGGCCGATGAAGCCAAGGTCAGCAAGCGCGCAGCAGCACCGACGAAAACCCTGGAAGACCAATTGGGTGAAGTGATGCGCCTGCAAAAGACCGGACAGACGCAAGCCGCCGATGCGCTGTTGAAGACATTGCACAAGCGCTTTCCTGACGAAAACCTCACGGCTCGACTCAAGGAGCTACAGAAAAACTGAAGGGCATTGCGGTGGTCAATTTGGCATCGGCGCCCGAAAGCGCGCACTATCGGCCCATAGCCGATGCGTTGGAGGAAGCCATGGCGAAAAAAATCGACCGCATCGCCCAAATGCTCAACTGTCCACTGAAGGGACAGGAATTACGGCGAGCTGTTACTGAGAGTCGTAAGGAGTTTCTGCTGGCGAAGCAGGCAGAAGAAGCGTTTGAGGACGACGTTCTTGATGATGAGTTTATCGAGGATGAAGAAGACGATGATGAGTACGACGAGTTTGATTGGACCACTGAATAAAAGAACCGCTTCGGCGGTTTTTTTTCAGGCGCAGTTGTGCGGTTGAACTGGAGGCAGGGACTAAAGCTTGAGCTTATCCCCTACGAAAATAGAGACAACCCCATTCTGCCTATCAAAAATACAAGCAGAATCAGGAAAAATATCCTGATAAAGCCACTTCCGTAACGGAGTGCCAAGAAAACACCGGTGAGAGAACCTGCCATATTGCACAGAGCAACTACACCGCCGATAGTCCATAAGACGTTGCCAGACGGAACAAAAAATATAAGCGCTGCGCTAAACGTACCCAAATTAACCAGTTTTGCAGAGGCTGATGCGTTTAAAAAATCGAAGCCAAAAATTTTGACAAATATAAAAAGCAGAAGGCTACCGCTGCCAGGTCCAAAGACACCATCATAGAAACCAATGAGGCCACCCAAAAAAACCCCTAATATAATCTCCTTTGAACCGTAATGTTTATCTGACGCCACCAAGCCTAATTTTTTTTCCGTGAAAGTATAAATAGCCATGGCTATGAGGATGAAAAAAACAACAAACTCCATCAGTTTTTTTGGCACGATAGATACTGAGAAGGCACCAATAAAGGCAAATACAAATGCGGAAAGCATGGTGGGAAGCATTAACTTCCATATGATTTTTATTCGCTTTACATAGCTGAATATGGAAGATAAATTTCCCGCCAAAACAGCCAATTTATTAGTCCCAAAAACAGTAGCTAGACTTTGCTGAGGGAGGGCATGTAAAAGTGCCGGCAGTTGTACAAGCCCGCCACCACCGACGGCAGCATCTATCAAGCCGCCGCAAAAGGCAAAAAAACCTAGCGCGATCAAAGTGTGTTCAAGATCCATATAATGGATCCTTTTGTAACTTGAATTTCCCACAGAAAACCATGACACTCCTCTTGGTTTGAACTCTACGTTTTTCGAGTTATACCGATTAGCCTATGGCTCGTTTGAAGAAAGATAATCGGTATATCCCTCTGGCTATAGAACCGGGCTCTATGAGGTCAGGGCTTGGTGCATAGCTGCAAAAGCGTTTCCTACTCGTTCATTGTAATTGAGCATAATCCCTTTCAGTCGACCCAACTTGAAAGTTATATCGGCCGTTCGAGCAAATGCTTGTGCTGCGGCTAAAGCATGCAAGCCATGCTTGTTTTCCACTTCGCCAGAATGTCCCATGACATATCCTTTAGCGTTACGCAAACTCTGAGCGTTCGTTCTCAGAGAAGGATTAAGGGTGAGTAACGTGTCCTCTATGTATTGGGCAATGAAGTTGTACTCCCGACCATTCCAAATCTCTGAAGCGATAGAAACCATCATCGCCTCCATGATTGAGTGTTTATGCTCGGCTGAACTCAAAGCCGCCTTATGTTCTGCTACACCGGTGTTGTACAGAAACTCTGAAAATTCGTTACATTCGCGTATTTTATATTTATCTTCAACCCACGCCGTGGCGCCAAACGCTGCGGTCATGTAGCCGTACATACCATCGTGGCCTGGATGGCCAAGCCCAAAATCATCCTTCGCGACTTCATGCATATGCGCCATGACGTGGTGATAGCCAACTAGTTTTTCGGCAGGCACAGAGATCGCATCTGCTGATAGCCGCATGATGATTTTAGCCGAGACCAAGCCGGTAGTTTTATGGGTTTCATTCCACCCATTAAAAAATTTCAGCACAGCCGAGTCTACCGTTGGTTTTTCCAAAAGAACTCGAAAGGCATGTTCACTATGGAACTGAGCTTCTTGCGTAATCGGATGATTAAGCACTTCAAACATCGCATCCTGAAGTTCGGATATTTGCGTGATATGTGCTAATACAGGCGGTCTCCGGTCATTTTCAAATATAACCCGACCGGGGATCTTTAAATTCCGTATGTGCTTGGGTAGCGCTTCAATAAAAATCTCACCAAACGCTTGCATGGACTTGTACTCAAACGCTTCGTAACGAATTTGCGACGATGCTGAGTTCATGATTTGCCTTTCTCCATAAAGACGGGTCGGATTATCTAGTTGAAATGCACTGAATGAAATTAGCATCTACAAATTAAACGAGTTGAATGCTTGCAGCAAGTGACTTATAGTGATCACACTATTCACTTTTAGTGAGCAATGACATGGAGTTGTCTCAGTTAGCGATGTTCAAAACAGTGGCCGATCAAGGAAGCATTATCCGCGCCTCTGAGCTGTTACACTGTGTTCCGTCAAACATCACAAACAGAATCAAGCATTTAGAAAGAGAGCTCGGGGTCTCGTTATTTATAAGGAAAGGCCGGGGGCTTGTAATCAGCCCTTCCGGGCGGTTGTTTCTTGACTACGTTAATAAGATCCTGTCGTTGTGTGAGGAATCACAAAGAGCCCTCGATCCCGCCGCCGCGCCGTCGGGGAACTTGAGAATTGGCGCTATAGAGTCATCCGCCACAGGCCGGTTGCCCAAGCTTTTATCAAAGTTCCATCAGCTCTACCCTTCTGTACAAATGCAGTTTAGTACGGGGGATTGGTCGCAATTATCAAGCGATGTGGTCAGCCATGAACTGGATGGAGCAATCATCGCTGTCAGGCCTGAGCACCCGGATCTTGAAATCATTGAGATTTACAAGGAGGAACTGGTATTGATCGCCTCTCCGGCTGCGGGGCGAATACATGAGCCGCAGGATTTGAGTGGCACTGATATATTCATGTGGCCTGAAGGATGCCCTTACAGGAAGACGTTGGTAAATTGGCTGGAAAGGCATGAAGTATCAGCCTCCATAACAAACATCGCCAGTTATGGCACAATCCTGGGTTGCGTAAGTTCCGGAGCAGGCGTGTCGTTAGTTCCGAAAGGTTTGTTTGAGCAGTTCGGGCGGATCGGAAGTATAAGTGAATATATGTTTGAAGATTTGCGGCCTGTGCAAAATTATTTTATATCGAACAAAAACGTTGAGCTTCATCGTGCAAAAGATAAGTTTTCCGAGCTACTGAAAGAAGAATTTAAACACCTGTGATGTTGTTTATAAAAAATGGTTTTTTGACTATGCCAAGGCGCATGTCCACGGGGTCAAGTATCAACCAGACCTGTGTCGGCAGCAGCACCCATCTGTTCCATGGCGAAGAAAGTGCCGGTACGACCAGCGCCGGTTTGTGCTTCGGAGCGATCGCGGAGATATAGCGATCTAGGAGTTGATGAAAGGCGGTGCGTTCAGCCTCGACGCGAGAGACAAAAATGCCTCGGTCGATTTCGCTTTCGATCATGCGCGCCCAGGCTTGGGCATCAGATTTGGTTTCGAAGGTTTTGCGCTGGGCTGGATAGCCCTTGCGACGGATTTGCGCTTCCCACTGATACTCGCCGCGATTCCTGATTGTTGCCATTTCGACCATTCCCGCCACTTTAAGTGTGGCAAATTTGTGGCAAAAACGACTTTCAGGACTAGGACAGGTTTCTGTCAGGAGTGCTATCCCCTTGTAATACAAGGGAAAGAAGATGGTGCACCAGGCGGGATTCGAACCCACGACCACTGCCTTCGGAGGGCAGTACTCTATCCAGCTGAGCTACTGGTGCAATGCGGGCGCCATGATACTCATATGCACTGCGGGCGTCCATGCTGCTGAATCGTCTGCGTTTTTCCAAAGCGTAACCTGCGGTTGCTACGCTGATCAGAAAAATTAGGCAAATGCGCCGTTTTCGTTCTTTTTTTCGAACGCCCTATTGTCCTTTCCCGGCATTGATCCTAGGATTCGTTCGAGATTTCAAACGCTCTTGTCTGGGTGCTGAACCGCACGAGTTTCAATCAGTGCGCTATTTATGTGCTTCAGCCCGGTGAATGATTTCCCTGACGGCAGCCTATAAGGCGCCTTTCTACAATCATAATTCGCTCCGCGCTGGCCGCGGTGCTGTTAAGGAAAGCCGACATGCAGCTTAAAGACACCCAGTTGTTCCGCCAGCAAGCCTTTATCGATGGCGCTTGGGTTGATGCGGACAATGGTCAGACGATCAAGGTCAACAACCCGGCAACGGGCGAAATTCTGGGCACCGTGCCGAAAATGGGCGCTGCCGAAACCCGTCGTGCAATCGAAGCCGCTGACAAAGCGCTGCCGGCCTGGCGTGCACTGACCGCCAAGGACCGCGCGAACAAGCTGCGTCGCTGGTTCGAACTGATCATCGAGAACCAGGACGACCTGGCTCGATTGATGACCCTGGAACAGGGCAAACCATTGGCCGAAGCCAAGGGCGAAATCGTTTACGCCGCTTCCTTTATCGAGTGGTTCGCTGAAGAAGCCAAGCGCGTCTACGGTGACGTGATTCCGGGCCACCAGCCAGACAAGCGCCTGATCGTGATCAAGCAGCCAATCGGCGTGACCGCTGCAATCACCCCGTGGAACTTCCCGGCCGCAATGATCACCCGTAAAGCCGGCCCAGCCCTGGCTGCCGGTTGCACCATGGTGCTCAAGCCTGCTTCGCAAACTCCGTTTTCCGCATTCGCTCTGGCTGAACTGGCCCAGCGTGCTGGCATTCCAGCCGGTGTGTTCAGCGTTGTGTCCGGCAGCGCCGGCGACATCGGCAGCGAGCTGACCAGCAACCCGATCGTGCGCAAATTGTCCTTCACCGGCTCGACCGAGATCGGTCGTCAGTTGATGGCCGAATGCGCCAAGGACATCAAGAAAGTGTCCCTGGAGCTGGGCGGCAACGCGCCGTTCATCGTATTCGACGACGCGGACCTGGATAAGGCTGTCGAAGGCGCGATCATTTCCAAGTACCGCAACAACGGCCAGACCTGCGTCTGCGCCAACCGTCTGTACATTCAGGATTCGGTCTACGACGCGTTCGCCGAGAAGCTGAAAGTGGCCGTGGCCAAACTCAAGATCGGCAACGGGCTGGAAGAAGGCACCACCACGGGCCCGCTGATCGACGAAAAAGCCGTGGCCAAGGTTCAAGAGCACATTGCTGATGCGATCAGCAAAGGTGCGACAGTTCTGGCGGGTGGCAAGGTCATGGAAGGCAACTTCTTCGAGCCGACCATCCTGACCAACGTGCCGAAAAACGCTGCCGTGGCCAAGGAAGAAACCTTCGGTCCATTGGCGCCGCTGTTCCGCTTCAAAGATGAAGCCGAAGTGATCGCGATGTCCAACGACACCGAGTTCGGCCTGGCTTCCTACTTCTATGCCCGTGACCTGGGCCGTGTGTTCCGTGTGGCTGAAGCCCTGGAATACGGCATGGTCGGCGTCAACACCGGGTTGATCTCCAACGAAGTCGCGCCGTTCGGCGGCATCAAGGCGTCGGGCCTGGGCCGTGAAGGCTCCAAGTACGGCATCGAAGATTACCTGGAAATCAAATACCTCTGCCTGGGCATCTAAGCCCGGCCAGGCGTTTTGCTTCAAGCAGAAAGGGCACGAGAGCGCTGTCCCTTTCTGCGCTTCAAATGGAATTTTCTCTGTGGCCGGGAAAGCTGTGGCAGTCGATCATCGCATGCTGCCGTAGTTGCCTCCCCGCCGCATTTTCCTTGAACCACGCCGCCCGATGAGCGGTGAATGAGGACTGTATGAGCAAGACTAACGCATCCCTGATGAAACGCCGCGAAGCCGCTGTACCACGCGGTGTTGGCCAAATTCACCCGATCTTCGCCGAGTCCGCGAAGAACGCCACCGTGACTGACGTTGAAGGTCGCGAGTTCATCGACTTCGCCGGCGGTATCGCCGTGCTGAACACCGGTCACCTGCACCCGAAGATCATCGCCGCCGTGACCGCGCAGTTGAACAAGCTGACCCACACTTGCTTCCAGGTACTGGCCTACGAGCCGTACGTTGAGCTGTGTGAAAAAATCAACGCCAAGGTGCCGGGTGATTTCGCCAAGAAAACGCTGCTGGTGACCACCGGTTCCGAAGCCGTAGAAAACGCTGTGAAAATCGCCCGTGCCGCCACTGGCCGTGCTGGCGTGATCGCGTTCACCGGCGCTTACCACGGTCGCACCATGATGACCCTGGGGCTGACCGGTAAAGTCGCGCCTTACTCGGCTGGCATGGGCCTGATGCCAGGCGGTATCTTCCGCGCGCTGTACCCGAACGAGTTGCACGGTGTGAGCATCGACGATTCGATCGCCAGCATCGAGCGCATCTTCAAAAATGACGCTGAGCCACGTGACATCGCTGCAATCATCATCGAACCAGTTCAGGGCGAAGGCGGTTTCTACGTCGCGCCTAAAGAGTTCATGAAGCGTCTGCGCGCGCTGTGCGACCAGCACGGCATCCTGCTGATCGCTGACGAAGTACAAACCGGCGCTGGTCGTACCGGCACTTTCTTCGCCATGGAACAGATGGGTGTTGCTGCCGACCTGACCACCTTTGCCAAATCCATCGCTGGCGGCTTCCCGTTGGCCGGTGTCTGCGGCAAGGCCGAATACATGGACGCCATTGCGCCGGGCGGCTTGGGCGGCACCTACGCCGGTAGCCCGATTGCTTGCGCCGCGGCCCTGGCCGTAATGGACGTGTTCGAAGAAGAGCATCTGCTGGACCGCTGCAAGGCTGTCGGCGAACGCCTGGTCACTGGCCTGAAAGCCATCCAGACCAAGTACCCAGTGATCGGCGAAGTCCGTGCCCTGGGCGCGATGATCGCAGTCGAGCTGTTCGTCGACGGCGACAGCCACAAGCCGAACGCTCCAGCGGTAGCCGCCGTTGTGGCCAAGGCTCGCGACAAGGGCCTGATCCTGCTGTCCTGCGGCACTTACGGCAACGTTCTGCGCGTGCTGGTTCCGCTGACTTCGCCGGACGAGCAGTTGGACAAAGGTCTGGCGATCATCGAAGAGTGCTTCTCCGAGCTGTGATCTCCACGCGCTGATCGATTTGTGAACTGATCGACAAAAAAACCCGCTTCGGCGGGTTTTTTTGTGTCCATGGAACACATCAATGGCAAATGCGCTATATCGAATGGCCGGCATTGACTAAGGTGCGAGCACTAGCTTTGGAGTGTGTAAATGACTGTTGTGGTGTTACCCGCTGCACCGCGAGTGCTGATTGCCGAGGCCGACCCCTGGTCCCGCGACCTGCTCAAGCAGGTTTTGTTGAATGTGCGCTGCGACGCGCGGCTGGATCTGTGCGCCGATGGCCAGGAAGCGTTGAACCTGTTGGCGGAAAATCCTTACGACTTGGTGATCGTCGACCGGGAACTGCCCGGCGTCGATGGTTTGAATGTCTTGCGTAATGTCCGCCAGCGCAAACGTAATCCACCACTGCCGTTCATTCTGATGAGCAGCCGCAACGACAGCGCCAGCGTGCGCGAAGTCTTGCCCCTGGCGCCTGCGGCGTACCTGACTAAACCCCTGAAGATGGAAAGCCTGACCCAACGGCTGCAGGACTTGCTGCTGAACGCCGGTGAAGAGGTGTCTTGCGAGACGCCGTCATTGGCGCCAGACATCGCCTTGTCAGCGTACCTGGAGCGTCGTCGTGAGTTTGCCGACGGTGCGCCGCTGATGACTGACGTGCAGTTGGCGGTCAAACGCAGCCTCAATCCCAACGGCCTCGATTTGACGGTGCTGGAGGACGAGATCCGCACCGATCCGCAGGTCACCGCCGTGCTGATCGCCGCCGCCAACAGCGCCGCCCATCATCTCGGCGCCACGGTGCAGACCCTGTCCCAAGCGCTGCAGCGCCTCGGCACCGGACAAAGCATGAACCTGATTCTGGGGTTGGCCCTCAAACGCAGTGCTCGCCTCAGCGATCCGTTTCTGGCCGACTATGCCGAGCGCTATTGGGGGCTGTCGCTGCGCACCGCCGAATATGGCCGGACCCTGGCGCGCTTGCTGGATCTGGATCAGGAGCGGTGTTATTGCGCCGGCATGCTGCATCGCCTCGGCGACCTTGCGCTGTTGCGGTGTTTGCAGGAATGGAAGCAGGCCGGTGGTGAGCTGGATGAATGGGAGGAAGTTGGCGAGGCGCTGGCCGAATTCGGTGCGGCCTATGGTTCGGCGCTTCGCACTCGCTGGCGCCTGCCGCTGGAGCTGCGAGAGCTGATTGCGGCGGTCTACCATCTCGGTGGCGGGGTTTACTCCCGCGAAGCGCTGGTGATGAACATGGCTGCGCAACTGGCGCGACTGACCGAACATGAGGGCATTGAGGACCTGGCGAAGAGCCGGACGGCGCGGTTGCTCAAGATCGGATTGCCGGAGTTGATGCGCTTGCGCAAGAAATAACGTCGGTAGATCGCTCCCACGCTGAGCACGGGAACGATCCAACATCTCAAAGGGCGTGTGTCGCTCGAGGTTTGAAAGCGGCCAATACCAGGGCCCGCCTGGATGGCGAAGTGTCTTTGAGATAAGGGGGTTGGAGCTTGGTTCCGAAGGGTGCGCCCACGAACGGGGCGCACCGATCAACGGCGTCAGACAGTGGCGGGGCGCAGGGAGTAGGTTTTCAATTGATTGGCGAAGTCGCGCAAGGATTGAATCCCGCTGGCTTCGGCTTCGTGTACCCAATCCTTGATGGCGGCCAGCATGTCGTGGCCATTTGAGCTGGTCTTGACCCAGATCTGCTGCAAGGCCAGGCGTTTCTCGTAAATCACCTTCAGCGCCTGACTGTGCTCGAGCATGGTCTGGATGCGAATGTGGTGTTTGTCATCCAGCAGGCTGGTTTCCCGCGAGAGTAGGCGCTTGGCACGGTGGAACTGGTGACGGACCGAGTGATCGACCTTTTCCAGCTCTTGTTTGACCAGCGGTGCGATCACCAATTTGCGGTACTGAGCCATGATCTGGAAGCGATTGTTGAGGATCGCCATGGCGGTGTCCATGTCCAGGTTACCTTTGCCTTCGACCCGATGGGCGATGGGCGCGACCCGCTGAACCTTGGCCAGGCGCAGGAAGCTGAAGACCTGGATCCAGGCCCAGCCGAGATCGAATTCCCACTTCTTCACCGACAGTTTTGCCGAATTAGGGTAGGTGTGATGGTTGTTATGCAGTTCTTCGCCGCCGATCAGGATGCCCCAAGGCACCAGATTGGTCGCCGCATCGCGGCACTCGAAGTTTCGGTAGCCGATGGCATGGCCCAAGCCATTGACCACGCCGGCGGCCCAGACCGGGATCCACATCATCTGGATAGCCCAGATGGTGATGCCGATGGTGCCGAACAGCAGCAGGTCGATGACGCCCATGATCGCCACGCCCAGCAGCGGAAAACGGCTGTACAGGTTGCGTTCGATCCAGTCTTCGGGGCAGTTCTTGCCGTAGATGCGCAGAGTCTCAGGGTTTTCCGCCTCGGCACGGTACAGCTCGGCGCCTTTGCGCAGAACGGTGGACAGGCCCTTGATGACAGGGCTGTGCGGGTCATCGACGGTTTCGCATTTGGCGTGATGCTTGCGGTGGATAGCGGTCCACTCGCGGGTGTTCTGTGCCGTGGTCAGCCACAGCCAGAAGCGGAAGAAATGTTTCAGGCCTGCATTGAGCTCAAGCGAGCGATGGGCTGAATAACGATGCAGATAGACCGTGACGCCGATGATCGTCACGTGGGTCATCAGCAGGGTGACTGCCACCAGTGACCAGGGCGACAAGCCGAGAAAACCTTCGTACCACATAGGCTATAGGGCCCTCGATAAAGAAATAAACAGCCGCTGCATTATCACTTAGCTCACAGATAAAACCAGTCGCCCTTTCAGATAAGAGTGGCTGGATGTTTCTTTAAACTACAATTCCACCCTTTTTGAAAGGACATGGACAGCCGAATGTCTGCCACCTATCGCGATGTTTTGCGTGCAGCGCTGCTTTACCTTCTGGTTTCTGTAGGTTGGCTGTTGTTCAGCGGCCATTTATTGAACCGTTTCTTCGATGGCTCTGCTGAGCTAATGCGATGGCAACTGATCAACGGTTATGCCTGGGTGGTATTCAGTGCCGGTTTGATTTTTCTCGCCCGGGCGCGATTGTTCCGTTGCCTGGGCATCGGCGCAAAATTGCGTGAGCGCATTGAAGACCACGAGCGTCTGCGTCAGGCGGCCGCGGTGTTCGATTGCACGCGTGAAGGGGTGCTGGTCACCGACAACAAAGGGTTGATCGTCCATGTAAACCGGGCATTCATGGCAATCACCGGCTATCAGGACGAGGAGGTGCTCGGCCAGCGCCCCAGCCTGTTCAAGTCCGGTCATCATCCGCCGGCTTTCTACCAGGCGATGTTCGCGACACTCAACAGTGCCGGTGAATGGAGCGGGGAAATCTGGAACCGCCGCAAAAGCGGCGAGATCTACCCGCAGTGGCAGACCATCGCGTCATTGACGATGAGAGGGGGCGGCGCAGCCATTACGTGGCCGTGTTTTCCGACATTAGCGCAATCAAAAACTCCGAACATGAACTGGCGCACCTGGCTCACTTCGATCCGCTGACCGACCTGCCCAACCGCTTGCTGTTCACCGACCGCACTGAGCAGGCCCTGGCTTCGGCACAGATCCACAAGCGCGGCTGCGCGTTACTGATGATCGATCTTGACCACTTCAAGATGATCAACGACAGCCTTGGGCATAGCATTGGGGACCAACTGCTCAAGGGCGTGGCCGAGCGTTTGAAAGCGATGGTCGATCCGGGAATCACGCTGGCACGCCTCGGCGGTGACGAGTTCGCCGTGCTGGCTGAAAGCTGTCCGCAAATGGTGCACGCGGCGGCGCTGGCTCAGCGGATCATCGATGGCCTCAAAGAGCCGTTCCAGATCGACGGGCATCAGTTGTTTGTCAATATCAGCGTCGGTATCAGCCTGTTCCCCGGCTGCGCCTTGAGTGCCGAGCAGCTGTTGCGTAACTCCGATTCGGCGCTGTTCAAGGCCAAGAGTGCAGGCCGCAATGGCTACGCCCTCTATACCGAAGAGTTGACCGCCCATGCCCAGAAACGGGTCGAGACGGCATTCGAATTGCGCCGTGCGCTGGAGCAGCAGGAGCTGCGGGTTTATTACCAGCCGGTTCATGACCTCAAGACCCGTCGCGTGATCGGCGTCGAGGCATTGGTGCGCTGGGAGCATCCGCAGCGAGGGTTGGTGTCGCCGGCAGAATTCATTCCCATTGCCGAACGCACCGGGCTGGATCCTGCCTGTCTGGAGCTGGAAGTGACTGAGAGCGCTGTGATGGATGATCAGGAAGTCGCGCTGGCGCAGATGCACAGGTTGCGTGAATTAGGCGTTCGGCTGGCCATCGATGACTTCGGTACAGGCTATTCGTCGTTGCTGCGTCTCAAGCGGATGCCGGTACAGAAACTCAAGATCGATCAGGGCTTCGTTGCGGGGTTGCCGTGGGATGAGGATGACGTGGCGATTGTGCGGGTGATCATTGCGCTGGCCCAGAGCATGGAGATGCAGGTTCATGCCGAGGGGATCGAGCAGGTCGAGCAGGTCGAGCAGGCGAGTTTCCTGCTCGAACACGGCTGCGATCTGGGGCAGGGGTACTGGTTTGGGCGGCCGGTGCCGGCCGGGCAGGTGGATTGGGACCGGAGTCCACAGATTCTCCAGCACTGACCATTCTTTTGGTTATATAAAAATTCTTAAATAGTCTTTTTAAGAATATCTGCGTTTACCTACTATTGCTCTCACGCCGCAAGCTGTCTCGCCACTGGCAGGCAGCTTCTCGTTGAAGGAGCAGCACCCTGAGCGCATTCCTGCGTGGCGTTGGCGGCCAGGACGAAGGTGGTCCAGATCGAACGCAAAGAGAAATTCCGGTTGCAGAACCCAAGCAACACACCGATAGCCGCACACCATAAGAAAAAGCCAACACCATCAGCATTCCAGGAGCGTTCACCATGTCGTCGATTCGCCATTTCGCTTTGGCTGCCTTGGCCAGCGCCCTTTTTGCTGGCTCCGCGGTTGCCAAGGATTACGAATTGCTCAACGTGTCGTACGACCCGACTCGCGAGCTGTATCAGGACTACAACGCTGAGTTCATCAAGCTCTGGCAGAAAGACCACGCTGGCGACAGCGTGAAAATCCAGCAGTCCCACGGCGGTTCGGGCAAGCAGGGGCGGGCAGTGATCGACGGTCTGCGTGCCGACGTGGTGACCCTGGCCCTGGCCGGTGACATCGACGAAATCGCCAAACTCGGCAAGGCCCTGCCGGCGGATTGGCAGAAGCGTCTGCCGGAAGCGAGCACGCCTTACACCTCGACCATCGTATTCCTTGTGCGCAAGGGCAACCCTAAAGGCATCAAGGACTGGGGCGACCTGACCAAGAACGGCGTGGAAGTCATCACCCCAAACCCGAAAACCTCTGGGGGCGCACGCTGGAATTTCCTCGCTGCCTGGGCCTATGGCCTGAAAGCCAATGGCGGTGACGAAGCGAAAGCCAAGGAATACGTGCAAACCCTGTTCAAACACGTGCCCGTGCTGGACACCGGTGCTCGCGGTTCGACCATTACCTTCGTCAATAACGGTCAGGGCGACGTGTTGCTGGCCTGGGAAAACGAAGCCTTCCTGGCCCTGAAAGAAGACGGTGGCGCTGACAGGTTCGACATTGTCGTGCCTTCGCTGTCGATCCTCGCCGAACCGCCGGTAGCCCTGGTCGACAAGAATGCCGAGAAAAAGGGCAACACCGAGATCGCCGAAGCGTACCTCAAGCACCTGTACAGCCCGGCCGGCCAGGAAATTGCGGCAAAAAACTTCTATCGGCCACGTGACAAGGGTATCGCCGCCCAGTACGCCAAACAGTTTCCGACACTGGACCTGGTGACCATCGACAAGGACTTCGGCGGCTGGAAAACCGCTCAACCGAAATTCTTCAATGACGGTGGCGTGTTCGACCAGATCTATCAGGCGCAATAACCTGAGATAAGCCATAAGCGAGCGTTCTCAACCAAGGACTTTTATGTCGCGCCGTATCTCCCCCGTCATACCCGGCTTCGGGCTGACGCTGGGCTACACTTTGGTGTACCTCAGCCTGATTGTGCTCATTCCACTGGCGGCGATGTTCGTGCATGCCGCTCAACTCACCTGGGGCCCGTTCTGGGCAATTATCTCGGCGCCACGGGTGCTGGCGGCGTTGAAGCTCAGCTTCGGCACCGCGCTCTATGCCGCGATCATCAACGGCATCATCGGCACGCTGCTGGCCTGGGTGCTGGTGCGCTACACGTTCCCCGGTCGCAAGATCATCGACGCGATGATCGACCTGCCGTTCGCGCTGCCCACTGCCGTGGCCGGTATCGCGCTCACTGCGTTGTACACCCCCACAGGATTGGTGGGTCAGTTTGCAGCGGACCTGGGTTTCAAGATCGCGTATACCCCTCTCGGCATCACCCTTGCCCTCACTTTTGTGACACTTCCATTCGTGGTACGTACCGTACAGCCAGTATTGGCTGATATCCCTCGTGAAGTGGAAGAGGCCGCGGCGTGCCTGGGTGCAAAACCGTTGCAGGTTTTCCGCCATATTCTGGTGCCCGCGCTGCTGCCAGCCTGGTTGACCGGTTTCGCGTTGGCCTTTGCTCGTGGGGTCGGCGAGTACGGTTCGGTGATTTTCATCGCCGGCAACATGCCGATGAAAACCGAGATCCTGCCGCTGCTGATCATGGTCAAACTCGACCAGTACGATTACACCGGCGCCACGTCCATTGGTGTACTGATGCTGGTGGTTTCCTTCGTCCTGTTGCTGCTGATCAACTTGCTGCAGCGGCGTATCGAAACCCCATAAGAAGGCGCCAATATGTCCCAATCGTCTATTCGCGCCGCTTCCTCGGCCAACGCCGCCCGCCGTGGCAGTGCCACTTCGCGGCGAATCCTGATCAGCCTTGGCTGGTTGGTTTTTGCGCTGTTTCTGTTGCTGCCACTGTTCATCGTGGTGTCCCAGGGGCTGAAAAATGGCCTCGGTGCGTTCTTCGCCGCGATCTTCGAGCCCGACGCTTTGTCGGCCCTGAAACTCACGGTGATCGCCGTGCTGATTTCAGTTCCGCTGAACCTGGTGTTCGGTGTCAGCGCTGCATGGTGCGTGAGCAAGTACTCGTTCCGTGGCAAAAGTATGCTGGTCACGCTGATCGACCTGCCGTTCTCGGTCTCACCGGTAATCGCCGGTCTGGTCTATGTGCTGATGTTCGGTGCCCAGGGCATTTTTGGTCCGTGGTTGCAGGACCATGACATTCAGATCGTCTTCGCCTTGCCGGGCATTGTGCTGGCGACGATCTTTGTCACCGTGCCGTTCGTGGCGCGCGAGCTGATCCCGCTGATGCAGGAACAAGGCACGCAGGAAGAAGAGGCCGCGCGTCTGCTCGGGGCCAATGGCTGGCAGATGTTCTGGCACGTCACCGTTCCCAACATCAAATGGGGCCTGATCTACGGCGTGGTGCTGTGTACGGCGCGGGCCATGGGTGAGTTCGGTGCGGTGTCGGTGGTGTCCGGGCACATTCGTGGGGTGACCAACACCCTGCCGCTGCACGTCGAGATCCTCTACAACGAATACAACCACGTGGCCGCGTTCGCCGTGGCGAGCCTGTTGCTGATCCTGGCGCTCTTCATCCTGCTGCTCAGGCAGTGGAGCGAAAACCGCATTAACCGCCTGCGCGCCAGCGCCGCGGAGGAATAAGTCATGTCGATTGAAGTGCGTAACGTCAGCAAGCATTTTCACGCGTTCAAGGCGCTGGACAACATCAGCCTGGACATTCAAAGCGGCGAGCTCGTGGCGCTGCTTGGCCCGTCGGGTTGCGGCAAGACCACGCTGTTGCGGATCATCGCCGGTCTCGAAACGCCGGATCAGGGCAGCATCGTGTTTCACGGTGAAGACGTTTCCGGCCACGACGTGCGTGATCGCAACGTCGGTTTCGTGTTTCAGCACTACGCGCTGTTCCGCCACATGAGCGTGTTCGACAACGTCGCGTTCGGCCTGCGCATGAAGCCGAAAAACCAGCGCCCGAGCGAAAGCCAGATCGCGGTGAAAGTCCACGAATTGCTGAACATGGTGCAACTGGACTGGTTATCCGATCGCTACCCCGAACAACTCTCCGGCGGTCAGCGTCAACGTATTGCTTTGGCTCGTGCCTTGGCGGTAGAACCGAAAGTCCTGCTGCTCGACGAACCCTTCGGCGCCCTCGACGCCAAGGTCCGTAAGGAACTGCGGCGCTGGTTGGCGCGGCTGCACGAAGACATCAACCTGACCTCGGTGTTCGTGACTCACGACCAGGAAGAAGCGATGGAAGTCGCCGACCGCATCGTGGTGATGAACAAGGGCGTGATCGAGCAGATCGGCTCGCCGGGCGACGTCTACGAAAACCCGGCCAGCGATTTCGTTTATCACTTCCTGGGTGACTCGAACCGGTTGCATTTGGGTGAAGACAACCCTGTGCTGTTCCGTCCTCACGAAGTGTCGCTGTCGCGTCATGAGCTGGAGGATCACCACGCGGCCCAGGTGCGGGATATTCGTCCGCTGGGTGCGACGACACGGGTGACGCTGAAGGTCGAAGGCCAGAGCGAATTGATCGAAGCTGAAGTGGTGAAAGATCACGACAGCCTGATCGGGTTGGCGAAGGGCGAGACGCTGTTCTTCAAGCCGAAGGTCTGGCAAAACGTCGCCAACATTTAAAGCCCGAGCTTCGTCGGAACGCCGCCCGGAGCCTGCTCGCGAATGCGATCTACACAGCAGCATGCTTGGGGTTGACCCGCACCGAACCCACCCGCGTCTCGATCTGCTCTTTGAGGTCATGCCGCAACCCCGGCAAAAACGCTAGCTCAACCACCACAAACAACGGCCCAGTAACGTCACGACAGACCACCAACCAGATTCTCAAGGACTTGCAGGGGCAGGAAATCCTGAATCTTAAGTAGGGTGCGATCGAGATTCTGGATGTGCAACGACTGCGCAAGTTGGCGATTAATTAAAACCCGGCGGTAGTGGTGGGCTTTGGACGCGAAGACGCCTAGCCTGTGATGACGACAATCGAGGTGTGCCATGCGTGTGTTGTTAGTGGAAGACGAACCCGAGACCGCCAAACTCCTGGCCAAGGGCCTTAGCGAGGCAAGCTATTCAGTCGATGTGGCGGCCAACGGCATGGCCGGCCGTCGTTTCATCGAGTCGGGCGAATACGAGTTGATCATCCTCGACGTGATGCTGCCGGGGCTCAATGGCTGGCAGTTGCTGCAACAGATCCGCAAGCTTGGCGAAACGCCGGTGCTGTTCCTCACCACTAAGGACGGCATCGAGGATCGCCTGCGCGATCTGGAGTTGCATGAGGATGATTACTTGCTCAAGCCGTTTGCCGTGAGCGAGTTGGTGAAGCGGGTGCGCAAGTTGTTGCGCAGGGATCGGGGGCGCTGAGACCGGGGCCGATCAGGGCGGGTGCGCAAATCAGACGGGCTCTGGCCTATGACATCGTCACGACGTCGGTCTACATCAAGGCAGACAGCCTGGCATTGCGGTCAGGCGGACCAAAGGCGTGGCCCAAATACAAAATGCTAATGCGTTTTGGTCGGTCGGCTTGCAACCTGACCGAGGGGCGGTGCAATGAATTGCGGCAGCAAGTCGTTCATGGAATGGATGTCGCGCTGGCGGAAATGGTTGATGACATCAGGGAAAATGGCGCAGCGTGGTCAAAAGCTGATTAACGCAACCCATCCCGAAACTGCCCCGGTGTCATCCCCGTCCAGCGCTTGAACGCGCGGCTGAAGCTGCTCGTATCTGCAAATCCCAGCAGGTAGCTGATTTCGCTCAACGAGCATTGCGGGTCGCGCAGATGCAGCAGCGCCAGGTTCTCGCGGCTTTCGTTGAGCAGCGTATCGAACCGGTAACCCTCGTCGGCCAGATGCCGTTGCAGGCTGCGCAAACTCAGGTGCAGGGCTTGGGCGATGTGTTCGGCGCTGGGTTCACCTTCCGGCAATTGCTCTTCAATGGCGTCGCGAACCTTTCGTTCCCAGGTCAGGGGTTTGAGTTGTGCGAGGGTGCGATTGAGCACGGTTTGGTTGTGTTCGGCCAGTTCCGGGTTGGCGTCGTCCAGGTGGCTGTCGAAGTCGACGACGGCGAATTCCAGTCGGTCTTCATCGGCGGCGAAGTACACCGGTGAGCGGAAGACTTTGTGCCATTGATGCGGGTCCGCCGGCTCGGGGCGGCGCAGATACACCGCCAGCGGGGCGTAATCACGGCCCAGACGATTGCGGCAGGTGCGCACGTAAATCGCCGTGAACGCGTCGATGGCCTCAAAGGCCGGGGCCGGATTGCCGGGCGGGATTTTCAGACGGAAGCGGTAGCGGTCCTCGGCGCGGGTCAGTTCCAGTTCCAGGGCATCGCTGACCACTTGGTGATAGCGCACGATGCGCTCGAACACTTCTCGCAGACTGCCACTGGCCACCAGCGCATAACCGAGCGCGTGAAATGTGGTGGGGCTGACGAAGCGCGATACCCGCAAACCAATCGCCGGGTCGCCGCTGACCTGCACCGCGATTTCCCACAGGCGCGTGGTGCCGGACAACGGGTAACGGGCGTTTGGGTCGTCCATCAGTTGCGGGTCGAGCCCCGCCTGTTGGCACAGGGCGGTGCTGTCGAGGCCCAGGGCATCGAGTTGCTTGCGCAGGGCGCGGGTCCAGCTGGCGAGGGAGGTCGGTTCAGTCATGCTGATTGGCGCTTCCGGTCAACAGGTTGGCGTTCACGGCTACCGCTTTGCGAGGGTTCACAAGGCAGGATGCGCACCTCAATAACCAGAGGATGGAAGCATCCACGGTACTTCTGCAAGTCCCCAGCGACTGAATGCAGCCCAGCGCCCAGGGCATATTCGCCAAGGGGTGCTGGCCAAGGGGGCCGAAGGGCGTCAGCGCTACCCGATTCTCAATCATCAGGACGCCCGAATCGATGTGGGCGCCCGTCATCAATCTGGCCCAAAGGGGCGATACGTTGTGACGCAAGCAAGGTTGTTTGGCGGTCCTTTTTTTGTCTATTGAAAATCATCGTATATTCCTTATGGTTCTTAGTAAGTGAATTTTTATTCCTTAGTGAATATAACTCTCCTCCCTATACTTGCTCAGGAACAGGCACACAGCAGGAGAGCGCCGCCATGCGCAACGAATCAATTCGCTACCTGATTGTGCCGGGCTGGCAAGGATCGCCAGACGATCATTGGCAAAGCCATTGGCAGAACCGCCTGCCCAACAGCGCGCGGGTGGAGCAGGCCGACTGGCTGACGCCGCGTCGTGAAGACTGGGTTGCGGCACTGGCTGAGGCGATTGCCGCCGACAGCACGCCGGTGATCCTGATCGCCCATAGCCTGGGTTGCATCACTGTCGCGCATTGGGCGGCCACTGCGCCCATGCAGTTTTTGCGTCAGGTTCGTGGCGCCTTGCTGGTTGCCCCGGCGGACGTCGAGCGTGCGACCTGCGCACCGGCCCTGCGCAATTTCGCACCGATTCCAGCCTACCTGCTGCCGTTCCCGAGTCAGGTTGTCAGCTCCGATAACGACAGTGCTGTGAGTACATCGCGTGCATTGGAACTGGCACGTCACTGGGGCGCCGAGGCGGGAATTTTGTCGGGGGCCGGACATCTCAACGTGAAGTCCGGTCACCAACGCTGGGAGCAGGGCTTTGCCTATCTCTATCGCCTGCAAAACCGGATGGGACGCTCTACCACTACCTCAGCGAAGGCCGACTCGAACTGCCGGCCTTGCGTAAATGGGTGGGCGATATTCTGTCGCTGTCCAGGCGCCGCTGCCGAGCGATCTGCACACAAGCATTTGCTCGACAGCCTGACGCAGACGCTGTAGCGATCTGTATGAACGAAATGGAATATGAAAGTGAATAAAAGATATTGTTCGGGAATAAAAAATCCCGGTATTGTCCGCGTCACGCCAGCGATAGCACTTCACTGGCACTTGAACTAAACAAGCCGTCGTCGATGACGACCGTGATTTTCGATAAGGACACTGCATGAAGAAGGTTCTGTTGTTCACCGCATTGGCGGCTGCCCTGACCACGGGCCTGGCCCAGGCTGGCGAGAAACTGGTGGTTGCGGCGACCCCGGTTCCACACGCCGAGATTCTGGAGCTGATCAAACCCATCCTCGCCAAAGAAGGCGTGGACCTGGAAATCAAAGTCTTCACCGACTACGTTCAGCCGAACGTGCAAGTTGACCAGAAGCGTCTGGACGCCAACTACTTCCAGACCCTGCCGTATCTGAAAAGCTTCAATGAAGGCAAAGGTACCAATCTGGTGACCGTGATCGGCGTGCACGTCGAACCGTTCGGCGGCTACTCGAAGAAAGTCAAAACCCTGGCTGAACTGAAAGACGGCGCAACCATCGCGATCCCGAACGAAGGCAGTAACAGCGGCCGCGCCCTGATCCTGCTGCAGAAGGCTGGCCTGATCGAGTTGAAAGACCCGAAAAACGCGCTGGCCACCCCGAAAGACATTGCCAAGAACCCGCACAACTTCAAGTTCAAGGAACTGGAATCGGCCATGCTGCCGCGTGTTCTGGATCAGGTCGACCTGGACATGATCAATACCAACTACGCGCTGGAAGCAGGTCTGAATCCGGCTAAAGACGCGCTGGTGATCGAAGGTGCAGATTCGCCTTACGTGAACTTCCTGGTGGCTCGTCCGGACAACAAGGACAGCGTAGCCATCCAAAAACTGGCCAAAGCGTTGACCAGCCCGCAAGTGAAAGCATTCATTGAGAAGAAGTACAGCGGCGCGGTATTGCCGGCGTTCTGATTCGCGCGGTAAACCCCTTCAAGGTTTCAATGCCGACGGCTGATATAGCGTCGGTGTGATCGTTCCCACGCAACGTGGGAACGACTGTCTTAGGCCGCCTGCGCCTTCAAAGCCCTGCGTAACGCCACCAACAATTTCACGATGTCCTGCGGATCCAGTCGCTGCGGTACTTTTACGCCAGCCATTTTCTCTTCCCTGTGATGGTTCGGCCGGGGAAGCTTCCTGCTGCGTGGCGCGCGATTCTGTCCTATTGTCGACGTCATCGTGCGCCAGGCTTTATTTCAAACCGTGAGGCGCACTCTATGAACCCTGTTCTACGCTCACAGTCGTATCGTCACTGGCACGAACGTACAACGCAAAGGAGGCTGCATAGTGGGTCCCGGATTGAAAACAGCGGTTGGCCTGAGCCTCCTTGTCCTGCTGAGCGCTTGTGGCGATAAAAAGCCGGTCGAAAAGGAGCGTCCGCGGGTATTCGTGCAAGAGGTAAAACCTGCGAATTACGCGGCGACAGTGACCTTGACCGGCGATGTTCAGGCGCGGGTCCAGACCGACCTGTCGTTCCGCGTTGCCGGCAAGATCATCCAGCGTACAGTCGATGTCGGTGATCGGGTTTCGGCTAAACAAGTGCTGGCCAAGCTCGATCCCAAGGAGCTGCAAACCAGTGTCGACTCGGCCCAGGCGCAGGTTGTTGCCGAACAGGCCCGAGTCAAACAGACCGCCGCTGCTTTCGTTCGCCAGCAAAAACTCCTGCCCAAGGGCTATACCAGCCAAAGTGAATACGACTCCGCCCAAGCCGCCTTGCGCAGCAGCCAAAGCGCTCTGACAGCTGCCCAGGCGCAACTGGCCAATGCTCGTGAACAACTGAGCTACACCGCGTTGGTCGCTGACGCGCCGGGGGTGATTACCGCCCGCCAGGCTGAGGTTGGCCAGGTGGTGCAAGCCACTGTGCCGATTTTCAGCCTGGCCCGGGACGGCGAGCGCGACGCAGTGTTCAACGTCTACGAATCGCTGCTGACAGAGCCACCGGAGGGTAAAACGGTGGTCGTCAGCCTGCTCGACAAACCTGAGATCAAAACCACCGGCACCGTTCGGGAAATCACCCCGGCCGTCTCCGCGCAAACGGGCACGGTGCAGGTCAAAGTCACTCTCAACGGACTACCGGAAGGCATGCAGCTCGGTTCGGTGGTGAGTGCCACGGCCAAGACGCCGGGCAAGTCGGCGGTCGAACTGCCCTGGTCGGCACTGACGAAAAACCTCAGCGACCCGGCCGTGTGGGTGGTGGACGGCGAGGGCAAGGCACAGCTGCACACCGTCACGGTCGGTCGCTACTTGACGGGTAAAGTGATCATCAGCGCCGGCCTGAAGGGGGGCGAAAAAGTCGTCATCGCTGGCGGCCAGTTGCTGCACCCAGGCGTGAAGGTGGACATCGCCGAAAACACCTATAAGGATTTATCCGCGGGAGCCCAGCCATGAAGCGTCTGTTACTGGTATGCGCCGGTTTGATGCTGGTGGCCTGCTCGAAAAAGGAACCGCCGCCGGAGCCTGTGCGCCCAGTGCTGTCCATCAAGGTCCAGGCGCTGGATGAAGAAAGCCTGGGCCGCTTCGCCGGCAGCATTCAGGCCCGGTATGAAAGCAATATCGGCTTCCGGGTGCCGGGACGCATCGCCAGCCGTAATGTCGATGTCGGTGCCGAAGTCGATCAGGGGGCGTTGCTTGCCACGCTCGATCCCACCGATCAGCAGAACCAGTTGCGCTCCGCTCAGGGTGATCTGGCCAGCGTTCAGGCGCAACTCATCAACGCCCAGGCCAACGCCCGGCGTCAGCAAGAGTTGTTCGATCGCGGCGTGGGTGCCCAAGCGCAACTCGACGTTGCACAGACCGATCTCAAAACCACCCAGGCCTCCCTCGATCAAGCGAAGGCTGCGGTCGATCAGGCCAAGGACCAGCTCAACTACGTCGAACTGCGCGCCGATCACAAAGCCGTGGTCACCGCGTGGAACGCCGAAGCCGGGCAAGTCGTCAGCGCCGGCCAGCAAGTGGTGACCCTGGCGCAGCCGGACATCAAGGAAGCGGTGATCGATCTGCCGGATACGTTGGTCGACCCGTTGCCGCAGGACGTGGTGTTCCAGGTTGCTGTCCAACTCGACCCGAGCACCACCACCACAGCCATCGTTCGCGAAATCGAACCCCAGGCGCAAAGCGCGACCCGCACCCGTCGTGCCCGCCTGACACTGACCGACACGCCACCGGGGTTTCGCCTGGGCACGGCGATCAGCGTGACCCTCAGCTCCGCGATCAAACCGCGTATCGAACTGCCCCTGACTGCGCTCCAGGAGGTCGATGGCAAACCGCGGATCTGGGTCATCGACCCGCAGACTCAAACCGTTTCCCCACGAGACGTCAGCCTGATCAGCCGCACTGATTCAACGATGGTCCTGGCGAACGGCGTGAAGTCCGGCGAGCGAGTGGTCAGTGCTGGCGTGAATAGCCTGAAACCAGGGCAAAAAATAAAAATCGCTGAGGACAGCCCGCAATGAAAGGGAGCTTCAACTTATCCGAATGGGCCCTCAAGCATCAGTCGTTTGTCTGGTATTTGATGTTCGTCGCGCTGCTGATGGGTGTGTTCTCGTACCTGAACCTCGGCCGCGAGGAAGACCCGTCGTTCACCATCAAAACCATGGTGATCCAGACCCGGTGGCCGGGCGCGACCCAAGAAGAAACCCTCAAGCAGGTCACTGACCGGATCGAGAAAAAACTCGAAGAGCTCGACTCGCTCGACTACGTGAAAAGCTACACCCGCCCCGGCGAGTCGACGGTCTTCGTTAATTTGCGTGATACCACCAGCGCCAAGGACATTCCGGAAATCTGGTATCAGGTGCGCAAGAAGATCAACGACATTCGCGGCGACTTCCCTCAAGGCTTGCAAGGGCCGGGATTCAACGATGAATTCGGTGACGTGTTTGGCTCGGTGTACGCCTTTACCGCCGATGGTTTGTCGATGCGCCAATTGCGCGATTACGTCGAGCAGGTCCGCGCCGAAATCCACGAAGTACCGGGGTTGGGCAAGGTCGAGATGATCGGCGAGCAGGATGAAGTCCTCTACCTGAACTTCTCCACCCGCAAACTGGCGGCACTGGGTATTGATCAGCGCCAGGTGGTGCAGAGCCTGCAATCGCAGAACGCGGTGACACCGGCCGGTGTGATAGAGGCCGGTCCCGAGCGGATTTCCGTGCGGACTTCGGGGCAGTTTGCCTCCGAGAAAGACTTGGAAAACGTCAACCTGCGACTCAACGACCGTTTCTACCGTTTGGCCGACATCACCGAGATCAGCCGTGGCTATGTTGACCCGGCGACGCCGGAGTTCCGCTTTAACGGCCATCCTGCCATCGGCCTCGCCATTGCGATGAAGAAGGGCGGCAACATTCAGGTGTTCGGCCAGGCGTTGCACCAGCGCATGATCGACCTGACTGCCGATCTGCCGGTGGGCGTCGGCGTGCACAACGTTTCCGACCAGGCCGAAGTGGTCGAAAAAGCCGTCGGCGGCTTTACCAGCGCACTGTTCGAAGCGGTGGTGATCGTGCTGATCGTCAGCTTCATCAGCCTCGGCGTACGTGCCGGTCTGGTGGTGGCGTGTTCGATTCCGCTGGTGCTGGCGATGGTCTTCGTTTTCATGGAATACAGCGGCATCACCATGCAGCGGATTTCCCTCGGCGCGCTGATCATTGCGCTTGGGCTGCTGGTGGATGACGCGATGATCACCGTCGAGATGATGGTCACGCGCCTGGAAATGGGCGAGACCAAGGAGCAAGCGGCCACGTTCGCTTACACCTCGACGGCGTTTCCGATGCTCACCGGTACGTTGGTGACGGTGGCCGGTTTCGTGCCCATCGGCTTGAACGCCAGTTCGGCCGGCGAGTACACCTTCACGCTGTTCGCGGTGATCGCGGTGGCCATGATCGTGTCGTGGATTGTCGCGGTGCTGTTCGCCCCGGTGATCGGCGTGCACATTCTCAGCGCCAACGTGAAACCTCACGACGCAGAACCGGGACGCATCGGTCGGGCGTTCAATTGCGGCATGCTCTGGGCCATGCGCAATCGCTGGTGGGCGATCGGCATTACCGTCGCGCTGTTTGTTGCCTCGGTATTTTCCATGCAGTTTGTGCAGAACCAGTTCTTCCCGTCCTCGGACCGTCCGGAAATTCTTGTCGACCTGAATCTGCCGCAAAACGCCTCAATTGCCGAAACCCGCAAGGCGGTGGACAAGCTAGAGGCGACGCTCAAGGGCGACCCGGACATCGTGCGCTGGAGCACCTACATCGGCGAAGGTGCGATCCGATTCTACCTGCCCCTCGACCAGCAATTGCAGAACCCGTACTACGCGCAACTGGTGATCGTCAGCAAAGGGCTCGAATCGCGTAACGCGCTAAGCCAGCGCTTGCGAGAGCGGCTGCGCAAGGATTTTGTCGGTATCGGCAGCTACGTCCAGGCGCTGGAAATGGGCCCGCCAGTGGGTCGGCCAATTCAGTACCGGGTCAGCGGCAAGGACATCGATCAGGTGCGTAAACACGCCCTTGCCCTGGCCACTGAACTGGATAAAAACGCGCACATCGGCGAGATCATTTACGACTGGAACGAACCGGGCAAAGTCCTGCGCATCGACATCGCTCAGGACAAGGCGCGGCAATTGGGGCTGTCGTCGGAAGACGTGGCCAATCTGATGAACAGCATCGTGGTCGGTGCGCCAGTGACTCAGGTCGATGACGATATCTACCTGATCAATGTGGTGGGGCGTGCGGTAGACGCCGAGCGGGGCACCCCGGAAACCCTGCAGAATTTGCAGATCGTCACGCCGGGCGGCACGTCGATTCCGCTGCTGGCGTTCGCCTCCGTGCGTTATGAACTTGAGCAGCCGCTGGTCTGGCGCCGCGACCGCAAACCGACCATCACTATCAAGGCTGGGGTGCGCGATGAGATTCAGCCGACCGATCTGGTGAAACAACTCCAGCCCGACATCGATAAATTCGCCGCCAGTTTGCCGGTGGGCTACAAGGTCGCCACAGGCGGCACCGTCGAGGAAAGCGGCAAGGCCCAGGGGCCGATTGCCAAGGTCGTGCCGTTGATGCTGTTTTTGATGGCGACCTTCCTGATGATCCAGCTGCACAGCGTGCAGAAGCTGTTCCTGGTGGCCAGCGTCGCGCCACTCGGGCTGATCGGCGTCGCGCTGGCGCTGATCCCGACGGGCACGCCGATGGGTTTTGTTGCGATTCTGGGGATTCTGGCGCTGATCGGCATCATCATCCGCAACTCGGTGATTCTGGTGACGCAGATTGATGCCTTGGAGAAGGACGGTCATGCACCGTGGGATGCGGTGGTGCAAGCCACGGAACATCGTCGCCGGCCAATTCTGCTGACGGCAGCAGCGGCGAGCCTGGGGATGATCCCGATCGCCCGGGAAGTGTTCTGGGGGCCGATGGCGTACGCGATGATTGGCGGGATTATTATTGCGACGTTGCTGACGCTGCTGTTTTTGCCGGCGCTTTATGTGGCTTGGTACAAGATTCGCGAACCGAAAAAAGAAGCGCAATAGTTGATGCGTTGATCGCTCCCGAGTGACGCTTGGGAACGGTCCTACTTACATGGCTGGTGCGTTGCTGTACGGTCCCTTTTCAAATGGAGGAGGGACTTTGATGTCATCGATGACCTATTGTCTGCGCTATGTGCTGTTGCTCGGCGCTCTGTTGTTTTCATCCCTGACGCTGGCCGGCAGTGTGCTGGAAAATTCGCTATGGCGCGTCGAACTCGATCCCGCCACGCTGGCCATCCGCGTCATTCCTGCAGAAAATTTGCCAGTGCAGGCCTCGTCGGGCGTTACGGGGCACAAGGTCAGCGACCTCAAGCAACGCGCCAATCGCATGGACTGGCAGTGGGATGACGGCGCCTGGACGCTGAGTGCCCTCCTCGATGAGCGTGACCTTTCCCTGTCCATCACGGCCCGTGACCCCGGTGAGCTGAGCTTTCTAAAACAGCCCGGCAGTTCTATGGGCAAAGGACTGATCTTGCCGCTGGCCGAGGGGCATTACGTGCCTGCCGGCGATCCGCTGTGGCAAACCTTTCTGCTCGATCAGGGGGCGTTCAATACCACCCAAGACCTGAGTTTGCCGCTGTGGGGTACTGATCACGGTGGCTTCACGCTGAACTGGCTGATGACCAACCCTTACAACAATCGCTTGATCTTCAGCGCCGAAAACAACAACACCCTTGCTCTGACTGTCCATCATCAATTCACCTCCCTTGAGCCCAATGCACCGCTAACTTTCAAGCTGTCGTTGGGTGATGTCGATCTGTTGGCGGGTGCCAAGCGCTATCGCAAATGGTTGGTCGACAGCGGGCAATACGAAACCTTGAGCGACAAACTGCTGAAGACTCCCGAAGCCAAAAAGCTCCTGGGAGCCAGTCATGTTTATCTGTGGGGTAACGACCTGCTCGGACTGGACGATGTTCGAAGCTGGCCCGCTTTGCTCAAAGGGTTGCGCGGTAACGGTGTACTGGCCAGCGAGTTACGTAGCAGTTTTGACGCTGAAAGTACGCAGTTATTGGCCCGGGCTGAGCCACCGCTTGATCGTTACCAGCAAGTCACGTTGCTACGTAACCTCAATGCGGCGCTCAACAAGAAGGCACGCAGCGGCTGGCAGTCTGTCGTCGAACCGGACATGCAAAAATTGGCTGACGGCTACGGCTTAATACGTGCAGAGCTGGCCGTGGCGTTCTCCGATGCTATGACGGCACTACCGGAACGCTGGGGCAATACCTTGTCACCAACGACTATCGAACAACTGAAAGCCGCGGGCTTGTCGCGATTATGGTTAGGCCTTGGCGAGGGTTGGGAAGGTGGTCTCTGGCACCCTGAAACGGTGCGTCAAGGCGTTGCCGCAGGCTACCTGGTGGCGCCTTATGATTCCTATGAGACGGCACTGACCGTCACGGATAACCCGGACTGGACCACCGCGCATCTGGGCTCCAGAGCCAATCAGGAATGTGCGATTGTGTTGGAAACCGGGGCATTCAAAAGCGGGTTCCAGCAATCGGGGCATTACACCGTGCCGCGTTGTGTTCGACCATTGCTTGAGGCGCGCATCAGGGCTGTACAAAGCAAGGCCGGGTTCAATAGCTGGTTTCTAGATGCCTACGCCACCGGCATGCTGTTCGACAGTTACCGTGTGGGAGCGACCATGACTCAGGTGCAAAATGCCGAGGGCAACATCGACGCCTCGCGCTGGGTCAATGAGACGTTGCAGCTACCGACCGGCTCCGAGGATGGCAATGCCACCACGGCCCAAGGTGTACTGTTTGCCCATGGGATGCAGACACCGGTGATCGGCTGGGGCGATGCGGACATGAGCAAGAATCCGAAGTCACCCTATCATCTGGGCCGCTGGTTTCCTAATGAACAGCCGCAGGTTTTCTTCAAAACCGTGCCACTCAAGGAGCCTTACCGCACGGTTCACTTTGCTCCGCAAACGCGCTTGCCGCTTTATCAGGCGGTGTTCCATGGCTCGGTGATCACCACCCATCATTGGCTGTTCGACAGCCTTAAGTTGAGCAATGTGCGCGCCGAGAATGAGCTGACTCAATTGCTCTACAACGTGCCGCCGCTGTATCACCTGAGTGCGGCGACGCTGAAGCAGCGGTTGCCGGTGATTGCTCGTCAGGATGTTTTCTTCCGCCCGCTGCATGAGCGTCTGGCGACTCAGGCGATGACAGATTTTCGTTGGCTGACTGAGGATCGTCAGGTACAGCAGACAACGTTCGCCGATGGCACCAGACTGGTGGCGAACTTTGATTTACGCGAACGTGAAATTGATGGGCGACAACTGGCCGATCGAAGCATCACCGCGTTTGACGCGAATGGTGGAGTGGCAACCTATCAAGTTGCCGTGCAACGTTAGAAAACCTTCGCGAGCTTGCTCGCGATTGCGTCCTGATAGGCTACGCCGGATTACGCCAAACACTCGCCAGCCAAGCCTGCTGCTCGCGCGGCAACCCCGCCGGCCGGTAGTAATGCTCCAACTCTACAAACCCCGCCGCCGTCAGCAATTGCTGCCACGTCTCAAGATCGTGATATGCCCCATAACGAGGCCCATTCCATCCCTCCTGGTTCTCGCCACGCGGATTGGAACTGAACAACACCCCGCCCGGCTTCAAAGCCCCGCGCAATTGCGTCAACACCCGAGGCAATTCCTGACGCGGAATATGAAACAACACCGCATTGGCGAAGATCCCGTCAAAGCGCTCGGCCGGCAAATCCAGCTTCAGAAAATCTTGCTGCCAGACCTCACAGCCACTGTCTTCGCGCGCCATTTGCGCAAACTTCTCCGAGCCATCAAGCCCGACAGCGGTATGGCCCATGCGCGTGAAGGTTTGCAAATCACGCCCCGGCCCACAGCCAAAGTCGAGAATGTCGAACGGTGCCTCCCCCTGCACATGCCGCAGCAGCGCATCAATGTTCTGGCGGACATCATGATCGCGAGTCCCTTCGCGAAAACTGTCAGCCACAGAGTTGTAATGGCCCAGGGTGGTGGAGGTGATCTGATCGAGGTCGGTGGGGGTCTGTTTCATGGTCGGCTGCGCAGGCAATGTGAGTTCGCCGAATATACGCCATGAGGCAGAAGGCTGCTGCGCAGCCATCGCGAGCCTGCGACAAGGACCTCAGTGTTTGCGGGGTTCGGCGGCCATGAGCACGTCTTTCGGCCGGGCCTTCAAATAGGGATTGGCGCAACCGATCTTCAGCCGACGCGGTGGTGCCCAGCGGGAGTTGTTGCCCACTCGGTCGAGGATGCAGTAAGTCACTTCCAGCCGCAGGTCTTCGCCGGCTTCGAGAATGATCGCCGGCGGCACCCAGACCTGGATCGGCTGGCCGACATCGCCGGCCTTGAGTCGTGGCAAATCCATGCGCACATCGCCCCAGCGCAGGGTTATTTCGTCATCGGCGGCCATGTTCAGGTAAGGCTCGATGGTCAACGGAACGCCGCGTTTGATCTGGTTCGGATTGACTCCCTGACGGCGAATGGTCTCGGGGATATTCACAGGCTCCAGACTCTGGTTTTCATCGTCGCACAGCGCAGACGGTAGGCCACCGGGGCAGTCGAGTTTGATTTGCAGCCGTCTGATGGCTGACAGGGTTGGTCCTTGCCCGATCTGCATGATCCGGTAGTGAACGCGCGAGGTGCCATTGGCGATGAAGCTTTGGGGCACACGCAGTTGGACCGGTTGGCCGACATCGTCGGCCGTCAGCACTCTGGAGGCCACGTAGCAGTTGTCCCAGAACAGTTCGATCAGGTCGCCTTCGTCCATGCCGGAGTAGGGCGCCACATCGATCAGCAAGCGCGCCGCCGAGGTGATGTTGATGCAGGTTTTGTGAGATTGCGCCAGGGTCGGGGCCGCAAGTTCGGGTTTGTTCGAAGTGCTTGTCATGGGGTTTCTCCTTGAAGCCTTGCAGCGAAAGTCCGTTTCTGAAAGTTCGAAAGGCGTGAATTATCGAGCAACAAAACTGCTCACTATTTGTGAAGTTAAATAATGAATGCGTGCAAGGTTAAACGCCTGTTGAGACTAGATAAGAGTGCGCTTGAATAGGTGTCAATAGAGAGGATTAGTTAAGTATGGGATCTAGTGTTATTCAGAAAATTCCTACGCTTCGAGGTTAATAAACTGCACCGCCTTGTCGGATTTGACCTTGTTTTATGGGGTTTCAGTGCGCTACTGAGAGCGAAGCCCGGTTCGGTGAGGGCGCTGGTTTGGTGAATTTTAGGCGAGATTATTCTGTTGCAGGACATATATATGTACCGCACACAGCTATAAAAATTATCTGTTGTTCAGGTAAGTTAATAAAAGAAGAGGGCGCAGCGAGGGGTTTTATTAATGGGGGTGGTTGTCACTTCCTTCCGTGGAAGTTAACAAGTAGTGAGGCGATGTTTCAGTGGTGAGCGTTATTCAGAAACTTGCTGAGGAACTGCTTCGTGCGCTCTTCTTTCGGATTGGCAAACAGCGCTTTGGCTTCGCCTTGTTCGACGATCACTCCCTTGTCGAAAAACACCACGCGGTTCGCCACGTCCCGGGCAAAGCCCATTTCGTGGGTGACGATGACCATGGTGCGTCGCTCTTCAGCGAGGCTGCGGATGGTCGCCAGCACTTCACCCACCAGCTCCGGGTCGAGGGCTGAGGTGGGTTCGTCGAACAGAATCACTTCCGGCTCCATCGCCAGCGCGCGGGCAATCGCCACACGCTGTTGCTGACCACCGGAAAGGCGTCGCGGGTAAGCATCTTCCTTGCCCGCCAGGCCAACCCGGGCCAACAGCTTTTTGCCCAGGGCAACGGCTTCGGCGCGTGGGATTTTTTTCACCACGATCGGGCCTTCGATGACGTTTTCCAGGGCGGTGCGATGGGGAAACAGATTGAAGCTCTGGAACACGAAACCCACGTGCTGGCGCAAACGTCGCACCAGACCTTGCTGCTGGTTCAGCGGACGGCTGCCATCGATCTCGATGTCACCGACCTTGATCCGGCCGCTGGTGGGTTCTTCCAGAAAATTCAGGCAACGCAGGAACGTGGTTTTACCCGAGCCGCTAGGCCCGATGATCGCCACCACCTCGCCTTCCTTTACCTCCAGATCGATGCCGTTGAGCACCACTTGACCCTTGAACTGCTTTGTCAGTTTTTCCACGACAATCATTGGGTCAGGACTCCAGATCGTGCCGATTGACCCGTGCTTCCAACTGGTTCTGCAGGTGCGAAAGCACCGTGGCCAGAATCCAGTAGATCAGCGCGGCGGCCAGGTACATGGTGAAAATTTCAAAGGTACGGGCGGTAATCAGCTGCGCCTGACGGAACAGTTCCGGCACCTGAATAGTGGCTGCCAGCGCGGTGTCCTTCACAAGCGAAATGAAGCTGTTGCCCAGCGGTGGCAGGGCCGTGCGCATCGCTTGCGGCAGGATGGCCCGGCGCAGCGTTTGCGCACGGGTCATGCCGATACTCGCGGCGGCTTCCCACTGGCCACGTTCGATGGAGCTGATCGCGGCACGCAGGATTTCGCAGGCATAGGCCGCCATGTTCAGCGAGAAGCCGATCAGGGCTGCCGGCAACGGATCAAGTTCGATGCCCAATTGCGGCAAGCCGTAATAGATCACGAACAGTTGCACCAACAACGGCGTGCCGCGAAAGAACGACACGTAGATGCGGGCAATCCAGCTCACCAGTTTGAAGCGCGACAGGCGCATCAACGCCAGACCAAACCCCATCACCAGGCCGAAGAACATCCCGCCCAGGCTCAGAATGACCGTGTAGTACGCGCCCTTCAGCAGGAAGGGCGCGGAATCCAGCGCGAGTTGGAAAGCTTCTTCCATTATTGAGTGACGTCAGCGCTGAAGTATTTTTCCGAAAGCTTGGTCAGCGTACCGTCGGCACGCAGCTTGTCGATCGCCTTGTTAACGGCCGCCAGCAGCTCCGGCTCGCCTTTGCGCAGGGCAACACCGGCTTCCTGACGGGAAAACGCTTCGCCGGCGGCGGTGGTGTCCTTGGCTTTCTTGGCGTATTCCAGCGCGGCGAGGCGGTCGATCAGGATGGCATCGATGCGGCCAACGCGCAGATCCTGGAACTTGGTCGGATCATCGTCATAGGTCTTGATGATAGCGTTTGGCTGATTGACCTTGAGCCACTGCTCGTAGTTGGTGCCCAGGCCTACACCGACTTTCTTGTCGGCCAGATCGGCGGCAGACTTGATGTTCAGCTCCGCAGCCTTCTTGGTCAGCACCAACGCCTGAATCCCGGAAACGGTGTAAGGCTCGGAGAAGTCATACTTCTTCTTGCGCTCTTCGGAGATGGTCACCTGGTTGATCACGGCGTCCAGACGTTTGGATTCCAGCGCCGCGAGGATGCCGTCCCATTTGGTGGGTTGCAGTTTGACCTTCACGCCCAGCTCTTTGGCCAGGGCTTCGGAAAATTCGACTTCGAAGCCGGCCAGCTTGCCGTCGGCGTCGACGAAACTGAACGGTGGGTAAGTGCCTTCCAGACCAATATTGATCACGCCAGCGTCTTTGATTTTTTGCAGCTGCTCACCGGCAACCGCTTGCCCCATCAGGCCGGCGCTCAGCGCGAGGCCCAGCGAACCTACCAGCAGATTTCGTCGTAGTGCGGAAAAATTCATGACAAGCCCCTGTGTACTCTTATGAAGACGCTTTTAGGAATGTTGGCAAATTCGGGATTTGAACGGCTGCAATATCCTGCCCTAAAGCATCGTATGCGTCTCGCTGCAAATTCGCCTGCGGCGTGACTATATGATGGCGTCTTTAGATTGGTAAATAATGAATAGTCAGTTTGTTATTCTTTTTTGAGCTAAGCGATCGTTCTCACCACCCACCTGCGTGGGAACGATCGGCTACAAAAAGTCTTTGTAGGCAAACAGTGCCGGCGCGCCGCCGGTGTGCAGGAAGATGATCGGGCCGTCATTGAAGCGCTGGCGCCCGATGCCATCGAGCAAACCCGCCATGGCCTTGCCGGTATAAACCGGGTCCAGCAGCAAACCTTCCTGACTCGCCAGCAGCTTCACGGCGGCCAGCGTCCCGGCATTCGGTTCGCCATAGCGCGGACCGAAATATTCGTCCCACAGTTCGACCTTGAAACTCGCTGGCACGCTCACGCCCAGCAGTTCCGCAGTGCGTTCGGCGAGGCCCTGGACTTTCGGGCGCTGGTCTTCGTCGCTGCGAGAAACCGTGACACCAATCACCGGCAAATCCGGCAATGCTTCACTCAACGCCACCGCCAGGCCGCTATGAGTCCCGGCGCTGCCCGAAGCCAGAACCACGGCCGCAAATGTCAGCCCGGTGTCCTTGATCTGCTCGGCCAATTCCAACCCGGCGCGCACATAACCCAAAGCGCCCAATGCGTTGGAGCCACCAATCGGCACCCGATACGGCTTCTTGCCGTTGTTGCGTAGGCGATCGCACAAGGCTTGCAGTTGTTCGTCGGCGTTGTCGAGGTTTTCCACCAACTCGACCTTGGCATCGAACAGGTCCAGCAACAGTCGATTGCCGTTGCCGACATAGTTAGCGTCGTCGGTACCCAGGGGGTTTTCCAGCAGGGCAACGCAGCCCAGGCCAAGCTTGGCCGCAATGGCGGCCGTCTGGCGCACATGGTTGGACTGAAGCGCGCCAGCGGTGATCAAGGTGTCGGCGCCTTGTGCCAGTGCATCGGCCGCCAGGTATTCGAGCTTGCGCAGCTTGTTGCCGCCCATCGCCAGCGGCGTCAGGTCATCACGCTTGACGTACACATCGCGGCCCAACCAGGCCGACAGGCGTTCGAGTTTTTCCAGGGCCGTGGGGTGACCGAGCAGGTCGAGGCGGTTAAAGCGGGCAAGCTGTTGTTTGATCATGGGGTCCGTACTGGCGGAGGGAGATGACAGGACTATAGGCACGCCTATTTAGCGGGGCAACTGCCAATCGCCTTATGCCAAAAAGTGCTGAGCACAGCACAATCGGTTCTTAGTTTAGCCTCCAGAGCCTGCCGTGAAGTAATCGCGGTTAACGCGGCCAGACAAACCTGGGACCGGTGGATTTACGCGACAAGAGTGAAGACTTCTACGTCGGCCACACGCCATACCCTTACTTGCGCTAGCGTACGAACAGTGCCAGCGAACCTTGCGATTAGTCCTTAGCACCCTATTCATGTTTAACTTGAACACTCGATCAAGTTAAACCGCCGGTTTGCTGCCCGCTCACCGCAGGAGGCTAGCCTATGCCGAGTCCGTTATTAATTGCCCTGTTTCACTCCTTTGAGGTGCACCTTTCATGAGCGCATCGCCCATCCCCGCTAGCGGTCAGGTCCGCATGAATCCGCCGGTGTTTTACTTCTCGGCGACGTTCATTCTGCTGTTCGGCATCATCGTCATCGCCATGCCTGAACAAGCCGGCGCCTGGCTTCTGGAGGCGCAAAACTGGGCGGCCAATACGGTCGGCTGGTACTACATGCTCGCGATGACGCTGTACCTGCTCTTCGTGGTGGTCACCGCCTTGTCGGGCTACGGCAAGATCAAGCTCGGTGCCGACCACGACGAACCCGAATTCAGTTATTTGTCCTGGGCCGGCATGCTGTTCGCGGCCGGCATCAGCATCACGCTGTTTTTCTTTTGCGTGTCCGAACCGCTGACCCATTTGGCGCAACCGCCGCAAGGCGAAGCGGGCACGGCGGATGCAGCGCGTCAGGCGATGCAGGTTCTGTTTTTGCACTGGGGCCTGCACGGCTGGGGTGTGTTCGCTTTCGTCGGCATGGCGCTGGCTTATTTTGCCTACCGCCATAACCTGCCGCTGGCCCTGCGTTCGGCGCTCTATCCGCTGATCGGCAAACGCATCAACGGCCCGATCGGTTACGCGGTGGACGGCTTCGGCATCATTGCCACGGTGTTTGGCCTTGGTGCCGACATGGGCTTTGGCGTGTTGCACCTCAACTCGGGTCTGGACTATCTGTTCGGCATCGCTCACACCCAGTGGATTCAGGTCGGCCTGATCACGGTGATGATGGGCGCGGCGATCACCGTCGCGGTGTCTGGCGTCGATAAAGGTGTGCGGGTGATGTCCGACATCAACATGCTGCTGGCCTGCGCGCTGTTGCTGTTCGTATTGTTCGCCGGCCCGACCCAGCACCTGCTCAACACCCTGATCCAGAACATTGGCAACTACCTCGGCGCCTTGCCGATGAAGAGTTTTGACCTGTATGCCTACGACAAACCCAGCGACTGGCTGGGCGGTTGGACGGTGTTCTACTGGGCTTGGTGGATCGCATGGTCGCCGTTCGTGGGCCTGTTCATCGCACGGATTTCCCGTGGCCGGACCATCCGCGAATTCGTCTTCGGCGTACTGTTGATTCCGCTCGGTTTCACCCTCGCGTGGATGTCGATCTTTGGCAACAGCGCCATTGATTTAGTCCTCAACCATGGCATGAGCGCGCTCGGTATGTCGGCCATCGATAACCCATCGATGACCCTTTACCTGCTGCTGGAAACCTATCCGTGGAGCAAAACCGTCATCGCGGTCACGGTGTTCATCAGCTTCGTGTTCTTCGTCACCTCCGCCGACTCCGGCACCGTGGTGCTGTCGACACTGTCTGCCAAGGGCGGCAACCCCGACGAAGACGGGCCGAAATGGCTGCGGGTGTTCTGGGGTGCGATGACGGCGCTGGTAACCAGCGCGCTGCTGTTCTCCGGCAGCATCGATGCGCTGAAGTCAGCGGTGGTGCTGACCTCGTTGCCGTTCTCGATGATCTTGCTGTTGATGATGTGGGGGTTGCACAAGGCGTTCTACCTGGAGTCGCAGAAGCAGATCGCGCAACTGCATTCGCTGGCACCGGTATCCGGATCGCGGCGTGGCGGCTGGCGTCAACGCCTGAGTCAGGCCGTGCATTTCCCGTCACGGGATGAGGTCTATCGCTTCCTCGAGACGACGGTGCGCCCGGGGATTGAAGAAGTCTCGGCGGTGTTCGTCGAGAAGGGCTTGAACGTGGTCACTCAGCCGGACCCGACCAACGATAACGTCAGCCTGGAAATTGGTCATGGCGAAGAGCATCCGTTTATCTATCAGGTGCAGATGCGCGGCTACTTCACGCCGTCCTTCGCCCGTGGGGGCATGGGTTCCAAGGAACTCAATAACCGTCGTTATTACCGGGCCGAAGTGCATTTGAGCGAAGGCAGTCAAGATTACGATCTGGTGGGTTACACCAAGGAGCAGATCATCAACGACATCCTTGATCAGTACGAGCGGCACCTGCAGTTCTTGCATTTGGTGCGTTGATCGAGAGCCGATGGCGCCGGGGGCCTTTTCAGGTCTTGGCGCTCAACACCCCCGAGCACCGTTAATCTTCCATAACGGTCAGGTAGAACGCCGAAGCCATACGCATACACGGCGTTCGACAAACTGTAGGCCGTGACAAAAAGAGTGACGCTTTCAGGTCGGACAGCCACGTCTCGACCTGTCGGCGGGAGGATAGGCCCGAGCAGTAGTTCATCGGCGCCGACGAGAAACGCGATGAAAAATAAGGCTACGTTTCGGACCCATACCCTGCTGCCTCCTTACCCAGGTGTTGTAGCGGGTCGCTGTTTTAGCGTTGTGCAGAGATCAGCACCATCATCGGTCGCTCCACCTCTTCAGCCAACGCCGGGGTCACCACCATCTGCTCCGCACTTGGCCCCCACTCATTCATATGGCGAAGGGTAAAGCCTGCGGCCATCAGCGCGTTCAACAGGGTGCCCAAGGTTCGGTGGTATTTGATTACCCCGTCCGCCAGCCAGTTGCTAACGCGTTGACCTTCGTTTTGATAATTGTTGACTACCCAAGACCGTTGGCCCTCACTATCAGTGAGCCAGCCTTGACGCACTGGGCACGTGTAAATCGGGTGTTCGGTGGTAAAGACCAGCCATCCCCCTGGTTGCAGAGCTTGATGGATGGCGGTCAGTAGCGGTGCGAGGTCGGGCAAGTAATGCAATGTCAACGAGCTGTACACCAGATCGAACTCTTGACTGGGCAGGGCGAGCTGCTCGAGGTCGCCGAGCCGGTAACTGATGCCGGGGTCATCGGTTAGCTCCCGCGCACGGGCCAGCATTTTCTCGGACACATCGACACCAATCACTTCGGCGGCTCCTGCAGCTCGTGCGCTGCGGCAAAACCAGCCGTAGCCGCAACCAAGGTCTATGACCCGTTTGCCGGAAAGGTCTGGGAGCACGGCCTGGATAGAGGCCCATTCGGGTGCTCCACCCAAACCGAACTGCGAGCGTGGCAGCTGGGCGTAACCGTCGAAGAAGGCTTGGTCGTCGTAGATATTCTGAGACATGATGAACTCCTGAAGATGCCTGGATAGCCTCAAAAAAAAGGCAAAAAAAACGAGCAGGGAATGCCCTGCTCGCTCTATGGAGCTGCCACGAGGCAGCTCAAACGAAAAGGGCCGTGGATGAATTATCATCCACAGCCCTTAGATCAATCGCCATACACCAATAAACCTCCGTCCATACGAACAAGGCCTTCAAGTATCATGGCGATGAATGAAAGGAGGTTAAACCTCCTGATCAGGCTCTGAACAACGCTTCATCGCAAGCAATTGTCAGAGCACACTCGTGTAACGAGCTGATCTGAAGCGAACATGGTTAGCATGTCAGTTCCAAAAATAGATAAAGTGCCGAAAACGATAGCGTCTGGCTCTGAATTGGTCAACCAGCTCAGCGCCGAGCGGCCCATGGCTGTCCTAGCCAGACGTAGCTTGGCCACGGTCATCTTGAACGGTCGCCTTCCTTTCCTGCCACGTGCCCGCGCAGAGGCGAACCCCGCCAGTGTCCGCTCGGAAATCAGCTCGCGCGGCGAATACCCTGCGCCCCAGGCGATCGAGCTTCACGGGCCATGTCTGGTGTGGCGATGCGGGATGGACATCGTAGTGCAAGCGAGGCGGCGTAGCTGGCCAGCAACGAGCAGCTCTCACCGTTCACCTCCCACAAAGGCTGCCGATGGGCTCGGTAAGCGGAATCGACTGGCGACAAAGATGAAATATGTGAAACGTTTCAGCAGTTTCTCGAGTCCGAGGTATATCGGCGTTTGTCTGGGCGTATGCTGGGCAACTTGCGAAGCAGTCGATACCAACTTCAAGACAGACAAGAGAGGATTCGATGACCTACACCGCTGCCGAAAACCGCTACGATTGCATCCCTTATCGCCGCGTGGGGCGTAGCGGGCTGGTGCTGCCGGCACTGTCTCTGGGCCTGTGGCACAACTTCGGCGACAGCACGCCGATCGACACTCAGCGTTCGTTGCTACGTACCGCGTTTGATCTTGGCATCAACCATTTCGACCTGGCCAACAACTACGGCCCGCCGTATGGCAGCGCCGAGATCAACTTCGGCCGTTTGCTGCGTGAAGACTTCAAGCAGTATCGCGACGAATTGATCATCTCGAGCAAGGCCGGTTGGGACATGTGGGCCGGCCCTTATGGTCAGGGCGGCGGTTCGCGCAAATACGTGCTGGCCAGCCTTGATCAGAGCCTGCAGCGACTGGGCCTGGACTACGTGGACATCTTCTATTCCCACCGCTTCGACCCGGACACGCCGCTGGAAGAAACCGCCAGTGCACTGGCAACCGCGGTGCAACAGGGCAAGGCGTTGTACATCGGTATCTCCTCGTACTCGGGGGTTAAAACCCGTGAAATGGCCGCGCTGCTCAAAGAGTGGAAAGTCCCGTTGCTGATTCACCAACCGGCTTACAACCTGCTCAATCGATGGGTGGAAAAAGACCTGCTGGATACGACGGACGAACTCGGTACGGGCGTGATTGCGTTTACGCCACTGGCTCAGGGGTTGTTGACCGACAAGTACCTCAATGGTGTGCCGGCGGACGCGCGGGTCAATCGTCCGGGAGGTGGTTCGCTGCAGGCGGCGCACCTGTCCGAAGCCAACATCGCTCATGTGCGTGCGCTGAATGAGATCGCCAAGCGTCGCGGTCAGAGCCTGGCGCAGCTGGCATTGGCGTGGACGCTACGCGATCCGCGGGTGACCTCGGCGCTGATCGGTGCGAGCCGGCCGGAGCAGATTATCGAGAACGTCGGGGCGTTGAAAAATTTGAGCTTTAGCGCAGAGGAACTGGCGGAGATTGACCGGTTTGCCCAAGAGGGCGGGGTCAATCTTTGGGAGAAGCCTTCGACGGCTGAATGACCTCTAACTGATCGTTCCCACTCGGTGGTGGGAACGGTCGGGACGAACGGGTTACCGAAAAAACGGCACATCCCCCAACACCGTCGCCCGCTGCATCACCCGCCGCGCCGGCCGGTAATCATCCACGGCGTAATGCTGTGTCACGCGGTTATCCCAAAACGCCACGTCGTCCTTCTGCCAACGCCAGCGAATGGTAAATTCCGGCCGTGTCGCGTGGGCAAACAGGAACTTCAGAATCACCTCGCTTTCGGTTTCCGACAGCTCATTGATCTTCGACGTGAAGCCTTCATTGACGAACAACGACCGGCGTCCGCTCACCGGATGAGTGCGAATCACCGGGTGTGACTGCGGCGGGTTTTTCCTGCGCGCTTCTTCCCACTGGGCCAAGGCTTGCGGCGTGTTGCCATAGCGCTCCAGCGGGAACGAACGAGTGAAATCGTGGGTGGCGGTCAGCCCTTCGAGCAAGGACTTTATCGGCGCGGACAGCGCTTCATACGCCGCGATACCGCTGGCCCACAACGTGTCGCCACCAAACTCCGGCAACAACTTGGCGCTGAGTACCGCGCCCATGGCCGGCGTCGGCAAGAAGGTCACGTCGGTGTGCCAGATCGCGTTGTCGCGCACGTCAGTGACGGCGGTGTCGAGGATCAGCACTTCTGGCTGTTCCGGCACATTCGGGTAAATCGGGTGAATGTGCAGGTCGCCGAAATTGGCGGCGAAACGAGCCTGTTGCTGCGGTGTGATCGGCTGATCGCGAAAGAACAACACTTGATGTTTGAGCAGCGCCTGCTCGATGGCGTCGCGCTGTTCCAGGTTCAGCGGTTGGCTGATGTCGACGCCGCTGATGTGTGCGCCGAGGGCGTAGCTTAAGGGGACGATGGTCAGGTTGCTCATGGTCTTTCTCTTCAATCCGGGGCGCCGGGCTTTTTGTGGGCGCGGGCTATTTAGTGAGCCTGGCCATGCCACGGCACCAGTTTGTGTTGCAAGGCGCGCAAGCCCATCTCCATGGCGAAGGCGATCAGCGCGATCACCAGAATCCCCAGCACCACCACATCGGTGACCAGGAACTGCGCGGCCGACTGCACCATGAAGCCCAAGCCACTGGTGGCGGCGATCAATTCGGCGGCGACCAGTGTCGACCAACCCACACCCAGGCCAATCCGCACACCGGTCAAGATGTCCGGCAGCGCACTCGGCAGAATCACATGGCGAATCAACTGCGCCCGAGTCGCGCCTAACGACTGCGCCGCGCGCAATTTGGCCGGGTCAACCGTGCGCACGCCGGTCGCCGTAGCGATGGCGATCGGGGCGAAGATTGCGAGGTAGATCAGCAAGACTTTCGACAGCTCACCGATGCCGCACCAGATCACGATCAGCGGCAAATAAGCCAGCGGCGGGATAGGGCGGTAGAACTCGATCAGCGGATCGAGAATGCCGCGGGCAATGCGGTTGTGGCCGATGGCGATTCCAACGGGCACGGCGGTCAGCACCGCGAAGCCCAGGCCCAGACCGATTCGGCTGAGGCTCGCGCCAAGGTGCTGCCATAACGTTGAATCCATGTAGCCGGTGGTCACCAGCAGCCAGCCTTTTTGTAGCACGGCGGAGGGTGGCGGCAGGAACAGCGGTTCGATCATTCCAGTGGCGGTGACGGCCCACCAAATGACCACGAGCGTGACGAGCGTCAGCAGACTGATCCAGCGAGTACTAAGGCTGCGACGAACAGGAATCACCGTCGAGTGCGGTTTGACCGTGACGGCCGGAATCTCATAGCTGCTCATACGGTCTCCTGCCGCTGGGCGGCGCGGCGTTGGGAGAACACTTTGGCGAGCACGTGTTCGCGGGTTTCGATAAAGCGCGGGTCGGATTTGATTGATCGAGCCGACTCCCCAGCGGCATAGCGCTGACCGAAATCCAGGCTCAGGCGTTCGACGATTTGCCCAGGATTCGGCGCCAGCAGAATCAGATCCGTGGCGAGAAACACCGCTTCTTCGATGTCGTGGGTAATCAGAAATACCGGTTTTGCGGTGCGCTGCCAGACTTGCAGCAGCAACTCCTGCATCTGTTCGCGGGTGAAGGCATCGAGGGCGCCAAAGGGTTCGTCCATCAGCAAAACGCGCGGATCAGCAGCGAGGGCTCGGGCCAGGCCGACTCGTTGCTTCTGGCCGCCCGAAAGCTGCCAGATTCGACGGTTTTCGAAGCCGGAAAGGTCCACCAAGGCGAGCATTTCCCGAGCGCGCAGTTCACGTTTTTCCCGCGCAATGCCGGCCAGTTCCAGACCGAAACCGACGTTGGCCAACACGTCCTGCCAGGGCAGCAGGGCATCGTCCTGGAACACCACGCCGCGTTCGGCGCTCGGGCCTTTGACCGGCACGCCATCGAGGGTGATGCGCCCGGCGCTAGGCTCGACGAAACCGGCAATCAGGTTCAACAGCGAGGTCTTGCCACTGCCGGACGGGCCGAGGGCGACCAGCAACTGCTGGTGCCCAAGACTCAGGGAAATCTCCGCCAGTACCGGTTCCGGGCTGCCTAGGTACTGTGCGCTGATGCGCTCCAGCTGAAGCAAAGCCATCGCGGTTAACTCCGATCAGTTGGTGATGTATTTGGCGCTGACATACGGGGCGTAATCCGGCAGCACGGCTTCAACCTTGCCTTGTTCTTGCAGGAACGTGGCGGTGTCGGTAATGGCCTTGGTGGTCGGTGCGCCGAGGGTGATGACCTGATCAGCCGCCAGCGGGAAGACGTTGCCTTGCAGCAGCAATGGAATGTCGCTGGCCTTGGCGCCGGAGAGTTTCACCAGTTTGTCGACATTGGATTGATTGGCGAGCCAGGCTTTTGGGTCTTTGCGGTACTCGGCGTAGGCATCCAGGGTCACTTTGGCGAACGCGGTGACGATTTCCGGGTGCTTCTCGGCGAAGTCTTTACGCACGATCCAGGCATCGAAGGTCGGCGCGCCGAACTTGGCCAGTTCACCGGAGGTGATCAGCACTTTGCCGTTTTCCTTGGCGACACCGAGGGCTGGGTCCCACACGTAAGTGGCGTCGATATCACCGCGTTTCCACGCGGCAATGATGGCTGGGGGGGCAAGGTTGAGGACGGTGACTTTCGACGGGTCGATGTTCCAGTGCTTCAGCGCGGCGAGCAGGCTGTAGTGGCCGGTGGAAACGAACGGCACGGCGATTTTCTTGCCAATCAGGTCCTGCGGGGTTTTGATCCCGGAACCATCGCGGGCAACCAGGGCTTCAGCGGCGCCGATCTGCGTGGCGATGAGAAAGGTTTCTACCGGGACTTTGCGGGTGATTGCTGCGGTCAGAGGGCTGGAACCGAGGTAACCGATCTGCACGTCGCCGGAAGCGATGGCGGCGATGATATCGGCGCCGTTGTCGAATTTGCGCCAGTCGATTTTGGCGTTAGTGGCTTTTTCGTACGCGCCGTCGGCCTGGGCGACTTTGGCCGGGTCTAGGGTGGTCTGGTAGGCGACGGTGACGTCAGCCGCTTGGGCAAAGAAACTCACCGCAGCCAGAGACGCGGCCGCCAGCAGGCGAAGGGGGAAAGTCAATTTCATTGAGAAGCTCCTTGTCAGGCGACTGAGAGTCGGCGTGAAAAGGAGACTAAATGATATAAGAATCCGAAAATAAATAACTTTTTCGAATGAGCTTATGAGCGGAATATTCTAAAGGATCAAAAAATCGCAACCCTGGCACCGTCCCGTAGGCGCTGCCGAAGGTTGCGATCTTTTGACAGGCGTTGCTTAGTTGCTGATTGCCAAAATACTCGCCTGATACGCCCCGACAAACACATCGAAATCGCCGACTTCATTCTGCTCCAGCTCAATCTGCTCGGCCAGCGACGAACGCGCCCGGTCTTCAAACTTGGCTTGATCATCGCCATTCAACGGCTCGCTGCGGAAAAACTCCGCATGAGCCTGGCTCTGACGCAGGGAGAACTGGCTGAAGCTCTCTTTGTGCTCAGCCATCGCCGCCAGCACTTGGGCCGAGGGTGTCAGCGATGGATCCCTGACCTTGGCCAGTTGCGCATCCAGTGCGTTGCTATGTGCATCGCCGCCATGACTCTGATCCAGCATCGCCGCCAGCGGGGCAATCTTCTCCAGCAACTCGCCGGCCCACTCTTTCAGGTCCACCGAATGACCGTCGCGTTGCAGTTGCAGGCCCGGACGGCGACCTTCCTTGACCACGCTGAGGAAGTTCGAGGTCGCGTTGCCACACGAGGTATTGGTCAGCAGCGGACTGTCGTTCAGCGCGCAATACAGCAGGAATGCGTCGAGGAACTGCGATTCCGGCAGGTCAATGCCCATTGGCAGGAACGGGTTGATGTCCAGGCAGCGCACTTCAACGTACTGAATGCCACGGGCCACCAGCGCCTGAATCGGCCGTTCACCGGTGTAGGTCACGCGTTTCGGGCGGATGTTGGAGTAATACTCGTTTTCGATTTGCAGGATGTTGGTGTTGAGCTGAACCCACTCACCGTCCTGATGCGTGCCGATTTCGACGTACGGCGCGTAAGGCGTTGCGACCGCTTTGCGCAGGCTGTCGGTGTAGCTGACCAGATCGTTGTAGCACGGCGTCAGACCGGCCTGGGCGTTGCTTTGGTAACCCAAGTCACTCATGCGCAGGCTGGTGGCGTATGGCAGGTACAAGGTGTCCGGGTCCAGCTGTTCCAACTGGTGCGAACGACCCCGCAGGAAACCGGCGTCCAGAGCAGGCGACGCACCGAACAGGTACATCAGCAGCCAGCTGTAGCGACGGAAGTTACGGATCAGTGCGATATAGGCCGACGACTGATAGTCGCGGTCCGTGCCGACAAACCCTTCAGCCTCCTTAAGCAACGGCCAGAGCTTTTCCGGTAGGGAAAAGTTGTAGTGAATCCCGGCGATGCACTGCATGGTCTTGCCGTAACGCAGGGCCAGGCCCTTGCGGTAGACGTACTTGAGCTGACCGATGTTGGAGGTGCCGTAATAGGCAATCGGGATGTCTTCCTCGGCCGGCAACGGGCACGGCATCGATGGACTCCACAGGTACTCGTTGCCAAGCTTGCTGTAGGCAAATCGGTGGATCTTGTCCAGGTTCGCCAGGGTATCCGCCGGGTGGGGCAGGGCGGGCGTGATGAACTCCAGCAGCGACTCGGAATAGTCGGTGGTGATTTGTTCGTTGGTCAGCGCGGAACCCAATGCTTCCGGGTGCGGCGTTTGCGCCAGGCGACCTTCGTCGGTCACGCGCAGGCATTCACGTTCGATGCCGTGAAGGCACTGTTCGAGCAGAGAGAGGTTAGCGCGCTCGCCGAGCAGAGCCAGGCGGCGGTTGAGAAGTTCGCTCAAGTTGGATTCCTTCACGCGTCAGTCGCCCCAATATGGGGGTGGGCAAGACGGTCTACAAGGGTGAAGTTAAAACTGGCGTTGTCGCCTGGTTTTGGATCGCCGCAATCCCATAGGAAACTCCGACGCTGCGGTCACAGCGCCGAAATTAACTCAAATTGATGGCATTCATCTATAGGACAGCGAAGGTGCCTTGTGCTTTTGCGACGAGTTTGTCGCCTTGCATCACGTCGGCTTCGACCACCAGTGTGCGCCGGCCCGGGTGAATCACCCGCGCCGTGCACATCACTTCACCGTCTGCGACGGCGCGAATGTAATTGATCTTGCACTCGATAGTCGCGCTCTGCTGGTCAAAGCCATGGGTGCTGGAACAGGCCAGCCCCATGGCAATGTCCACCAGGCTGAACAAGGCCCCGCCGTGCAGCTTGCCGCCGCGATTGCGCAGTTCTGGTGCAAGCCCGAGGGCAACGTGCGCCACCCCGGTCTCCAGACTGTGCAAGCGACACCCCAGCAACTTGAAAAAAGCGCTTTCGGTCAGCCCGGCCGGGATGTCCATCAGCGTTTCTTCAACGGCTTGGCGTTGGCGAACAGCGAAGCCATGGCGTTGTTGGCCGGGGCCGCTGCCGTGGTTTCTTTACGCGGGGCAGTGTTCTGGGATTGGCGCGAGGCCGAACCCGGACGCGCGCCACGGGCCCCGTCGATTTTCTCGCCCGGGGTGTCGCTCATACGCATCGACAGGCCAACGCGTTTGCGTGGGATGTCGATTTCCATGACTTTCACTTTCACCACGTCACCGGCCTTCACCGCTTCACGTGGATCCTTAATGAACTTCTCCGAAAGTGCGGATATATGCACCAAACCGTCCTGATGCACGCCGATGTCGACGAACGCGCCGAAGTTGGTCACGTTGGTCACCACGCCTTCGAGGATCATCCCCAGCTGCAGGTCCTTGAGGTCTTCGACGCCTTCCTGGAACTCGGCAGTCTTGAACTCGGGACGCGGGTCGCGACCCGGTTTTTCAAGTTCTTGCAGAATGTCGGTGACCGTTGGCAGACCGAAAGTTTCGTCGGTGTACTTTTTCGGATCAAGACGCTTGAGGAAGCTGGCGTCGCCGATCAGCGAGCGGATGTCGCGGTCGGTCTCAGCAGCGATGCGCTTGACCAGCGGATAGGCTTCCGGGTGAACCGCAGACGAATCCAGCGGGTTGTCGCCGTTCATCACGCGCAGGAAGCCAGCAGCCTGTTCGAAGGTTTTCTCACCCAAACGAGCGACTTTCTTCAGCGCAGCACGGGTTTTGAACGCGCCGTGTTCGTCGCGGTGGCTGACGATGTTTTGCGCCAGGGTCGCGTTGAGGCCGGAGATGCGGGCCAGCAGCGCCACGGAGGCGGTGTTCACGTCGACGCCCACGGCGTTTACGCAGTCTTCGACCACCGCGTCCAGGCCGCGCGCCAGTTTCAGCTGCGACACATCGTGCTGGTACTGGCCGACGCCGATGGATTTCGGGTCGATTTTTACCAGCTCAGCCAGTGGGTCCTGCAGGCGACGGGCAATCGACACCGCGCCACGGATCGACACGTCGAGGTCCGGGAATTCCTTGGACGCCAGCTCCGACGCCGAGTAAACCGAGGCGCCGGCCTCGGAGACCATAACTTTAGTCATCTTCATGGCTGGGTATTTTTTGATCAGCTCAGCGGCCAGCTTGTCGGTTTCGCGGCTGGCGGTGCCGTTGCCGATGGCGATCAGGTCGACTGCATGCTTGGCGCACAGGGCAGCCAGAATCGCGAGGGTCTGGTCCCATTTGTTGTGCGGCACGTGCGGGTAAACCGTGGCGTGATCCAGCAGTTTGCCGGTGGAATCGACCACGGCGACTTTGCAGCCGGTGCGCAGACCCGGGTCGAGGCCCAATGTGGCGCGCGGGCCAGCCGGTGCCGACAGCAGCAAGTCGTGCAGGTTGTGAGCGAACACGTTGATCGCTTCGGTTTCTGCGCCATCGCGCAGCTCGCCCAGCAGGTCGGTTTCGAGGTGGGTGTAGAGCTTGACCTTCCAGGTCCAGCGCACCACTTCGCCCAGCCATTTGTCAGCGGCGCGGTTCTGGTTCTGGATGCCGAATTGCTGGCCGATCATGCCTTCGCACGGGTGCATGGTGCCTGGCAGTTCGTCGCCGATTTTGAGCGCCGAACTCAGAATGCCTTCGTTGCGACCACGGAAAATCGCCAGCGCGCGGTGCGACGGCATGCTTTTCAGCGGTTCGTCGTGTTCGAAGTAGTCGCGGAACTTGGCGCCTTCCTCTTCCTTGCCGGCGATCACGCGGGCACTCAGAGTCGCTTCCTGCTTGAGGTAGCTGCGTAATTTGTCCAGCAGGCCGGCATCTTCGGCGAAGCGTTCCATCAGGATGTACTTGGCGCCGTCGAGGGCAGCCTTCACATCGGTGACGCCTTTTTCGGCATCGATGAAGCGTGCGGCTTCAGCGTCTGGCGTCAGGCTCGGGTCGTTGAACAGGCCGTCGGCCAGCTCGCCGAGGCCGGCTTCCAGGGCGATCTGGCCCTTGGTGCGGCGCTTCTGCTTGTACGGCAGGTACAAGTCTTCGAGGCGGGTTTTGGTGTCGGCGAGTTTAATGTCGCGTTCAAGTTGCGGGGTCAGCTTGCCTTGTTCCTGGATGCTGCCAAGGATGCTGATACGCCGTTCGTCGAGTTCTCGCAGGTAGCGCAGACGCTCTTCCAGATGACGCAACTGGATGTCATCGAGGCTGCCGGTCACTTCTTTCCGGTAGCGGGCGATGAAGGGCACTGTGGAGCCTTCATCGAGTAGCGCGACGGCCGCTTCGACCTGTTGTGGGCGTACGCCGAGCTCCTCGGCAATGCGGCTGTTGATGCTGTCCATAAAACCACCTGACAAATTGTGAAAGCAGGCTCGCAGGCGCAAAGATAAAGGCTCGGCGAGTCTGGTTGAGCGGCCTGGCCTGCGCCGCTACCTGGGTCAACAGGTATCCCGTTGACCCGTGAAATCGAACAATTACTGCTTGGGCCATGAAAATAAAAAACGGCCACCTACAGTAATGATTAGGCGTTGCCTGACACAAAAGGCCGCGCATTATAACCAGCGTTCTGTCATTCGGGGACATCGCAGGCTGTAGGCATAAAGGCCGGATTTCTGGCGATGAAGGAAAAATCTGCTAACAATGCACACGGTGCGTATAACGGCAGCTACGCCATAATGCGCGCCGAGATCAAAGGAGCATCTAATGAGCAGCACTGCAAACATTGCTGAAGGCGAAAAAATTCTTATTGTTGACGACGATCCAGGGCTGAGCAGCCTGCTGGAACGTTTTTTCGTCAGCAAGGGCTACCGCGCCCGCGCCGTACCGAACACGGAACAAATGGATCGCCTGCTGGCGCGTGAAGTGTTCAACCTGGTCGTCCTCGACCTGATGCTGCCCGGCGAAGACGGCTTGACCGCTTGCCGCCGCCTGCGCACCGCGAACAACCAGATTCCAATCATCATGCTGACCGCCAAGGGCGATGAGCTGAGCCGCATCAAGGGCCTGGAGCTGGGCGCCGACGATTACCTGGCCAAACCGTTCAACCCGGACGAGTTGATGGCTCGCGTCAAAGCGGTCCTGCGTCGCCAGTCGGCTCCGGTACCGGGCGCTCCGGGCAGCGAAGACGAAAGCGTGACCTTCGGTGACTACGAACTGTCCCTGGCGACCCGCGAACTCAAGCGCGGCGACGAAGTACACATGCTCACCACCGGTGAATTTGCGGTGCTCAAGGCGTTGGTCATGAACGCCCGCCAGCCACTGACTCGCGATAAGCTGATGAACCTGGCCCGTGGCCGCGAGTGGGACGCCTTGGAGCGTTCCATCGATGTGCAGATTTCCCGTCTGCGCCGGATGATCGAGCCCGACCCGTCCAAACCGCGTTATATCCAGACAGTCTGGGGCGTGGGTTACGTGTTCGTTCCGGATGGCGCCGCCACCAAGTGATCGGCGATTTGTAGGAGCGGGTCGTGCGGATGAGGTTATCCGCAGACTCGCGATCCGCAATATGCGAGCATCGCTCGCTCCTGCAAGTGTGTAGCGGTTACCCATGAAAACCCCCATTTGGTTCCCCCAGAGTTTCTTCTCCCGCACCCTTTGGCTGGTGCTTATCGTCGTCCTGTTCTCCAAGGCGCTGACCCTGGTTTATCTGTTGATGAACGAAGACGTACTGGTGGACCGCCAATACAGCCATGGCGTCGCCCTGACGCTACGTGCTTATTGGGCGGCCGATGAAGAAAACCGTACGAAGATTGCCGATTCCGCGACCCTGATCCGGGTAGTGGGTGCGGGCGTGCCAGAAGGTGAGCAACACTGGCCTTACAGCGAGATCTATCAGCGGCAGATGCAGGCGGAGCTGGGTGCCGACACCGAAGTCCGATTACGCATGCACTCGCCGCCGGCCCTTTGGGTTCGGGCGCCAAGCCTGGGTGATGGCTGGATGAAAGTGCCGCTTTACCCGCATCCATTGCGCGGCCAGAAAATCTGGAACGTACTCGGCTGGTTCCTCGCTATCGGTCTGCTGTCCACTGCCTCGGCGTGGATCTTCGTCAGCCAGCTCAATCAACCATTAAAACGTCTGGTCTATGCCGCGAGGCAACTCGGCCAGGGCCGCAGTGTTCGTCTGCCGATCAGCGACACGCCGAGTGAAATGACCGAGGTTTACCGCGCCTTCAACCAGATGGCGGAAGACGTCGAACAGGCCGGGCGCGAGCGCGAACTGATGCTTGCCGGGGTGTCGCACGACTTGCGCACTCCACTGACCCGGTTACGGCTATCTCTGGAGCTCATGGGCGACCACAGCGACCTGACGGACGACATGATCCGTGACATCGAAGACATGGACGCGATTCTCGACCAGTTCCTGGCGTTCATTCGCGATGGTCGCGACGAGTCGGTGGAAGAGGTGGACCTGAGCGATCTGGTGCGCGAAGTCGCGGCGCCGTACAACCAGAACGAAGAGAAAGTGCGCCTGCGCCTGGAGCCGATTCAGGCGTTTCCGTTGCGTCGTGTGTCGATGAAACGGCTGCTGAATAACCTGATTGGCAACGCCTTGCATCACGCGGGCAGCGGGGTTGAGGTGGCGGCTTATGTGTCCGGGGACACCAACGCGCCGTATGTGGTGCTGAGTGTTTTGGACCGTGGGGCGGGGATTGATCCTTCGGAGCTGGAGGCGATCTTCAATCCGTTTACTCGGGGTGACCGCGCCCGTGGCGGGAAGGGGACCGGGTTGGGCTTGGCGATCGTGAAGCGGATTGCTTCGATGCATGGGGGGAATGTTGAGCTGCGCAATCGATCCGGTGGCGGGCTGGAAGCGCGAGTGCGATTGCCGCTTGGGTTGATGTTGCCACGGGATGCCGTCTAACCCGATCGTTCCCACGCAGAGCATGGGAACGATCAGTGTGTTAACCCTTGCCTTTGGTGCGCGTCATATTCGGCCCACCATTCTTCTCCAGGTGCTCAATGATGATCCCCGCCACGTTCTTGCTGGTGGTGGTTTCAATCCCTTCCAGCCCCGGCGATGAGTTCACTTCCATCACCAGTGGCCCGTGATTGGAGCGCAGGATGTCCACACCCGCTACCGCCAACCCCATGACCTTTGCCGCGCGCAACGCCGTCATACGTTCTTCCGGTGTGATCTTGATCAGGCTGGCACTGCCGCCGCGATGCAGGTTGGAGCGAAACTCCCCCGGCTTGGCCTGGCGTTTCATCGCCGCGATCACTTTGTCGCCCACCACGAAGCAGCGAATGTCCGCGCCGCCGGCTTCCTTGATGTATTCCTGAACCATGATGTTTTGCTTGAGGCCCATGAACGCCTCGATCACCGACTCAGCCGCCGTCGCCGTTTCACACAGCACCACGCCGATGCCTTGAGTGCCTTCCAGCACCTTGATCACCAGCGGTGCACCGTTGACCATCTCGATCAAATCGGGAATGTCATCCGGGGAGTGCGCAAAACCGGTGACTGGCAAACCGATTCCTCGGCGCGACAGCAATTGCAGCGAGCGTAGCTTGTCCCGCGAGCGTGCGATGGCCACTGATTCATTGAGTGGGAAAACGCCCATCATTTCGAACTGACGCAACACCGCGCAGCCATAAAACGTCACCGATGCGCCGATCCGCGGGATCACCGCATCAAAACCCTCCAGCGGCTTGCCACGGTAGTGGATCTGCGGCTTGTGGCTGGCGATGTTCATGTAGGCGCGCAGGGTGTCGATCACCACCATTTCATGGCCACGCTCGGTACCGGCTTCGACCAGACGACGAGTGGAATACAGACGCGGGTTCCGCGACAGCACAGCGATCTTCATGCAACACCTGTGGGGGAGGTAGATACCGGGAACACCGGCTTGTCTTGTACGTACTTAATGCCCGGATTGACCACCAGTTGGCCGTCGATCAAGGCTTTGGAACCGAGTAGCAGGCGATAACGCATGGACTTGCGGCAGGCGAGCGTGAATTCGACTCGCCAGACCCGATCACCGAGGGCCAGGGTGGTGCTGACCACGTAACGCATCTGCGCGTGGCCGTTGGAGCTTTTGATGGTTTTCATCGTCACCAGCGGCGCCTCGCAGCGCCGGTGACGCAGTTGCACCACCGTGCCCAAGTGAGCAGTAAAGCGCACCCACTGCTCCCCGTCGCGCTCGAACGGTTCGATATCGGTGGCATGCAGGCTGGAGGTGCTGGCGCCGGTGTCGATTTTTGCGCGCAGGCCCGCGACTCCCAAACCGGGGAGCGCCACCCACTCGCGCAGACCGACAACGGTCAAATGGTCAAATGTCTTCAATAGGAATAAACCAGCGATTAATACGTCCAGGCCTCAGGCGGTACCTGAGCCAACGCTTTGAATGCAGGTTTGGCGAACCAGTAACCTTGCATCAGAAAAATTCCACAGTCCGCCAGGAAGTCCCGTTCTCCGGCGCTTTCGATCCCTTCGGCAATGACTGTAACGTTCAGCTCCGCACAGATTGTGACAATCCCTCGAACGATAGCCTGACGAACACGATCACGATCGACATCGCGGATCAGTGCCATGTCGAGTTTGATCAGGTCCGGTTGGAAATCAGCCAGCAGATTGAGCCCCGAGTAGCCAGCGCCGAAATCGTCAATGGCGGTCTTGAAGCCGAATTCGCGGTATTCACGCAGAATATTGGTCAAATGGCGATAGTTATCTACGTGCTGGCTTTCCAGGGTTTCGAAAATCAACCGGTCGATGGGGAAGTTGTGTTTTTTCGCTGCTTCCAGCGTGCTGCGAATACACAGTTCCGGGCGGTATACGGCGTTGGGCATGAAGTTGATCGACAGGAGTGTCTGCATCCCTAGATTCGCCGCCCCTTCAATGGCTCGCGTCCGGCAGAGCTGGTCGAAACGGTAGCGGTTGTCCTCGGTGATCTGATTGAGCACCGACAGTGCACCTTCACCGGCCAGGCCGCGTACCAACGCTTCGTGGGCGAAAATCGACTGGTCTCGCAAATCAACGATCGGTTGGTAGGCGAAGGCAAAATCGAAGCCCAGTGGCTCGCTTTGCTGACAACCCTGGCACCCGCCCTGAGACGAGGTCAATGAAGACGGAAATGTAGTCACTCGGTCACTCCATGCCGGTGATCCGGCCAAGATCGCATTCTAGCTGGAGGGCCGAGTTATTGCGCCCGACAGAAACGGTAGTACAGTTCCGACTATTGGCTGAGAGAGGAATTCAAGTGGCACAAAAACAGGAAGAGGACGACAAGGTCCGTCTCGATAAATGGTTGTGGGCCGCGCGTTTTTATAAAACACGAGCCTTGGCCAAGGGGGCGATTGAAAGCGGCAAGGTGCATTGCCGGGGTGAGCGCTGCAAACCGGGCAAGGAACCGAGGATCGGCGACGAGTTTCAGATTCGCGTAGGGCTCGAGGAGCGCACGGTGGTGGTTCAGGCGCTGTCGATCGTACGCCGTGGCGCGCCAGAGGCTCAGGCGCTCTACGCCGAAACCGACGCCAGTATCGCCAAGCGCGAAGCGACTGCTGCCATGCGTAAGGCTGGTTCGCTGGGTGTGAGCACCGATGGCAAGCCAAGCAAGAAGCAGCGACGGGATTTGTTCAAGTTTCGTGGCAGCAGCAACGACGAGTGAGTCAGTGGCGTCTGTGTTGTCTGTGAAGCAGCCTTCGCGAGCTACGCTTGGAACAAACCCGGATTGTTCATAAAATGCCCCTCACGGCTGAATATCGCGCACCAAAAGGGTGCGGTAGAGGCGCAATTTCTCGCTGTTTGAAATCATTTTGTCATTACTTCAGATACCCAGACCTATGACCGATTTACCGGATACCGACTACACCCAGCGCTTCATCTTCGATGACAGCGACACCCGCGGCGAGCTGGTTGCGTTGGAGCGTAGCTACGCCGAAGTCCTCGCTAAACACCCGTACCCGGAGCCGGTTGCACAACTGCTTGGCGAGCTGATGGCGGCGGCGGCGTTGTTGGTTGGCACCTTGAAGTTCGATGGCTTGCTGATTCTCCAGGCCCGCTCCGAAGGTCCGATCCCGCTGCTGATGATCGAGTGCTCCAGCGAGCGCGAAATCCGTGGCCTGGCCCGGTACGAAGCCGACCAGATCGCCCCCGACGCGACCCTCGCCGACCTGATGCCCAACGGCGTATTGGCGTTGACCGTCGACCCGACCCAAGGCCAGCGTTACCAGGGCATCGTCGACCTCGATGGCGAGACCCTGTCGGAGTGCCTCACTAATTACTTCGTGATGTCCCAACAAGTCGGTACGCGTTTCTGGTTGTACGCCGATGGTCGTCGCGCCCGTGGCCTGTTGCTGCAGCAACTGCCGGCTGATCGTTTGAAAGACGAAGAAGAGCGCGCCGCCAGCTGGCAGCACATTACCGCGCTGGGCAGCACCCTGACTGCTGATGAATTGCTGAGCCTGGACAACGAAACCGTCCTCCATCGCCTCTACCACGAAGAGCAGGTTCGTCTTTTCGATGTGCAGAAACTACGCTTCCGTTGCAGCTGCTCGCGCGAACGTTCTGCCAATGCGCTGGTTAGTTTGGGTCTGGAAGATGCCCAGTCGCTCGTGATCGAACATGGCGGCAACATTGAAATTGATTGCCAGTTTTGCAACGAGCGCTACCTGTTCGACGCCGCCGATATTGCTCAATTATTCGCCGGCGCGGGTGTCGATACGCCGTCAGATACCCGTCACTAAAACGGTTCAGCGCAGGTGAATTCACTGGTTAGTGCCGCAATAGCGCCGTTCTGACGGGAGGGCCCTACTATTTTTGGGCTTTTCTGGCATAATCCGGCCCACTTTTTGTCGCGGTAGTAGTGCACGACTTTCTACTACAAAACGTTTGGAGCACACTCGGCCAATGGCCGACGGGGAACCTCATGACGCAAGCCAATAACGCCGTGTACACCGATCTGAGTGTTGATGATCTGGTTAAAGAAGCCCTCAATCGCGGTGAAGGCGAGCTTGCCGATACCGGCGCGCTGGTTGTTCGCACCGGTCACCGCACCGGCCGCTCACCGGTCGATCGTTTCATCGTTGAAGAGCCGACCACCCAAGCCGCCATCGCCTGGGGCCCAATCAACCGCAAGTTCCCGGCCGATAAGTTCGATGCCTTGTGGGCTCGCGTTGAGGCGTTCAACAACGCGCAAGAGCATTTCGTTTCCCACGTGCATGTAGGTGCGTCCGAAGACCACTACCTGGCCGTGAAGATGACCACCCAGACTGCCTGGCAAAACCTGTTTGGCCGTTGCCTGTTCATCAACCCGCAAAAGTACAACCCGGCTGGCCGTGATGAGTGGCAAGTGCTCAACGTTGCTAACTTCGAGTGCGTGCCAGAGCGTGACGGCACCAACTCCGACGGTTGCGTGATCCTCAACTTCGCTCAGAAGAAAGTGCTGATCGCCGGCATGCGTTACGCCGGTGAAATGAAGAAAGCCATGTTCTCGGTGCAGAACTTCCTGCTGCCGGCTGCGGACGTGCTGCCAATGCACTGCGCCGCCAACATCGGCGAAGCGGGCGACGTGACCCTGTTCTTCGGTCTGTCCGGCACCGGCAAAACCACCCTGTCAGCCGATGAAAGCCGTTACCTGATCGGTGACGACGAGCACGGCTGGGGTGAAGGCGTTGTCTTCAACATCGAAGGCGGCTGCTACGCCAAGTGCATCGACCTGTCCGAGAAGAACGAGCCGGTCATCTGGAAAGCCATCAAGCACGGCGCGGTCCTGGAAAACGTCGTTATCGATGACGCCAAGCACGCCGATTACGCTGATGTCAGCCTGACCCAGAACAGCCGCGCCGCCTACCCGCTGGAGCATGTTGCCAAGCGTTCCGAGAAAAACCTCGGTGGCGAGCCAAACGCTGTGATCTTCCTGACCTGCGACCTGACCGGCGTGCTGCCGCCCGTGTCGATCCTCAGCGAAGAACAAGCGGCCTACCACTTCCTGTCCGGCTACACCGCACTGGTGGGCTCGACCGAAATGGGTTCCGGCAGCGGCATCAAGTCGACTTTCTCCACCTGCTTCGGCGCACCGTTCTTCCCGCGTCCGGCTGGCGAATACGCAGAACTGCTGATCAAGCGCATCCGCGGCTTCGGCTCCAAGGTCTACCTGGTCAACACCGGCTGGACCGGCGGTGGCTACGGCGTCGGCAAACGCTTCAACATCCCGACCACTCGCGGCGTAATCGCAGCGATCCAGAGCGGCGCGTTGATCGGTGCTGAAACCGAACACCTCGACACCATCAACCTCGACGTGCCACTGGCCGTACCGGGCGTTGAAACTGGCCTGTTGAACCCACGTAACACCTGGGCTGACAAGGCTGCTTACGATGAAGCGGCTAAAGCACTGGCTGGGTTGTTTGTTGAGAACTTCAAGAAGTTTGAAGTGAGCGACGCGATCAAGGCTGCTGGGCCTAAGCTGTAAAGCTTGGATTTAGCGAATGAAAAAGCCGCCCTTTGAGGGCGGCTTTTTTGTGCGTGCAATTCAGGCCGTCAGGGACACCTTAAGTGCCATTATTCCAGCCGAAAAGGCGCTAAACGACCAGAATAATGGCACTTACGCGTTCAGCTAGATTCCTTCCAATTCCTGTGTGTCCCACCGTTGCAACTTGATCGCTTGGTAAATCATTCCGATAGTCAGAGGGATCTTGTCGCCACGCCCCTTGGCCCGGCGCTTGAGGAATACGTCAAAGCCTTCGGGCTGGAAGTAGCGATAGGCATCGTAATCGATGAAGTCGATGGCGAACTGTTCTTCCAGCGTCTCCATCAGGTGGCGCGCATCGCTGCCGTTGCAGCCAAAGTCGAAGTTAATCGAGGTGGTGAGGCTGATGGTTTTGCGTTCTGGCAGACCGAGCTCTTCGTGCAGCAGCTGCATGAGCAGATGCATGGTTTGGTCGTCGGGAAAGTCGGGGGCGAAGTTCATTGCGGAGTGTCCGATTGGGCTTGGGTGCAGCTTATTGATCGTCGGGCCCTGGGGGAAGGACCGACTAACTTGAGGCATTCCCACGCAGAGCGTGGGAACGATCTTCGCTCGGCGTCAGGTTGGTGCTTTCCAGCCCATCATGCGTTGTTGGGCGACTTTCAGCAGGTCGCAGCCGTCCTGAGTCAACAGGTAGAGGGCGTGGGTGATATGCGGGATGTCTTCCACATCGCCGTTTTTGAAGCATTGGCAATGTAGGGTTTTGAGTAGGTCGCCGGAAGCTCTGATTCGCTGGAGGGCAGCTTCGAGGATGTCCTGGGGGTTGGCCTCTGTGTCGATGATCAGGGGCGGGGAATCGGTGAGGTTTGTTTGGAGGGGGCGGTAGCGATCGGGGAACGGGTTCAACGTTTTCATTGTTTGTAGCCTCAAATGCATCAGCAATAACCCGCGCCATCGTGACCAAGCGATGGGAGGCGGACTGTGTTCGGGTTGGTCAACCGATGAGGCTCACATCCCGGCACGCCCGAGGGCGTCCCAAACACAGCCACCATATAGCGAGCAGGCACTTGAAGTGCCGGCAGCATACAACGGACGCGTAGATATGAGCTATTCGGGTGACCAAGCCCGAGTCGCTGAATTAGCAGCGACAGCCCGACTATAGGTGTGAGCAGCCGGGCAGCGATAGACGACAAAGAGTCCCCGCATGTAGGAACGGGATGAACCTTGGCTAGGCCGTTTCTATAGGAGTTTTCGCGAGGATTTTCTCGTGCTTTTCCGCCACGCCGCGTCCTACCACCTCAACGAATATGCTGATACGCCGCCACATCCAGCAGGCCAGTAGTCAGCCCGGTTGCCGGCGCGTAGATCGTGCCTTTCACTGCCGAGAACTTGACCCCATTACTACCCAGCGAAACGTAACGCTCACCCTGGTCCAGCTCGGTGAAGTAGGTGTATGAGCACTTTTCCATCGCTTTGTATTTCGCGGCGGTACTGACCATGGTGTTGTGGTGGTTCTGCAGGGCGGCCGGGGTCAGGTTGAGGGTTTTGTTCAGCGGCACGCCCCAGCGCTTCAGGCACACTTCGGCAAAGTGGCGGACGATCAGACCGGGTTCGGCCAGTGCTTTAGGGCCGCTGACACCGTCTGCTGCGGCGTTGCCAACCAGCGTGCCATGGCGGCCGGGCATCGGGTAGATGTGGGTTCGGGTGCCGGTGGCCGTTTGCGGGATGACGCAGCTGAAGCCTTTGGAGCGCTCGTCCCGTGCGTAGAAGCCGACGTATTCTTTTACATTGGCATTCAGTTTTACTTTGTCTTCCTGAAAGTTGCCGATGCCCGGTACCGGATCAATCGCAAAGATATTTACCGGGATGTTCTTCAGTGCACTGTCCTTGAACATGGCATTGGCCAGCATATGACAACTAATACCGCCGCGGCTCCAGCCTACCAAGTTTACCTTGGTTGGAATAATGCCGTCCTTGCGAAACGTTTTAATGATTTGTTCTTGTAACTTCTGCTGGGTCACACTGCGGTCGCCGTAGTTATATTTACGCCACAGCCAGGAGCCTTCGACGATCACGTCTTCGATTGGAATGCCTGCAGCCTTCAGGCGGTTGTATTCGGTCTCGGTCAGTTTTTCACGTTGCCAGTCACACTGACCTTTGATGATGTTGATGGCGTGCTTTACGTTCTCCTCCCAGCCCTTGCCGAACAGCGTGCCGCTCAGGCCGTAGTCCTTGGATTTAGTGAACAGCTCATCAGCTTGCAGGTTGCTGGTGCCAGGGCCGTCAATGACGATCCATTCGGCAAACTCTCGGCCAGCATGATGGGAGGCCAGTGCCGAAACCAGTTCGCCATTCCAGTAAGTTGGGTTTTGGTTGTCGAATTTAGTCGAGCCGGTACCGCAAAAGAAAATAGTTAATGTAGTCATTGTTGTGCTCTTGTTTGGTTTAAGAGCGTGCAGACTAGTTTGAGTTATTTAAATAATGAAGTGGTTAGTTGTTACCGGGGTTGTAGTGTGTGTTTGAAGTTTTAGTGTTCTATTCTTTGTTTGGCAACTTCTAGTAGCTCGCAACCATCCTGCGTTAGTAAATAAAGCGCATTCACTATATGAGGGATGTCTTTAACGTCGGCCTGTTTGAAGCACAGACAATAAAGCGTTTCGAGCAAATCGCTGGCTGCGCGCAGGCGTTGGTGCGCTGCGTCGAGGACGGCACCGGTGCTGGCCGTGGTGTCGATGACGAGGACGGGTGTTTCGCTGTAGCTGGTTTTGAGTGGACGGTAGCGGTCTTGCATTTAGGTCAGTCCTGTAGGAAGTCGGGCAGTCTCGCCGGCAGGTCGACACCCTGTTTTCAGCCGCGCCGCAAATTATGAAGGTGGCGACGCAGCGCGGCAATACGGCCGCAATGGACAGGGTTTGTAGGGGTTTTTCCTGCCTTTTCGGACCGAACCTACGCGTTTCCCGAGGTTTTTTACGCCTAAACCCTTAGATGGCAAATTTCCTACGGGTTTGTCAGGCGCAACGCATCAAGCCTCTGTATGGTGCGCGCCAGAATCAGTAGGACGTTTCGAAACGTCCGTCCAACGCTTCAAGGGAATTAAGTATGCAATGGCTACGTATGGCCTCGATTTTGTTGCTGTGGGGCGGGTTTTGTCGCGCGGCGGGTGCTGCTGATGCAGGTAGCTCGATGGTCCTGGCCAATATGGACCGCACTGGTTGGCCGGATGTGCTGACCAGTCAGGCGAGCATGGACACCGCTTTGCGCGCTGATTTGCGTCAGTTGGCGGCGGCGTTCACCGGCGAAATCAGTCCGGCCCATGCCATTTGGGCGAGCAAGAACCAGGTGTTTCACGAGCAGGCATTGAATGAACAGCTGCGCGTGGCGGTGTTGGCGCCTTAGCCTCCTCTCCTGACTGATCTTCCCACGCACCCGCGTGGGAATGCCTCAAGGGACGCTCCGCGTCCAGTAACGCGAAGCGTCACGGGCTGCATTCCTTTGCGGCGCATGGGAACGATCGCCGACAACACGCTGTATCATCCCGTATCGTTTTGGTCCCCGACCTTTTCTCGACTCGCTGCGTTTGCCGGCTAGGCTTTGGGCTTCGCAGCGGTCAACGGAGTGACAGCTTATGCACAACACCCTGGAACAGGTTTTCGGTTATCCACAGTTTCGGCCCGGCCAGGAAGCGGCGGTCAGCGCGGTGTTGGCCGGGCGCTCGGCGGCGGCGATTTTCCCCACCGGCTCGGGTAAGTCCCTTTGTTATCAATTGCCGGCCTTGCTACTGCCGCACCTGACGCTGGTGGTCTCGCCACTGCTGGCGTTGATGCAGGATCAGTTGGCGTTCCTGCAGCGCCATGGCATTGCGGCGGGCAGTATCGATTCGGCCCAGAGCCGCGATGACGCCAGCGACGTGATGGCTCGGGCCAAGTCTGGCGAGCTGAAAATTTTGATGATCTCCGTGGAGCGCCTGAAGAACGAGCGTTTCCGCAATTTCTTGCAGCAGGTGCCGATCTCGCTGCTGGTGGTGGACGAGGCGCACTGTATTTCCGAGTGGGGCCACAACTTCCGTCCTGATTACCTTAAGCTTCCCGACTATCAGCGACAGTTCAACATCCCGCAGGCGTTGCTGCTGACCGCCACCGCGACACCCAAAGTGATCGCCGACATGGAGGCCAAGTTCGCCATTGCCCCCGAAGACGTAGTAACCACCGGTTTCTACAGGCCGAACCTCAATCTGTTAGTGGAACCGGTGCGCGGTCAGGACAAACGCCGACGCCTTGTTGAATGGATGAGCGAGCGTCCAGGCCAGCCGAGCATCGTTTACGTCACCTTGCAGAAAACCGCTGAGCACATCGCCGAACACCTGGGGCGTAACGGTATTCAGGCCGAGGCCTATCACGCTGGTCTGCCCCACGAACAGCGTGAAGCAATCCAGCGCCGGTTCATGGGCGGGCAGTCCAATTGCATCGTTGCCACCATCGCGTTCGGCATGGGCATCGACAAGAGCGACATCCGCAACGTGGTGCATTTCGACCTGCCCAAATCCATCGAAAACTACAGCCAGGAAATCGGCCGTGCCGGGCGTGACGGGCAGCCGTCCGACTGCCTGGTATTGGCCAACCGCGACAGCCTCAACGTGCTGGAAAACTTCGTCTACGGCGATACGCCTGAGCTGGATGGCATCCGCTATGTGCTCGACGAGTTGCAAGCCGCCGCGCCCGAGGGGCAGTGGGAGTTTCTGTTGGGGCCGTTGGCGGACCAAAGCAACATCCGCCAATTGCCGCTCAAGACCTTGCTGGTGCAGTTGGAACTTCGCGGGATCATTGCGCCGCGTTACGCCTACTACGCCGAATACCGCTTCAAATACGTGCAGGAACCCGAGGCTTTGCTGGCCCGCTTCGACGGTGAGCGCAAGGACTTCGTCGCCGCGATCATACGAACCTCGAACCGCGCGCGGACCTGGGCCACGGTGAATTTCGATGCGCTGTACGAGCAGCATCAGGCCGAGCGTAATCGCGTGGTGAAGGCGCTGGATTATTTCCAGGAAAAGGGCTGGATCGAGCTCGAAAGCAAGCAAATGACCGAGGTCTACAGCCTGCTGCAAACGGACTTCAACAGCCAGGCCCTGAGCGCCGAGCTGCACGCCTACTTCACCCGGCACGAGCGCACCGAGATCGCGCGGATTCACGCCATGCTGGATCTGTTCGCCACAGACCATTGCCTGGGTTATCGCCTGGCCGAGTACTTCGGCGATGAAAATGCGCCGCGCCAGTGCGGGCATTGTTCGGTGTGTCACGGGGATGTGGCGCGGTTGCCAACACCACCGGAATTAACGGCGCTTGCGGATAAAAACGTCGAGGCGTTGTGCGGTGATTTTATCCACAGGCATGAGCAGTACACCGGCAACACTCCGTCGCCGGAGCGCGTTACGCGGTTCTTATGCGGCATTGGCGTTCCGCTGTTCACCAAGCTCAAGGCTCGGTCGATTCCCGGGTTTGCGGCGCTGGAGGATTATCCGTATGCCGAAGTCCGCACGTGGGCCGAGGCGCATTGACCGGCGTTGATCCATCCCCCGAATGTTGCTCATCACAGGAATAAATTTCAAAAGTGCGCGGTGGCTGACTATGGTGAAAGCTGACTTTGGATTGCCCGCAATACCTCGGCGCTGGATATCGATGCCATCGCTGCGGCTACTCGCCGTCCGCAACAGGACATGAAAGGACCCTATTGATGCCCCAACGCACCGATTACCCCCACTTCCAGCCCATCACCACCCGCTGGCACGATAACGACGCCTATGGTCACGTCAACAACGTCACTTATTACAGCTTCTTTGACACAGCGGTGAACACCTACCTGATCGAAGTCGGCGGTCTGGATATCCATGATGGCGAAGTGGTGGGCTTTGTGGTGAGTTCGGCTTGCGATTACTTCGCTTCCATTGCCTTCCCTGATCGAATAGAAATTGGTTTGCGGGTGGGCAAGTTGGGCAACAGTTCGGTGCAATACGAGTTGGCGGTGTTCAAGGCCGGGGAAGACGAAGCCTGCGCGGCAGGGCGCTTTGTGCATGTGTTTGTGGACCGGGCCTCCAATCAGCCCGTGACGATGCCTGCCGGGTTGCGCGGGGCGCTGCAGCGGTTGGTGGTTTGACGGGCAAAAAAATCGCAGCCCTTGGACTGCGTTTTTTTTGATCTACCGGCCAGCGAGGTGATTCAACCTCAGTCGCGATAGCGATGTTTGTGCTTGCGATGCCCGTAATGGTGGCCGCGATCATGGCGGCCTCCACGGTAGTAGCGACGATCATCATGGCCACGATAAGAACGACGATCATCATCATCGCTCTTGTTGCCCATATAGTTCCCCAGCGCACCACCGGCACCGCCGCCTGCTGCGGCGCCGATCAGGCTGCCGCTGGTGCCGCCTATGCTGCGACCGACCACGTTACCGCCTGCTGCGCCCAACGCACCGCCAATGGCTGCTTCGCCACGGCTGCGTTTGTCTGCGCCAACAGCACTACCACCCGCGCCGCCCAGGGCCGCGCCAATGGTGGAGCCTGTATTACCGCCTAATGACTGACCGACGACCGAGCCCAAAACCCCGCCCAATGCGCCGCCCACACCTGCTTCGGTGGTGCCGCCAGCAGAAGCAAAGCCACTGACCAGGCCAAGGGACAACAAGAGAATCGAGGAGAACTTCATAGAGGAACCTCAAGGTGATGACGGCGTGATCCTGAGGCTGTGTCATAGTCGTGACAATCGAAATCCGACGAGTAACACGACTTGAGCACATTTCTATAAGTTGCTGTTTTTTAGCAGGAACTTAAGTGTTTTTCGCCGGTCTTTAGTTACTTCGCAAAGGCCGTTTTCATACAAAACGGCCTTTTTTGTGGGCGTTTGGAAAGTGTTTTTTCAGTGAGCGTACCCACGCAGAGAACGATCTTGATTAGGCCGGCTTCGCCATGATCAACCCGGTTTCACTCGCCGCTTCCAACCGGATCGCTACAAACTTCGATGTCGGCGTGTGACTGCCATCCCCGATGCTTTCCAGCGGCACCAGCGGATTCACCTCCGGGTAGTAAGCCGCCGCTTGCCCGGCAGGAATATCAAACGCCAGCAGCGTAAAGCCCTTCACTCGACGCTCACGGCCATCATCCCAGATCGAAACAATGTCAGCCTTTTGCCCCGGCTTGAACCCCAGGCGAATGATGTCGGCTTCGTTGACGAACACCACATCACGCTGACCTTTCACGCCGCGATAGCGGTCATCAAGCCCATAAATCGTGGTGTTGTACTGATCGTGAGAGCGCATCGACTGCATGATCAGGTCCGGCAATACGCCGGTGGCGCGTGTGCGTTCGTGCACCAGATCTTTAGGCAGGATGTTTGGACGGAAATTGGCGCGCCCCGACACGGTATTCCAGCGGCGAGCACCGGCGCTGTTGCCGAGGTAGAACCCGCCCGGGTTCTGGATCTTCTCGTTGAAGTCCTTGAAACCGGCAACGGTGTCGGCGATCAGGTCGCGGATGCGCCGGTAATCGGCCACCAGCCAGTTCCAGTCCACCGGTTTACTGCCCAGGGTCGCGGCGGCGATGCCGGCAATGATCGACGGCTCAGAGCGCATTTGATCCGACAGCGGCTGCAACTGGCCGTTGGAGGCGTGAACCATGCTGAACGAGTCTTCGACGGTCACCGCTTGTGGGCCTTCGGTCTGGATGTCGATGTCGGTGCGGCCCAGGCACGGCAGGATCAACGCCTCTTTACCGTGCGCCAAGTGGCTGCGGTTGAGCTTGGTGCTGATTTGCACGGTCAAATCGCAGTTGCTCAGGGCCTCGAAGGTCCGTGAGCTGTCCGGGGTCGCTTGGGCGAAATTGCCGCCCAGCCCGATAAAGACTTTCGCGCGGCCGTCGGCCATGGCGTGGATCGCCTCGACCACGTTGTGACCGCTGTCACGCGGCACTTTGAACTTGAAACGACGCTCCAGGGAGTCGAGGAACGCCACCGGCGGACGCTCGTTGATGCCCATGGTCCGGTCGCCTTGCACGTTACTGTGGCCGCGCACCGGGCACAGACCGGCGCCGGGCCGGCCGATGTTGCCACGCAGCAACATCAGGTTGGCGATTTCCTGGATGGTCGCCACCGAATGGCGATGCTGTGTGATGCCCATCGCCCAGCACATGATCACGTTCTTGCCTTTGGCGTACATGCGCGCCGCTTGCTCGATTTCAACCAGCGTCAGTCCGGACTGTTCGACGATCTGCTGCCACGAGGTGTCGTCGACGATGCCCAGGTATTCCAGCACGTTGACACTGTGTTCATTGAGGAAGTCGTGGTCGAATACGGCAGGCTCACCCGCCTTCTGTGCGTCACGTTCCCACTGCAGCAGGAACTTGGCCATGCCGCGCATGATCGCCATGTCGCCGCCCAAGGCCGGACGGAAGTACGCGGTGTTGGTCGGCTTGTCGCTGTTGGTGAGCATTTCGATCGGGTGTTGCGGGTGCTGGAAGCGTTCCAGACCGCGCTCCTTCAACGGGTTGATGCATACCACCTGAGCGCCGCGTTTGACCGCTTCGCGCAGCGGTTCGAGCATCCGTGGGTGGTTGGTGCCAGGGTTCTGACCCCAGACAAAAATCGCGTCGGCGTGTTCGAAGTCGTCGAAAGTGACGGTACCTTTGCCGACACCGACACTTTGCGCCATGGCCACACCGCTGGCCTCGTGGCACATGTTTGAGCAATCGGGGAAGTTATTGGTGCCATAGGCACGCACGAACAATTGATACAGGTACGCCGCTTCGTTGCTGGCGCGGCCCGAGGTGTAGAACTCGGCCTGATCCGGACTCGACAGGCCCTGCAAATGTTTGGCGATCAAGGAGAACGCAGCGTCCCAGCTGATCGGCTTGTAGCGATCGGTTTCAGCGTCATAGCTTAATGGCTCGGTCAGACGACCCTGATACTCCAGCCAATAGTCGCTCTGTTCCAGCAACGAACTGACGCTGTGTTTGGCAAAGAACGCACCGTCGACACGGCGTTTGGTCGCTTCCCAGTTCACTGCTTTGGCGCCGTTCTCGCAGAACGCCACCATGCCGGCTTCGTTGGAGTCGCCCCAGGCGCAACCGGGGCAGTCGAACCCGCCGTTCTTGTTGGTCTTTAGCATCATGCGCAGGTTTTTCAGCGCGTTGTCGCTGGTCAACCAGGCCCGGGCAACGCTGGCCAGCGCGCCCCAGCCACCGGCAGGGCCTTTGTAGGGCTTATAACGCGGAACGGGTTTCTGGTCGGCTTGACGATGTTGACTCACGCTTGGTTCTCCGTCGCAGGGCTGTAGACCCGCGGCGCACTTTTCTGCGGCAGGTGGATGAGATTGAGGTTGTGGCGGCGGGCCCATTGCACGGCAAGGCCCGTGGGCGACGACAGGCTGACCAGGGTCTGGATGCCTGCGCGCAACACTTTCTGGATCAATTCGAGACTGCAACGGCTGGTGACAATCGCCAGCCCGCCGGTGGTCGGGATCTTCTGACGGATCAGTCCGCCAATCAGTTTGTCGAGGGCGTTGTGTCGGCCGATGTCTTCGCGGCCCAGCAGCAATTGGCCCTGACTGTTCATAAACACGGCGGCGTGCACCGCGCCGGAGTACTGGCCAAGAGGCTGAAACGCCCCGATGCGCTGACGCAAACCATCGAGCCATTCGGCGGGCGGCAAGGGTGCGCCGGGAAGGATCTTGAGGTCTGGCAATGCCTGCTCCACTGCTTCCACACCGCAGAGCCCGCAACCGCTGGTGCCAGCCATTTGCCGACGCTGTTGCTTGAGGTTCCAGAAGGCGCGGTTGGCGATGGTCACTTGCGCGTATTGCGCTGAGCCCGAGCCGCTGAGTTGCAGGTCATAGATATCGCTGGCGTCTTCGATGATGCCGCTGCCGAGGCTGAAGCCGACGATGAAGTCTTCAAGGTCCGTTGGCGTCACGAGCATCACCGCCTGGCTGATGCCGTTATAGGCGATCGCCAACGCGACTTCTTCGGCCAGCGCGGTGCTGGCCGATTCGGCGCTTTGCGTTTCGGAGTGGCGAAGGTCGCAGTAACTGTAGGTCTGGCTTGCGGCGGGCGCTGGCGTTTCGAGGGCAGGCGCCGCGCAGGCAGGGCGCTGGGTGTTCATGAGGTATCACCGACGGTTTAGGCTGCTTTAAGCCTAGGCGCGTCAACTTGTCGCGTCTAATCGCAAATACTGATCTGCCGATAGATGGCGTCGATCAAGCGCTTGGCAGCGATTGCTGAAAAATCGCGAAACAGGCTTCCGCGAGCGCCGAACGCGGGGCGCTGCGACGCATGATCAGCCCCAGCCGGGCAAGGGTTTGCGCATTTTCGATGGGTTGCAGGCGCAAATGATCGGTGAGTTTTTCCAGGCCTCCATCCAGCGGCATCACGGCGCAGCAGAATCCGCCGTGCACCGCTTGTAACAATTGGTGGACGGCATCGGTTTGCAGTAACGGCTGCGGGGTGAGGCTGCGACTGTGGAAGTTGTGGTCGATGGACTGTCGAAAATGCATGCCGTTGGTGAGCATGCCCAGCGGCAGTTCGATCAGGGACTCCCAGCTCAGCGGCGCCTCGCCGAAACTGAAGAAGCGCTGATCGTAGAGCAGGCCCATACGGGTTTCGCTGAATGCCAGGGAATTAAAGCGTTCGCCGTCCAGCCGCTCCAGGTATGAAACGCCGAGGTCCAGGCGATTGTTCGCCAGTTGTTCCAGGATTTGTTCAGAACTCAGGGCTGAGAGTTCGAAGCGCAGGTTCGGGTGTTCGGCGTGCAGGCGTTGCATCAGCGGCAGCGGATCGAAGCTCGACAGCGGCACCACGCCCAGGCGCAACGTACCAACCAGATTGCCGCGACAGGCCGCCGCCTCGGCCTGCAAACCGTCGTAGGCCGCCAGCACGGTGCGCGCCCACGCGAGTACCCGTTCACCCGGTGCGGTGAAACCTTCGAAGCGTTGCCCGCGATTGACCAGCGGCAACTCGAGTTCTTCTTCGAGGCTGCGCAGGCGCATGGACAGGGTCGGCTGGGTGATGTGACAACGCGCAGCGGCCTGGCCGAAATGCCGGGTTTCGTCGAGGGCGATGAGGAATTTCAGTTGCTTGATGTCCATCTTCGCTCCAGGGCGCGGGAAGGTTCGGATTCTAGCGCTTGAGGGGAAGCGGCGTCATTGGTCGGGTTGGAACCGCAAGTGAAAGCCTTGGTCTAGGCTCTTGCGTCTGGAACCCAAAACCTAAAACCCAAGGAGAGTGCACCATGAGTATTTTTAGCTTTGTGAAAGAAGCAGGCGAAAAACTTATCGATCTGCTGACACCAGGCAACGCCAATGCCAGCGAGCAGTTGAAAGAACACATCAGCAAGGTCGGCCTGGGTAACCCGAATGTGCAGGCGACGGTGGATGGCGACAAAGTCACCGTGACCGGCGAAGTCGGCAGTCAGGAAGAGAAGGAAAAAATCCTGCTGGCGGTGGGCAATATTGCCGGTGTCGGTAGTGTGGATGACCTGGTCACCGTGACCGGGCCGGTGGCTGTGGCCGCGAAGTTTGTAACGGTTGTGAAAGGCGACACCCTCAGCGCGATTTCCTTGCGCGTTTACGGCGATGCCAACAAATATCAAAAAATCTTCGAGGCCAACAAACCGATGCTCAAGGACGTGAACAAAATCTATCCGGGGCAGTCGTTGCGGATTCCTGAGTAACCCTTGAATTGTGGCAAGGGGGCAAGCCCCCTCGCCACAATGACCGCGTCAGGCTCTAGAGGCCTGCGATAAGCTCCCGATAATCCCCCACCGCCGCAAATTCGGCCGTGTCCTTCGGACCTTTATGGCTGTCCGGCTCATTCACGGCCAATAAATGCGCCACTCCAAAACTCCGCGCACTGCGCAGGATCGGCAAGGTGTCGTCGATAAACAGACTACGCGCCGGGTCGAACCCGATGTCCGCTTGCAAGGCATCCCAGAACTGCGGATTCTCCTTGGGGAAACCGTAATCATGTGAGCTGATCAACCGCTCGAAGTACGGCGCCAGTTCGATTCTTTCCAGTTTCAATGACAGCGAGTCGCGGTGTGCATTGGTGATCAGTACCACGCGCTTGCCGGCTTGTTTGATGGCGGCCAGAAAGGTGTCCGCATCCGGTCGCAAGGCGATCAGGTGCGCGGTTTCCAGTTTCAGTTCGCGCACCGGCAGTTTGAGCTCGGCGCTCCAGAAATCCAGGCAATACCACTGCAACTGGCCGGCGTTGCGTTCGAACAACGGCTGCAACTCCATCTCGGCCATGGCCCGACTCACCCCGTGCAACTCGGCGTAACGCTGGGGCAGGTGTTCCATCCAGAAATGGTTGTCGTAATGCAGGTCCAGCAGTGTGCCGTCCATATCCAGCAGAACGGTGTCGATGTCGCGCCAGGGCAGCAGGGACATAAAAAACTTCTCCAGCGGTAAAAAAGATATCCGAGGTAAACAATCAGGATAGGCCGGTATAGTAACGCGTTCACGCCAAGGAGCTTTTCATGCGCCAGAAACCCACCATCCTCGCCCGCGAGATCGTCGCCACCAGCCGTTTGTTCTGCGTCGAAGAGCTGAAGTTACGCTTTTCCAATGGTGTGGAGCGTACGTATGAGCGACTGGTGGGCAAGGGTGCCGGTTATGGCGCGGTGATGATCGTGGCGATGCTGGATGCGGACCACGCGGTACTGGTTGAAGAGTATTGCGGTGGCACCGATGAGTACGAGCTGTCCTTGCCAAAAGGCTTGATCGAGCCCGGCGAGGACGTGCTGGCGGCGGCCGAGCGGGAGCTCAAGGAAGAGGCCGGGTACGGCGCGCGGCAACTGGAGCATTTGACTGAATTGTCGTTGTCACCCGGTTACATGAGCCAGAAGATCCAGGTGGTGTTGGCCACTGATCTGTACGAAGAAAGCCTTGAAGGCGATGAGCCCGAGCCGATGGGCGTGGACACAATCAACCTGCGTGAGTTGTCGGCCCTGGCCCAGAACCCGCGATTCACTGAGGGCCGTGCATTGGCAGCACTGTATCTGGCCCGTGATCTACTGACTCAGCGTGGAGTGTTCCAGCCATGATTTTCCCCCATCCGTTGATGGCGCCTGTTGTTGAACTGGCGCTGAAAGCCGGTGAAGCGATTCTGCCGTTCTGGCGTGCCAACGTCGCCGTGACTGCAAAATCCGATGATTCCCCGGTGACGGCCGCCGACATGGCCGCTCACCATGTGATCCTGGCCGGGCTGACGGCGCTGGACCCAAGCATCCCGGTGCTGTCGGAAGAAGACGCCAATATTCCCCAGAGCGTGCGCGCCGGGTGGCAGCGTTGGTGGCTGGTTGACCCACTGGACGGAACCAAGGAATTCATCTCCGGTAGCGAAGAATTTACCGTCAATATCGCGCTGATCGAACAGGGCCGAGCGGTGTTTGGCGTGGTGTCGATGCCGACCAACGGGCGCTTCTACGTCGGTGGTGCGGGTCTGGGTGCGTGGCGTGGCGATAAAGACGCGGAGCCTTTGCCGATTCAGGTTCGCGAGGTGCCTGCTGAGGGTGAAGCCTTTACTGTGGTCGCCAGTCGTCGGCATTCGAGTCCTGAGCAGGAGCGCCTGCTGGCCGGGTTGAGCGACAGTCTGGGTGAGTTGCAATTGGCCAATATCGGCAGTTCGTTGAAGTTCTGCTTGTTGGCGGAAGGGGCGGCGGATTGTTATCCGCGGTTGGCGCCGACTTCGCAGTGGGACACGGCGGCGGCGCAAGGCGTGCTGGAAGGCGCGGGCGGTGAGGTGCTGGATTTGAGTGGTGCACCGTTTTGTTATCCGGCGCGGGAATCGTTGTTGAATGCATTTTTCCTGGCGTTGCCGGCCAAGGCTGCCTGGCGCGAAAAACTGTTGGCGTTGGCGCGGGAGTAAAGATTTTATTTTAGCGGTGCAGGACGTACTGCCCCGTAAACTTCACCGCAGCGTCATCACTGTTGGCATTGACGATCCGCGAATGCAACGTCAACCGCGCCCGTCCATAGCGCACATACATCGCCAAAAACTTCTTCCACTCTGCCGCACTCGGCGCATGACAAATCGCTGTCGCGTCCATGGTCACCGGCAGCGGATAGCTGATCTGCCCTTCCTGAATCACGATGTGCCCGCCTTCAACCCCTTCTTCACGCAAACGCAAATGCAGCCAACCCCAACCGGCCAGCACGGCGCCGCAATACAGGCTGCCGCCGAACATGGTGCTTTTATGATTGACGTTGGCCTCCAGCGGCAAGTGCAGGCGCAGTTGCTGGTCGTGCCAGTCGAGGACCTTGAGGCCCATATCCCGCGTCAGGGGAATGTCGCGATGGAGGACTGATTCCAGATGACGGCTGTCGCGGTTCATGCACGGATCTCTTGTTTGAAGATGATGAATTGACGGTAGCTCAATCGAGTTCGTCGGTGTGGCTGCTGCCACCGTCGGCGAAGTTCAGCCCGTGCTTGCGCAGTTTGTCGTGCAAGGTCTTGCGTGGGATGCCAAGGGCTTCGGCGAGGCTGCGCACCGAGCTGTGAGAACGCGCCAGTTCGGCGGCGATCAAGCTCTTCTCGAAGTTTTCCACTTGTTCGCTGAGACCGCCGCTGACCACGTCGACCGTCATGCCGACCGCACCATGCGCTGCGTTATTGTCCAGGGCCAGTTCCAGGCCCAGGGCAAAGCGTTCGGCGGCGTTCTGCAATTCCCGCACGTTGCCTGGCCAGGTGTGGCGCAGCAAGAGGGCGCGCTGTCCCGGTTGCAACTCGTGGGGTGGCAGACCGTGACGGGTGCTGGCTTCCTCGGCGAAATGCTGGAACAGCATCAGTGCGTCTTCGCCGCGCTCACGCAGCGGCGGAATACGCAGCGGTGCGACGTTCAGGCGGTAATACAAGTCGGCACGAAAGCGACCCTGATCGGCGGATTGACGCAGGTCTTCCTTGGTTGCGGCGATGATACGGATGTCCAAAGGGATCAGCTGATTGCCGCCCAAGCGCTCGACGACCCGCTCTTGCAGCAAACGCAGCAATTTCACCTGTACATCCAGGCTCATGCTTTCGATTTCATCAAGAAATAATGTGCCGCCATTGGCGAATTCGAACTTGCCGATACGGCGCTTTTGCGCGCCGGTAAAGGCGCCTGGCTCGTGACCGAACAGCTCGCTTTCTACCACCGACTCAGCCAGGGCGCCGGCATTGATCGCCACGAACGGACCGTTGCGACGGCTCGACAGATCGTGCAGTGCACGTGCGACAACTTCTTTACCGGCGCCCGTTTCGCCAAGGATCAGCACATCGGCCTTGGTCGCCGCCAATGCACCGATCTGCTCGCGCAGGCGCAGCATCGGTGCCGATCGCCCGACCAGTCGGGTGCCCAGCTCATTGCGATCGCTCAGGGCCAGACGCAGGCTGCGGTTGTCCAGCACCAGCCGACGCAGGGCCAGGGCGCGGCGCACGCTGTCGAGCAAGGCGTCGCTGGCGAAGGGTTTTTCCAGAAAGTCATAAGCCCCTGCGCGCATGGCTTGCACGGCCAGCGGCACATCGCCGTGACCGGTGATCAGCAGCACTGGCAGATCCGGGTCCTGGGCATGCAGTTCAGTCAGCAGTTCGAGACCGTCCATGCCCGGCATGCGGATGTCACTGACCACCACGCCGGGCCAGTCACGCTCCAGTTGCGCGGCCAGGCCTTTGGCCTCGGCGAGCGGCAGGATTTTCAGGCCGGCGAGGTCCAGGGTTTGGCTCAGGGCCTGACGCAGGTGCGGATCGTCGTCGATCAGCACGACCTGGATGCGGTTGTCGATGGTCATGCACTTCGGTCCTCGGAAGGTTGCAGGCTCACACCCGGTGCGCCTGCACGCAACGTCAGGGTAATCATGGCGCCACCTTCCTTGTGGTTGGCGAACGACAGTTCACCCCCGAAGGCGCGCATCAGGGTTTCGCAAATCGCCAGCCCTAACCCAAGCCCCTGAGTGCGGGTCTTGGTGGTATAGAAGGGCTCGCTCGCGCGGCCAAGTGCCTCCAGGCAGAAGCCGGGGCCATTGTCGCGAATGCACAAACTGACGCCGTCGGCAGTGGATTGGGCACTCAACCAGAGCTTACGCGGCGGGCCTTTTTCCGTCAGGGCGTCCAAGGCGTTGGCCAGCAAATTGCCGAGCACCTGACGCAGACGGGTTTCCCCGGCCTCGACCCACAGGGTGGCGGCCGGCAAATCGCGGATCAGCTCGACCTCCATGCTGCGTCGACGCTTGGCCAGCAGCGCCAGCGCATCGTCCAACGCCGGTTGCAGGGCGACGCTTTCCGGGGCGTGGCGATCGCGCCGGGCGAAGGCGCGCAGGTGCGCGATGATCGACGCCATGCGCCCGGTCAGTTCGCTGATCAACTTGAGGTTGCCGCGTGCATCGTCGGTGCGCTGATGATCGAGCAGCACTTCGGCGTTTTCTGCGTAGCTGCGGATCGCCGCCAGCGGTTGATTCAATTCGTGGCTGATGCTCGCCGACATGGTGCCAAGGGCCGACAGTTTGCCGGCCTGCACCAGATCATCCTGAGCACGAACCAGCTCCTGCTGGGCCTGCTCGCGTTCCAGCACTTCCTGTTTCAGTCGACGGTTGAGGCCTTCGAGGTCGCTGGTCCGCTCGGCTACCCGGCCTTCCAGCTCGCGACGGGCCTTGGCTTCGAAAGCGATTCGTTCGAGGTAATGGCGGCGACGCTGCATCATCAGACCCAGCAGCAACATCAACACCAACAACGTCGCGCCGCCGATCGCGACGACCGTGTGTACCGGGCGATCGATCAACGTGCGCGGGGCGAGGATGCTGACGTTCCAACCGGTTTCTGCGATTGGCTGGGTTTGTGTCAGCCAGGCCTTGGGGTTGAGCCGCAAGGGTTTGGGGTCGCGGGTCGGATAAGGTTGAATCGCAGCAATAGCTTTGCGTTCTTCTTCGCTCAACGGGCGGGTCGAGCGGAATCGCCACTCGGGCCTCGACGTGAGAATGACCACGCCGTTGTGGTCCGTCAGCAGCAGTTGTTCCGGGGTTTTGCCCCAGAGGCTTTCGGTGTGGTCCAGGTCGACCTTGACCACCAGCACGCCGATGATTTTTTCGCCGTTACGCACAGCGGCGGCGAAAAAATAGCCGCGCTTGGCCGATGTCGTGCCCAAACCGAAAAAGCGCCCGAGCCGCCCGGCCATGGCTTCGCTGAAGTACGGACGAAAGGAAAAATTACGCCCGACGAAGCTGTCGTGTTTGTCCCAATTGGACGCGGTCAGGGTCTTGCCTGTGGTGTCCATCAGGTACATGACTTCGGCGCCGGTCTGAGCGCTGATGTTTTTCAAAAATCGATTGGCGTTGCCCTGGGTGACGCCATCATCGGGCGCGCCGAGGACGGCTCGCAGGGCCGGCAGATCGCCGAGGATTTGCGGCAACACTTCATAACGGTGCAGGGTACCCAGCAGGTTGGCGACGTAAAGGTCGAGGGTCTGGCGGTTCTGCCCGGCCAGTTCGCTGCGGTAGTAACGCTCGGCCAGATGCTCCAGCGGCCACAGCAATGGCGCCAGGCAGAGCGCGAGCAGGGCCAGGCTGCGCCAGCGGGGTCTGCGGGGGAGGGTCGGAGTCATGAGCATCGAGCGCCTGTGGGGTACAGGCGCATTATGCCTAGGCTTACGGGCGCAGTCTGCGCGCCGTGGGTCAGGCAGGTATGTGCGGTGAAAATTCAGACGGTGTTTCAGGAAAAGACGTCAGCGTCCTTGAAGAACGCGGCAGCCTGATCTTTATGGGACAGTTTCGGTGCTTCGTCCAGTTGCCAATCGATGGCCAGGTCCGGGTCGTCCCAACGAATGCAGCGCTCGGCGGACGGGGTGTAATAGTCGGTGGTTTTGTAGAGGAATTCGGCGAACTCACTCAGCACCACGAAACCGTGGGCGAAACCCTCCGGGACCCAGAGTTGGCGATGGTTCTCGGCGGACAGACGCACGGCCACCCATTTGCCGAAATGTGGCGAGCTGCGGCGAATATCCACAGCCAGGTCGAGTACTTCACCGACTGTGACGCGGACCAGTTTGCCCTGAGTGTTTTCCAACTGGTAATGCAGGCCGCGCAATACGCCTTTTTGCGAGCGGGAATGGTTGTCTTGAACGAAATTCGTCTCCAGGCCAGTCGCTTCTTCGAAAGCCTTGGCATTGAAGCTTTCATAGAAGAAGCCGCGCTCGTCACCAAATACCTTGGGTTCGATGATCAGAACACCGGGCAGGTCGGTGGTGACTACTTTCATGGTCTTTCTCCAGCAATAGGCATTGATGGGCGACATTCTTGCGCAAAGTGGCGGCGGGCGCGAGTGAACCGTGGATCAGGCCATAAAATTCTGCACGTGCAGGCCTGAAAGTCTGAGGTTTTGCGACTCGCAAGGCGCTGAAGGTTTTGTATCTCCGACGGTCTTGATCTCAGCCATCGTTCGCTACATTCACCTCGCCGAAGTACCAGTGCTTGGACTATAGGTACTGTCCGTCTTCATATACGTGAACAAAATTTTATCATCCAGGCTGCAAGCGCTTTCAGTCGAGGCGGGATGTTGCGGGCAATAGAGAGGTCGCTGGCTTGAAGGGGGGTTGCGTATCGTCCAAAGCAGTGGCGATATAAGCGCCTAATAAAATTTCAGGGGTCGTTGTATGCCACTCGCCACGTTGATTCATCGCGCCAGTTTGCCCAGCCCGCAAGTGTCTGCGGAGCAAGCGCTTGAGCTGTTGAAGGGACATTACGGGCTGAGTGGAAAGTTGCAGGCCCTCGGCAGCCAGCAGGATCTTAACTATCGGGTCGACAGCGAACAGGGGCGTTTTGTCCTGAAAATCTGTCGTGGCGACTACTCGGCGCTGGAGCTGCAGGCCCAGCACGCTGGGCTAAGGCATTTGGGTGAACACCCCGATGTGCATGTGCCCCGAGTGATTCCCGCCAAAAACGGTGCAGACCTTCTCTCCCTGGAAGTCGGCGGCCAACCGGTGCATGTGCGCCTGCTCGATTACATCGAAGGCCAGTCGCTCACACACCTGGACCATCTGCCTGGTTCGGTGGTGGCCGGTTTTGGTCGACTTTGCGGTGAAATGGACCTGGCGCTGGCCGGTTTTGACCATCCGGGCCTTGAGCGCACCCTTCAATGGGACGCCCGTCACGCCAACGCGCTGATCGCGCATTTGCTGCCGGTCATCCACGATGAACAGCAACGCCGGCGGATGGCCGATGCAGCGGAACAGGCCGAGCGTCATTTGCAGCCGCTTGTGGATAAGTTGCCGGTGCAGGCCATTCACATGGATATCACTGACGACAACGTGGTGTGGCGGCGAGATTCGCAACGCCAGTGGCATTTGCAGGGTGTGATCGATTTCGGCGACCTGGTTCGTACCTGGCGCATCACTGATCTGTCGGTGACCTGCGCGGCGCTACTGCACCACGCTGATGGCGATCCGTTCTACATTTTGCCGGCGGTTCAGGCCTATCACGCTGTCAATCCGCTCATGCATGAAGAGCTACTGGCACTCTGGCCACTGATCGTCGCCCGTGCGGCGGTGTTGGTGCTCAGCGGCGAGCAGCAGGTCAACATTGATCCGGGCAACGAATACAGCCGCGACAACCTCACCCACGAGTGGGAGATTTTCCGCGTCGCGACATCAGTGCCGTTGGCGTTGATGGAAGCGGCGATCCTGACCTCGGTCGGCCAGAACCTGCCGAGCATCGGTAGCGAAGGCTTCGCGCCGCTGCTGCCGAGCCTGGTGGGGCGTGAGTTTGCGTTGATCGATTTGGGCGTGCTCAGTCCGCATTTCGAGGCCGGCAACTGGGAGCAGGAGGGTATGGATCAGCGGCTGCTGACCGAAGCTGGCGCGGCTCATGGTCTGGCGGCCAGTCGTTATGGGCAATATCGCTTGTCCCGTACTCGGCCGGACAGCGCCGCTGAGCCGGACACGTGCCCATTGCACGTTGAATTGCGAGTGCCCCACGGCACGGCGGTCGAGTCACCGTTTGCCGGGATGGTGCATCAGCCAGCGGCGGGTGTGCTGCAACTGGACGGTCCGCAACTGAGCGTGCGCCTGTGGGGCGTGACGCCGTCGCTGCACACGGGGGCGGCGCTGGTCAAAGGCCAGGTGCTGGGTTCGGTCAGCGGGCCGTTGGTGGTGCAGTTGTGCCGAGGCGCTTCGTTCAACGCACCCTTGTTTTGCACGCCGTCCCGCGCGGCTGCCTGGCAAGCGTTGTGCCCGTCACCGGCGGTGCTGCTGGGACTGGCCTGTGACGCTGAAGAAGAACTCGATCCGCAGACATTGCGTGCCCGACGCGATGCGAGTTTCGCCCGTTCCCAAAAACATTATTACCTCGACCCGCCGCGCATCGAACGCGGCTGGCGTAATCACCTGATCGACATGCAAGGTCGTTCCTACCTCGACATGCTCAACAACGTCGCGGTGCTTGGCCACGGTCATCCGCGCATGGCCGCTGTCGCCAGTCGTCAGTGGTCGCTGCTCAACACCAACTCGCGTTTTAACTACGCGGCGATTGCCGAGTTCTCCGAACGTTTGCTGAAACTGTCGCCGGACGCCATGGATCGAGTGTTCCTGGTCAACAGCGGCACCGAGGCCAACGACCTCGCGATCCGTTTGGCGTGGGCTTACAGCGGCGGTCGCGACATGCTCAGTGTGCTTGAGGCGTATCACGGCTGGTCGGTGGCCGCCGATGCGGTCTCGACTTCGATTGCCGATAACCCGAAGGCCTTGAGCAGCCGCCCGGACTGGGTGCACCCGGTCACCGCGCCGAATACCTATCGCGGCGAGTTCCGTGGACCCAATAGCGCGCCGGACTACGTGCGCAGCGTCGAGCACAACCTGGCGAAAATTGCCGAGCAGAAACGTCAGTTGGCCGGTTTCATCTGCGAACCGGTGTACGGCAATGCCGGCGGTATCTCATTGCCGCCTGGGTACTTGAAGCAGGTTTATGCACTGGTTCGTGCTCAGGGCGGTGTGTGTATTGCTGACGAAGTGCAGGTCGGTTATGGCCGCATGGGCAACTTTTTCTGGGGTTTCGAAGAGCAGGGCGTGGTGCCTGACATCATCACCATGGCCAAAGGCATGGGCAACGGCCAGCCGTTGGGTGCGGTGATCACCCGTCGGGAAATCGCCGAAGCGCTGGAGGCCGAGGGGTATTTCTTCTCGTCGGCCGGCGGCAGCCCGGTCAGCTGCCAGATCGGCATGGCAGTGCTGGATGTGATGGCGGAAGAAAAGCTCTGGGAAAACGCTCAGGTCGTGGGCGGGTATTTCAAGGCACGGCTTGAAGCGCTGATCGATGTTTATCCGTTGGTGGGCGCGGTGCATGGTTCCGGCTTCTACCTAGGCGTCGAGTTGATCCGCAATCGCGAAACCCTGGAACCGGCAACCGAAGAAACCACGGCGCTGTGTGATCGATTGCGCGAACTGGGGATCTTCATGCAGCCGACGGGTGATTACCTGAACATCCTCAAGATCAAACCGCCGATGGTGACCTCGCGTCAGAGCGTGGATTTCTTTGTCGACATGCTGTCGAAGGTGCTCGCAGAAGGTCTGTAACCACCCACAGGGATAACGGCAGAGTCAGATTTTTATCTGGTTAAACTGAATAAATTCCGACAGGGTGACGGCTTAAAGCTTTTAAAGCCGATTTTTATCGGCTATAAAGTCACCGTTGCCCCGGCGTGGACTCACCACGCCCGGTGCTTCCCATTTTCTGTCATTGGTCGATGCCACGCTCGACCCTCAAGCAATTGCCCCGGAGATGATTCATGAGCCGTATCGTTACCGTCGCCGCCACTCAGATGGCCTGTTCCTGGGACCTTGAAGCCAACATCGAGACCGCTGAGAAACTGGTCCGTGAGGCTGCGGCCAAAGGCGCGCAGATCATCCTGATTCAGGAATTGTTCGAGGCTCCCTACTTCTGCCAGAAGCCGAACCCGGATTACCTGCAACTGGCCACGACCGTTGAAGATAACGTCGCCATCAAGCACTTCCAGAAAGTGGCCAAAGAACTGCAAGTCGTTTTGCCGATCAGCTTCTACGAACTGGCGGGCCGCGCGCGTTTCAACAGCATCGCGATTATTGATGCCGACGGCAGCAACCTCGGGATTTACCGTAAAAGCCATATCCCGGACGGCCCTGGCTACCACGAAAAGTACTACTTCAACCCGGGCGATACCGGCTTCAAAGTCTGGAACACCCGTTACGCGAAAATCGGCGTGGGTATCTGTTGGGACCAGTGGTTCCCGGAATGCGCCCGCAGCATGGCGTTGCTGGGCGCGGAAATTCTGTTCTACCCAACCGCGATCGGCAGCGAGCCACACGATAAGACCATTTCGTCCCGCGATCACTGGCAGCGCGTGCAACAAGGCCACGCCGGCGCCAACCTGATGCCGCTGATCGCCAGCAATCGCATCGGCAACGAAGAGCAGGACGGCTACGACATTACGTTCTACGGCTCGTCGTTCATCGCCAACCAGTTCGGCGAGAAGGTTCAAGAACTCAACGAAACCGAAGAAGGTGTACGGGTTCAGAGCTTCGACCTGGACGAACTGGAACACATCCGCAGCGCCTGGGGCTCGTTCCGTGATCGTCGCCCGAACCTGTATGGCACACTGAAAACCCTCGACGGTTCCCTGGAGTCCTGATCGCCATGACCACTTTGCACAGCACGCCTCGTGCCGACGGCTTTTACATGCCCGCCGAATGGGCGCCGCAAACCCAGACCTGGATGATCTGGCCCGAGCGCCCGGACAACTGGCGTCTGGGCGGCAAACCGGCGCAAGCCGCGCACGTCGCGGTAGCCAAAGCCATTGCGCGCTTCGAACCGGTAACCGTGGCGGTGTCCGCCGGCCAATACGAAAACGCCCGTGCCCGTCTGGACGTGCCGAATATTCGTGTGGTGGAAATGTCCAGCGATGACGCCTGGGTTCGCGACACTGGTCCGACGTTTGTCATCAATAACGGTGGCGAAGTCCGTGGTGTGAACTGGGACTTCAACGCGTGGGGCGGTTTCGACGGTGGCCTGTATTCGCCGTGGAATCGCGACGCGCAGGTCGGCGGCAAGATCCTCGAGATCGAGCGCAGCCAGCGCTACCGCACCGAGGGCTTTGTGCTTGAGGGCGGTTCGATCCACGTCGATGGCGAAGGCACGTTGATCACCACCGAAGAATGCCTGCTTAACCGCAATCGTAATCCGCACATGAACCGTGCAGAGATCGAAGCGGTGCTCAGCGCGAATCTGGCTGTGGATAAAATCATCTGGCTGCCGGACGGTTTGTTCAACGACGAAACCGACGGTCATGTGGATAACTTCTGCTGCTACGTGCGTCCGGGTGAAGTGTTGTTGGCCTGGACCGATGACCCGCAGGACCCGAACTACCCGCGCTGTCAGGCGGCAATGAACGTGCTGGAAAGCAGCACCGACGCCAAGGGTCGCCCATTCACGGTGCACAAGATGCCGATCCCGGGGCCGCTGTATGCGACCGACGAAGAGTGCGCGGGTGTTGATCCGGTGGACGGGACTCAGGAACGTAATCCGACCGTGCGTCTGGCCGGTTCCTACGTGAACTTTCTGATCGTTAACGGCGGCATCATCGCGCCGAGCTTTGACGATCCGTTGGATGGCCCGGCAAAAGAGATATTGCAGGCACTGTTCCCGCAGCACGAAGTGGTGATGGTGCCCGGCCGCGAACTGTTACTGGGAGGCGGTAACATCCACTGCCTTACCCAACAACAGCCAGCACCGCACAAGGAGTGAGTGAGGTTGTAACAGCTTGAGTTGATTACAGAATCGGCCAGGCAACCGTTTTCCCTTGCTGCCTTGTAGAAAGCCCGCAGTCCATCAGGACCGTGGGCTTTTTTGTATCCACTTGTCGGCAGTTACGAAACCTTGGCACAGCTCTTGTATCTCTCATGGTGCAAAACAGGGAGGGGAGAACTGCGATGTTCTGTCATAAACCTTGGATAAGTTAGCCGCTCACAAACCAGGAGAGAGCGCGAAATGAACGCCGAAATGAATGTAGTGAGCGAGCGGGCGTTGCATCCCCTGGCAGTAAACAACGAATCGCTCAAAGTTCTGGCGAACTGGTTGAAGTCCAATGGAACGCGTCAGATCAGAGAACCTGATCCGCGCCGGATGATGATCGAACGCTACCCCGCTGGTTTATTCAGCGAAGCGGAGCTGGAAGCGTTGTGGGATGTGATGGAAGGATAAGAAGAAAAAACAACGGATTGGTAAAAGCGCTGCCGGGATGGCAGCGCTTTTTTATGGGCGAAAATTGTGTGCCCTTTGATGATCGTTCCCACGCTGTATGGGAACGATCAGTCGGTGGCCGGTGTTTAGAAGCTGTAGGTCCCGGTCACGACCAGGCTGCGCGGTTCACCCGGCTGAATCTGCGCCGCGCTGGTGGCTGACGAGTAATAGGCCTTGTCGCTGATGTTGTTCAGCGCCGCGCGCAAATCCCAATCCTTCTGCCTGAACCCGGCCAATGCATCCCAGCGGCCATAACCCGGCAGCACGGTGGTGTTGAGGCTGTCGGCATAACGCTGGCCCACCAGGGTCAGACCGGTTTCAGCGTACCAGCCCATTTCCGGTTTCCAGGTCAGGAACAGGCTGGCGTTATGCTTGGCCACGTTGCTGATGCGTTTGCCTTCAAAGCCGTTGTTGTCCTTCTCGACCGTCGCGTCCTGCACACCCACGCCACCGCGCACGTACCAGTTACCCGCGATTTTGCCGGTGCCAGTCAACTCGATCCCGCGGGAACGTTGCAGGCCGCTCATCAAGGTGATGGTCGGATCGTTCGGATCGCTGGTACGGCGGTTGTAGAGTTCCAGTTCGTAAATCGCCAACGTGGTGCTCAGGCGGTCATCGAGCCAGTCGCTCTTCACGCCGATTTCCTTTTGCTTGGTCAGTTCGGGACTCAGGTCGTTGTTGTTGCCGGCGGCGCCAGGGGTGATGCTGATCAAACCACCGCCGACCGGGGAAAAAGTCTTGGTCCAGGACGCATAGAAGGAATGATTCTGCAGCGGCGTCCATACCAGTCCTACACGTGGGCTGGTGCTATGGCTGTCGCGGTCTTCGGAAATGCTCCGCAGCTTGTTGGTCGACTCGATGTCGAAGGTGTCGTAACGCAAACCACCCAGCAGTTGCCATTGATCGTTCAGACGCAGTTGATCCTGCACGTACACCGCACGGCTTTCGACTTCGGTGTGAGTGCTGCTGGAAACCTGCATCCGCCCGGTATGGCGCAAATTGCGGTCGGGGTTGTACAGGTCCAGTGCAGGCACCGGCTGAGTCCCGCGCCCGGTGGCCGCGTTGTACAACGTAGGATCGCGCCGCTGGCTGCCGATTTCGATGCCGGTCAGCAAGCGATGCTCAAGGCCGAATGTGTCGAAACCGCCTTCCAGCTCGACGTTGTTGTAGACGTTGCGGGTGGTCAGGTCCTGTTGCCAGTGCTGGCGCGTGACCTTGTTGGTCGCCGGGGTATAACCCGAGAGGTAGGTGTTGTCGAAATCGCTGTTGAGCTTGAACACGCCCAGGGTGTGGCGCAGCTGCCAGTTGTCGCTGAGTTCATAACTGAGCTTCGAGCGCAGGGATTGCGACTTGTCGTCGATGAAATCGTGCTCGCTGCCGTAGGTCGTATCCCGTCCTACGTCCGCCGGGCGTCCGTTTACACCGGGGATACCGCGATCCGGCGTACGGTTGTAGCGGCTGTATTCGTACTGCACCAGCCAGTTCAGGTCCGGCGTCAGTTGCCAGCTCATCGACGGAGCGAACAGTTGCCGATTGCCGCTTACGCCGTCGCGGAAGCTGTTTTGATCCATATTGCCCATATTCAGGCGCAGGCTGATGTTCTCGCTCGGGTCGGTGCTGAGGTCGGCGTATAGGCTGCGCAAATCATCGCTACCGCCCTGGGCCTCGAGGGTCGAGCGGCGACCGAACTCCGGCAGTTTGCTGACCCGATTGACGATCCCGCCCTGACTGCCACGACCGTACAACACCGCCGCCGGGCCTTTGAGGACTTCAAGGCGTTCGATGTTGTGCAAATCGCGCACGTATTGGCTGTCGTCGCGGATGCCGTCGAGGTAGAAGTCATTGCTGGCGTCGAAACCGCGGATGCGCAGGCTGTCGAAGCGAGTGTCGGCACCGCTGCTGACGTTGGGGACGCCGCTCAGCGCAGTGCCCAGATCGTTGGTGCCGTAATCCACGACGTTCGCGGTTTTGATCGAGTCGATGGCTTGTGGAACGTAGCGCACCGGCGTGGCGGTGCGGGTCGCGGTGCTGGTTTCTTTCACGCGCGGGTCATCAGCTTCAGCTTCGGCGCTGATCGACGTCAGGGGTAAAACAGTGGTGGCGGCGCAGGTAAAACCGGCAGAGAGAAATGCAGAAAGCCCAAGGGTGACGGGCGTGAGGCGAAAGGGGGCAGGCATCTGAAGCGCATCCGAAAGGGTGGAGAAATTCGAGGTTGCGAATGGTAATGCTTGCTATTTACTTATGTTAATTATTATTGAAAGTTCAGCGGTTTGATTATTTCGAATTGTGTCGAGTTGGCAACAGCCGGGCGGCGGCATGATGACCTGCGCCGTTTCTTAGACGTTTTCGCCTATTTACAGACGATTCATGAAATTGACACATGGTTAAAGGCGCGGCTAGGATTCGCGCCACGCCTGTGGCTAACCGCCATGACTCATAAAAAAACCAAAAGGCCCGCCACGATTTCTTCGTGCGCGGGCCTTTTTGTTTGGGGTGAAAAAAGAGTGCAAAAGCGCCGTTTCAGCCGTTCGACACAGCGCGTATCAACCAGTCATAAGGAAAAGAACAACATGTTGAACACGCGAATCAGCCTGATCGCTCTGGGGATGTTGAGTGCTACACAGGTCATGGCTAACGACCAGGCCCAATCCAAGGGTTTTGTTGAAGACAGCAGCCTCAACGTGCTGCTGCGTAATGCCTACATCAATCGTGACAAAAAACACGGTAACGATGACCAGCGTGAATGGGGTCAGGCTGCCATCGGCACCTACACTTCGGGTTTCACTCAAGGAACCGTCGGCGTGGGCGTTGATGCCTTCGGTCTGTACGGTTTGCGTCTGGACCGTGGTAGCCACAGCGGCGGCCAAGGTATCGACTTCTTCAAGGAAGGCGACAGCGGTAACCCGGCCGGCGACCTGGCCAAAGCCGGTGGCGCGGTAAAATTTCGCGTATCCAGCACCGTCCTGACCTACGGCGACCAGATGCCGATCTTGCCGGTGCTGAACTACGACAACTCCCGACTGCTGCCTGAAAGCTACACCGGCACCTTGATCACCTCCAAGGAGATCAACGGCCTGGAGCTGAACGCCGGTCGCTTCACCGCCCAATCGCGCAAAAGCGCTGACGGCCGTGACAGCGGTGGCCTGAAGTCGATCAACGTGTTGGGCGGTAGCTACCAGTTCACCGAACAGTTCAAGGCTGCGGTGTACGCCTCCGACGTCGAAGACGTGCTGAAAAAGCAGTACGTGAACGCCAACTACGTGTTCCCGGTCGACAAGGATCAGTCCCTGACCCTGGACTTCAACGGCTACCGCACCAAGCTGGACGATTCCTACGTTCGCGAAAGCGGTGCCACCGGCGACGACAACAAAATCTGGAGCCTGGCCGCCACATTCGCCACCGGCGCGCACTCGTTCACGCTCGCCCACCAGCGCAGCACCGGCGACAGCAACCTGGGCTATGCCTACGGCGGCTACCAGAAGGACCAAGGTCGCGTCGGCGACGGCGGCACCACCATCTACCTGGCGAACTCCTACTGGTCCGACTTCAACGCCGAAGACGAACGCAGCTGGCAACTGGGCTACGGCCTCGACTTCAGCACCTTCGGTGTTCCAGGCCTGAGCTACAACTTCGCCTACGTGCGCGGCGACAACATCACCACCTCCACCAGCGAAGGCGGTACCGAGCGCGAAATCTTCAACCAGTTCAAGTACGTCGTGCAAAGCGGCCCGGCCAAAGACCTGAGCGTGAAACTGCGCAGCTCGATCCTGCGTGTCTCGCGGAAATCGAGTGAGTACAACTCCAGCGGTAATGAAGTGCGTGTGTTCGTGGATTACCCGATCAGCCTTTTCTGATGATGGGTTGCGCTATCGAGGCTTGATGCAAGGCTGAGAAAGGAAAGCCCCGACTGGTTCGGGGCTTTTTTGTGGGCGCGATTTAGAGCTCAACACTCTCAGCTATTTCCTGCGTTGAACCAGGACGCTTCTCGAGTAGGAAAGGGATCAGGCTGATATTCATCGCGAGCTCAAACGGTTGAAATATTGGGCGAGACATCCAGCTGATGGTCACGCTTCTCAAGCTTTGGAGCCGTCCATCACGCTGAAGTTGACTGAAAAGATCCCGCTCAACCACAATGCTCGAGGTAGCGCCAATGTAGCTACAAATTAACGATGAGGTTATTACCATGGGTGCATTGCTGAAAACCACAGACGTGCGTTGCCGCATTGATGAGGATTTGAAGGCTCGGGCTACTGAAGTCTTGAGCGCTTGCGGCCTGAGCATCAGTGATGCCATGCGTCTTTTTCTTCGTCAGGTTGTAGCCACTCAGGGCCTCCCGTTTGAGGTACGCGTCCCCTCGGAGAAGACGGCCCGCGCCATGATGGAAGCACGAGATATTCGCCAGCGGTTCGACTCGATAGACGACATGCTGAGGGACGCTGATGGCGAAACCGGAGAAAAAGCAAAAACGCGCTGAGCTGCCCAAACAGTGTGCGCAAACATCGGAATTCAAGAAGTCGTGGGAACGTTACAAGCGGGCCGGCCGCCGTGACATGAATGAAGTCCGTCAGGTGATGGTCACGCTATTTCTGGGAGAGCCATTGCCAGCCGAGTACCTTGATCATGCGTTGACGGGGGATTGGGCTGGGTTTCGAGAGTGCCATATAGGCGGTGATTTCTTGATGATTTATGAGCACACGCGCTCCGATCTGATCACATTTGTTGATCTCGGAAGTCATTCCGAACTGTTCAAGTAGCGCCTCTCAACACAAGCCCCGACTGGTTCGGGGCTTTTTTGTGGGCGCCGCAGTGCTCTGGCTTGCGTCACCTGGCGATTCGAGCTGCCCGTCACAGCCTAGATTTTCCATCACGAATGATCGAAACAATCATCTTAATGATTGTTTTGCGCAAACTAAACCGAAGGCCTAAGATTAATTTGACTTAAACAATCAGTAAATGATCGGTTCAGTCAGTTTCGAGGTGATGCACGTCTTACCCAACAATTATAAAAGGAGACCCTCGTGGCCCAATTTCCTATCAAACGCACCATTGAGCGCATACCGGGCGGCATGATGATCGTGCCCCTGCTGATTGGCTCGCTGGTGGCAACGTTCCTGCCCGACACGCCAAAGTTTTTCGGCTCATTCACCAATGCACTGTTCACCGGGGCGCTACCGATCCTCGCGGTGTTCTACGTCTGCATGGGCGCAAGTATCAATATCAAAGCCACACCTTATCTCCTTAAAAAGGGCGGGACGCTGCTCGCGACGAAAGTCGGCATCGCCGTCCTCATTGGTATAGTGCTCGGGCACTTCCTGGGCGAGCAGCCGATTTCCTCGGGACTCTTCGCCGGCATTTCCACGCTGGCGGTGGTCGCTGCGATGAACGACACCAACGGCGGCTTATATATGGCGCTGATGGGGCAGTACGGTCGCTCCGAAGACGTCGGCGCCTACTCGGTCATGTCGCTGGAGTCCGGTCCTTTTCTGACGATGGTCACTTTGGGTATCGCTGGCCTGTCGGCATTCCCCTGGCCGACGCTGGTGGGCAGCATCCTGCCACTGGCGCTCGGCATGCTGTTGGGCAATCTCGACCGAGACATGCGCGATTTTCTGGCCAAAGCAGTTCCCGTCATGATCCCGTTCTTCGCTCTGGCGCTCGGTGCCAGCCTGGACTTGCATAACGTCTGGCAGGCCGGTTTGCTGGGTCTCGGCATGGGTGTTGCGGTTGTCGTGCTGACCGGCATCCCGCTGTTCTTCGCTGACCGTTTGACCGGCGGCACTGGCGTCGCAGGTGTCGCCGCGGCCACTACCGCCGGGAATGCCGCCGCCGTCCCTGCGTTAATCGCGGCGGCCAATCCGGTGTACGCGGAAGCGGCCAAGAGCGCGACAATCCTGGTGGCCGCCTGCGTCGTGGTCACCGCGATCCTCGCGCCGCTGCTCACCGCCGCCGTCGCCAAGCGTGTGCAGCAACGTAACCCCGTCATCATTCCCGAACAGGAGCTCGAACCTCAAAAGCAGGAGGCCTTGCGATGAGGATGTTGATCATCGCAGACGATCTGTCGGGCGCGGCGGATTGCGCCATCGGCTTTGCAAGCGCGGGGCTGCAAACGGTCGTCACGCTCGACCCTTTGAATGACAAGGCTGACGCTCAGGTGATTGCCGCCGACACAGACACCCGGCGCCTCTCGCCGGCGCGGGCCGCCGAGCGTACCGTCGCCGCGTTCAAGGCACTGCATCAGCCTGGGCAGCGGCTGTACAAGAAAATCGATTCGACTCTGCGCGGCAACTGGGCGGCTGAAGTCGCCGCCCTGCAACCGTTGGCGGGGCTGGCCATTGTGGCCCCGGCGTTTCCCGCTACAGGCCGTACGTTGCGCGGCGGTCGGGTGTTCGTGAACGGCCAGCCGCTGGAAACCACCGATACCTGGAAACTGGAAAACGCCGACCGCCCGGCCGATGTTGAGGCGATGCTTGTCACCGCAGGCCTGACCACTGCGAAGCTCGACCTCGACACCTTGCGCGGCAACGAAGACGCGCTCACCCGGCACATTGCCGAAGTCGCCCGCAGCGGCACGCAGGCGCTGATCGTCGATGCGCAAACCGAAGATGACTTGCTCACCCTCGCTCGCCTGACCGCGTCGATCGACCAGCCACTGTTCTGGATCGGTTCGGGTGGCCTTGCTCGGGAAATAGCCAGCCTTCCCGATTTCTGCGAAACGCGCTTCGCAGCCATCGAACCCGATGCCGTCGAAAAAAGTCAGGCGCCGATTCTGATACTCGTCGGCAGCCTCTCCGGCGTCTGCGAGCGGCAATGCGCACTGCTCAAGGAGCGTGGCGGCGTCAGCGAATTGGTCGTCCCGCCTGAAGTCCTTCGCCAAGGCACAACCCATGGCGATTGGGCGATCTGGCAGGCGCGCATCGGCGAGCAACTGGAAGGCTGGAGCGACCTGCTGCTGCGCATCGGCCGCGATGAGGCGTTCGATCCCCAGGAGGGCGCGCAACTCTCAACCATGCTGGCCGTGCTGGTAGAACCGCACTTCGCCAAGGTCGGTGGCCTGATCGCCACGGGCGGCGAGACGGCGCGGGCCATATTGACCACCGTCGGGATCGACAGCCTGCAACTGCTGACGGAAATCGAAGCCGGCGTCGCCTTCGCACGACCGACCGTTTCCCGGCAGGGGCGTCGTCCCGCAATTGTTACCAAGGCGGGCGCGTTCGGCAGCGATCACGCGTTGTACGCGGCATGGCAACACCTGAGCGATAGCGCCGATCGCTCCCCGCCCAAACGCACACGAATCCAAGGACTCGAATGAACACTATGAGCAACTACCTCCCGATCATCGGCATCACCATGGGCGACGCCACGGGCGTCGGTCCGGAAATCATCGTCAAGAGCCTGACTCACGACATCGTCTATCAACAATGTCGGCCGCTGGTGATTGGCGATGCCCGTCGTCTTGAGCAGGCCAATGTCATCGTCGGCGGCAGTGCCAAAGTGCGCCGCATCGAGGACGCCTCCCAGGCGTTGTACGAGGCCGGCACCATCGACTGCATCGACCTCAATCTGATTCCCGACGACCTGCCGTTCGGTGAGTTGTCGCCCATCGCCGGTGACGCGGCTTATCAATACATCGCCCGTGCCGTGCAACTCGCCGAGGCCGATCAGATCGACGCGATCTGCACCGCGCCGCTGAACAAGGAAGCGTTGCACGCCGGCGGCCACAAGTACCCGGGCCATACCGAAATGCTCGCGCACCTGACCAACGTCGACGAAGTGTCGATGATGCTGGTGGCGCCGCAGTTGCGGGTGATTCACGTCACGACCCACATCGGTATCATCGATGCGATCCGCAAGATCGAGCCGGGCCTGGTCCAGCGCACGATCGAGCGCGGTAACGCGACGTTGATCAAGGCCGGTATCGCCAAACCGCGTATTGGCGTGTGCGGGATCAATCCGCATGCCGGCGAAAACGGTTTGTTCGGCTATGGCGAAGAGGAAGAAAAAATCATCCCGGCGGTGAAGCTGTTGCAGGAACGCGGCCTCGACGTGACGGGCCCGCTGCCCGCCGACACGCTGTTCTTCCGCGCCGGACGCGGCGACTTCGATCTGGTGGTGGCGATGTATCACGACCAAGGCCACGGCCCGGTCAAAGTGCTGGGACTTGAAGCAGGCGTGAACGTGACCGTCGGCCTGGACGTGATCCGTACTTCGGTCGACCACGGCACTGCCTTCGATATCGCCGGCAAGGGCATTGCCGATGAACGCAGCCTGCTCGAAGCACTGCGCCAGGGTGCGGAGCTTGCCACGCGACGGGGATGAGTCGCAGGGACGCTGTCGTGTAAGATCGACCACCGTCCACACAACGAGACCCGCCATGAAAGCATCCGAACGCCACCGCGCAATCCTCGATCTCGTGCGTATTGGCGACGCCAACGTCGAGCAATTGAGCGCGGCGCTCGGGGTTTCGGAAGCGACGGTGCGGCGCGACCTGACCATGCTCGCCAAACAGCGGCACCTGGTGCGCACTTATGGCGGCGCGACCTCGGTGGTTGGCGTGCATGAGCCGGAAGCTTCGCTGGAAGAGCGCAAGACCAGCCAGTGGGAGCAGAAAGACGCCATCGCCCAAGCGGCCGCGGCTCATGTTCAGGACGGCGATACCGTCTTGCTCGACGGCGGCACCACCTGCGCCGCACTGGCCCATCATTTGTGTTCGCGGCAAGACGTGCATGTGGTCACCAACAACTTGCTGGCCGTAATGACCCTGGTCAATGCGCCGGGCGTGCGGCTGACCTTGATCGGCGGCGATCTGCGCGGTTCGAGCATGAGCACGTTGGGGCCGTTGGCGGAGCTGACGTTGAGCCGGCTGAGTGTCGACAAAGCCTTTCTCGGTGCTGACGGCGTGGTTGCCGAGTTTGGTTTGTGTGAAGCGAGCGCGCAGCAGGCGTATCTGAAGGAATGCATCATCAAACGGGCGGCGCAGATTGTTGTCCTCGCCGACACCGACAAACTCGGTCGTGCGCGGCAACAGCACTGGACGCCGATTGAGCGGGAGTGGCGGTTGATTACCGGTGCTACGGCCGATGAAGCGGCACTGGCGCCGTTTCATGCGATCAAGCAGATCACTGTGGAAACCGTGATCGTCGAAAAGCCTTAGAAAATCCGTAAACGAACAAAAATTTAAAACATGTTCGGATATGTACTACTCTGAAGGCGCATCCCTTTGCCTGAAGGAGTCTTTCCAATGGCCACTTCATCCCCCGTCCGCACCGCTCCCCAAGAGCTCGACACCCCGGAAGCCGGTCGCGTGGCGCTCAAGTTCTTCTTCAACCTGATGGAGCGTTGGGGCTGCACCGCCGAAGAACAGCGCACGCTGCTGGGCAAGGTCGGCAACACCACCTTTTATAAATACAAACACCTGCCGCCCAATGTGCGTCTGCCCCACGACACGCTGGAGCGCATCTCCTATCTGATGGGCATCCACAAAGCCCTGAGCATCATCTTCAGCAACAACCGCGACCGCGCCTACAAATGGGTCAGCAGTCCGAACACCGCTGCGCCGTTCAATGGTCAATCCGCGTTGAGCTATATGCTGGCCGGCCGGGTAGTGGACATCGCTGACGTGCGTCGCTACCTCGATGGCGTCCGCGGCTGATGGCTCCGGAAGTCGTGCTCCCCGAGTGGAACCGTGCCTACCGGATGATCAACAGCGCGTTCCCCCCGATCACCCTGTTTGAAGACGTGCTCGACCCCGAAGACCTGCAAACCGCCTACGCCCTGGAAGCCCTGACCAACGACCGGTTAGTGCAAGAAGCCGGCGTGCTCTCCCGCGTGCTACCCGAAGACCGAATCTCCGGCCCCGGCTCATCACCGGTCATGGCCGCGTTCACCCACATCGGCAAAACCAGCCGCTTCACCGATGGCACCTACGGCGTCTACTACGCCGCCAGCAGCCAGGCCGCCGCCATCGCCGAAACGAGCTATCACCAGGAACGCTTCCTGGCCGCGACCAACGAGCCCGACATCGAGTTGACCCTGCGCACCTACGTCAACAAAGTCGTCAAACCGATGCACGACATCCGCCAACACTACCCCGAACTGCACAACCCGGATCCTGACGCTTACGGGTCAGCACAGGCGTTTGCCCGGCAACTGCGCGAAACCTTGTCGTGGGGGCTGCTTTACAACAGCGTTCGGCTGCCTGGGCATGAATGTGTCGCTGCGTTTCGGCCGCCGGCCGTGTCTATTCCGAAGCAAGGCAAGCACATTCGATATGTGTGGAGTGCGAGCAGTCGGAAGATTTCGTTTGTGTTTGAAGTCAGCGAGGTGTGAGCCGGAAACTGAAAAGCCCCGATTGATTCGGGGCTTTTCTTGTTTGCGATTTGTTTATGGCGCGACGTTACTGGTTCGGTTGTTACCCGGTGCATCGAGCACCTTCGCTACGTCATCGATGATCGCCTTACTCATATCCTGCAAAAAATGCGACGCCCAGGCATGCCGGTCGGTGTCACGAACCATGGCGGAGTCTGATGCGAGAAGTTTGGCGATGTGGAGCAGGTCGGAGGCGTGGGAGAGGGCCTGGTTGACCGGGACACCGGCGTTGATGCGGAACAGTGGTTGGTTGCCGTGGAAGGAGAAAGGGGTGAGGCCGATGGTTTTGAGGTCTTGAGGGTTGGTCATTGGGCACCTCCGGTTCTTGGGCGGTGGTGGGCATGACTCGGTGTAGCAGTAGCGAAAATCTTGAATGGATTGCAGGCATGCATAAGGAGAACTCCGGTTGGTTTCTGCATCGAATTCGAGTTCTCAGGCCCGGTCGCTGAATTGGCAGCGACGGGTTGAAAGTAGCTGGAGGTAGGAGGATGCGCAATCGTGGCTAGGTGGTGGCGTGGGTTGAAGGGTTTTAGTGATTTTTATGGCTGGGCAATAATTATTGGCCAGCCATAATTTTCAATAATTCCGATGTTCGATTGCTGAAGGCTCTGGAATGGTCTCTGTGGCCAAATTAAGGGTCATTTGATTGCGCGGAGTACCCAATCATCAGCGTCGACCAGACAAACGTGCATTGCCCATCTATACGGCAAAGCCGTATAGTCAGGCCCATGTTCACGATTATCGAAACCGAAATTTTCAAGCGTTATGCTGAATCCATCTGGGGCGATGGCGAACGTCATGAATTCATTACCTGGCTGGCGGCTAACCCGTTGGCCGGCGATGTGGTTCCTGGTAGCGGCGGTCTGCGCAAGGTTCGTTGGTCCCGTAGCGGGATGGGCAAACGAGGTGGTACACGGGTCATTTACTACAACACGCTTTCGGAAGGCTCTATCTGGTTGTTGATCGCCTACACCAAGGCGAAATTCGACAATTTACCCGCAGCCTTCCTCAAGCAACTGAAGGAGGAAATCAGCGATGGTCAATGAACTGGAGCAATTCCAGCAGGACTTGCTGGATTCTGTGCGGCAAATGAAAGCCGGCAAAGCGGCTCGAGTGACAGAGGTGCCGCTTTCAGCGGCTGCCGAAGCGCGAGCTAAGGTGGGCGTTTCTCAAAGTGCGTTTGCCAAGCTGATTGGAGTCAGTTTGCGAACGTTGCAGGATTGGGAACAAGGGCGTCGGCAACCGACGGGAGCGGCGCAAACGTTGTTGCGTGTTGCGAGTCAGCATCCTGAGGCGTTGCGTGATCTGCAAGCAGTCTAGTGTAGTCCTGAAATAGATTTACACCTGTTTCGCCCCAACGCCGCGGTGCATCGCATCGAGCGTTTTGTATTTCAAAGAGCGGTGCGGACCCTCGCAGTTGTAGATCGATGCGAGGGTGTCCTAGATTTTGTGTAAACGGGATTTCTATTAAACCGTTAACAGGCGATCTTCGAATTGGATACTGAAGCGATTCAAAGCTGCTTTCCAGTCCCGGATCGGCATCGTCCACTTCTTGCTGAT
>NZ_JBTEYL010000016.1:0-114904 GCF_054330215.1 Pseudomonas sp. Ma2-10 | reverse complement strand
GCTGTGGACGATTCCCAACCATCTGACCGAATGGGAAATCCGTCGCCTTCAGAAAAAAGGCCAACAGGCGTTGCCCGAGACGATGCGCCAATGGTCCGAGCCGTTACCGAAGGAACAATGGGCCAAGCCAAGCGAAGAGCTCACTCGGATGAGCGAACAGGTTCGACAGTTGCACAAACGCCAACCTCGCCGACCGACTACCGAGATCTTTGCTGAAGTGCAGCGCTTGAATCCGACGGACAAACGTCGTGCATGAAGTGTTTTGGCTGCGTGTCTACGCGAAGACCTTGAACGCCAACGGCGCGTGGGTTTCTCGCATTCGAGTCATTCGCCTGAACCCTCGGACCGAAGGCCATTTCCCTGCACTACCTTCTAACTCCGTTACCGAGCATCCGCCGATGTTGCGGGTTGAAACCCATCTGCTGGAGCTGGCCGACCATGCCCACCACGATTGATGTGCCACTGCCTTCCCCGCACCTTGAGCAGTCCCGCAAAGCCGGCGATGTCGAACCGTTTCCCAGTGGGAGAATCACCTATCTCGCGCCGTTACCGCTGCCGACACTCCTGCCGCCGCATGGTCCGCATATTGGGGAGCTCAATGAGGTGTACATGGACTTCGGATTGGGATCGCCACAGATATTTTCATGGCAAACCATATTGGGAGGACCATTCAGTGTTGCCTTCATGATCACGTTCCTAATCCCGCTAGCAATTGGCTGTATGGGCCTTATGTTCGGATATGACTTCGCATACACATGGGAATTTGTCATTGATTTATTCTTCGCCATCTATGGATATGCCTTGGTTACCGGATTTTCCATGCTGGCCATCGGCCTCGGTGTCTGGCACCACAACCACAAAAAACGCCTCAACATCATCCCCACCCGCTTCAACCGCCAACGCCGCGAAGTCTGCTTCATGCCCGAAGACTCCAGCGAACCCGTCTTCGTCCCCTGGGAATCCTTATCCGCCTGGGTCATCGAAGCTCAGGGCGCCACCCAATACGGCATCCACCGCCAATACGGCATGGGCATCGGTTTCCAGCATGGCGAGACCCTGACCAGCGTCGAATTCCCCTGTTTCGGTCTGCCCATCGCTATCAGCCACTGGGAAGCCATTCGCGGTTACATGGAATACGAAATCCACGACCTCACATCCATTCAGGACCCGCTAGACCTGCAAGGCCCGAACGACCCGCCCCACGAAGGCCTGCACACCTTCCGCAACGCCCGCGCACGCCTGCACCAGCAAATCCGCGACGGCCAACGTGGTCGAGTGTCCGGTTTCTTCTGGTACCTGTACCACGTGATGACGCTGTGGACGATTCCCAACCATCTGACCGAATGGGAAATCCGTCGCCTTCAGAAAAAAGGCCAACAGGCGTTGCCCGAGACGATGCGCCAATGGTCCGAACCGTTACCGAAAGAGCAATGGGCCAAACCGAGTGAAGAACTGCTGCGCCTGAGCGAACAGGTCCGCTCCCTGCACAAACGCCAACCTCGCAGGCCGATCACCGAGATTTTTGCCGAGGTTCAACGTTTGAACCCGGCCGACAAACGTCGCGCGTGAGTTGTTTCAGGTTAATTAACCGACCAACACCAGCGTCAACCCCACAACCACTGCCAGCACCAGCGCCCAGCACAACATCAAGCGACGCCACAGTCGCGGCGCGTGGCGCATCTCCATGAAGCCGTCGGTGATCAGCCACGCCTTGCCGACTGCCACCAGCAAAATGGCAATCGATAACCACCACGTCGCCCCGGCCTGGGACAGCATCACCGTGCACACGCTTAACGTGGCGAGCGCCGCCCAACAGACGAGCAAAACCCTGGAAACAGACATGAGAACCTCGTCAACTCAGCACGTAGACCAGCGGAAACAGCATGACCCAGATCAGATCGACCATGTGCCAATACAACACGCCGGATTCAAACCCGCTGCGCGTGTTGGCGTCGTACAGGCCACAGCGACAACGCTCGGCCAGCCACCCGAGAATGACCATGCCGAGCACTACGTGGAGAAAATGAAAACCGGTGAGGATCCAGTAGAGGGTGAAAAAGGTGTTGTGCTCCATGCCCAGCCCCGAGGCCAGCAAGTGCCGGTATTCCGAGAGTTTCAGCACCACGTAGACACTGGCGGCGAGCAATGCCATCAGCAGGAAGACGGCGCCGTAACGGGATCGTGAACGCCTGACCTGCTCTTGCGCCAGCGCGGCGAACAACCCCGCAGTGAGAAGGCTCAGGGTCATCGCCAGCCCGGTGGAGGTGTTCAGCAACAGACGGCTTTCACTGAACATCTGGGGCTTGAGCGCCTGGGTCACGGCGAACGCCAGGATCAGGATGGCGAACACCGACAGCTCGGCCAGAATGAAAAACCACATCGCCAGATCGCCTGGCAAGTAGCGTTGCGAAACGCCCGTTGACTCAACCGAAGTGGACATCAACCACGTCCATCAGCGCGGTAACGGTCAGTGGATCATCGCTCAGCGGCTCGGCCAGGCAAGCCATGCAGGCCTCACGCGGGCTCATGCCGGAGCGGATCATACGCGCGGTAAAAATCAGCAATCGTGTTGAGGCGACCTCCTCCAGATCATGTTGATCGAGCCGGCGCAACGCCTGCCCCAGACGCACCACTTGCGCTGCCAGCGCGCTGTTCACCTGAGCCTCCCGGGCAACGATGCGTTCCTCATCGGCCACCGGCGGATAGCCGAAACGCATCGCCACGAAGCGTTGGCGGGTGCTGGGTTTCATGCCTTTGAGCAGGTTCTGGTAGCCGGGGTTGTAAGACACCACGAGCATGAAGGACGGCGGCGCCTTCAACACTTCGCCGGTGCGTTCCAGGAACAGCTCCCGACGATCATCGGCCAGTGGATGCAACACCACCACGGTGTCCTGGCGTGCCTCGACCACTTCGTCGAGGTAGCAGATGCCGCCTTCACGCACCGCCCGGGTCAGCGGCCCGTCCTGCCACCAGGTGCCTTGGGCGCCGATCAGATGGCGGCCGATCAGGTCCGCCGCGCTCAGATCATCGTGGCAAGCCACGGTGTACAACGGCAGTTTCAGCCGATGGGCCATGTGTTGGACGAAACGGGTTTTGCCGCACCCCGTTGGACCTTTGATCAGCACAGGCATGCCATGCCTCCAGGCTTGCTCGAACAGCACTTCCTCATTATTCAGCGGTTGGTAGAAGGGTTCGATCGGGTGTTCGCAAGACTGGGTACGGTCCATGGGTTGCCTGTTCCAAAAGCGGATTCAAGGAACACGCTACGGGCCCCTGCGACAACCTGGCAAGTGAGATGGCCGGCAAACTTGATCGTCGTCAAGCGAACATTGGCCTGCTCGGGCATAGCCTTGCAGGGCACTAAGAACCTGCGTTCTGCGCTGCCGTTTCAGCACATCGCAAAGGTCTTGCCTGAGGAGAAATGGAATGCTGATCAGCAATAGAAAAACGTTTGCCCTGACCCTGACCACGTTGTGTTCGGCACTGGCCCTGGCGGTGAGTCATGCCGCCAGCGCTGAAGAGCCCGCCGTCGCTGCGGCTAACCCACCCATGGTCAAAACCGCCGGCGCACCGGACATGAGCCAGGCCGAGTTCGACTCGTCCAAGGAAATCTACTTCCAGCGCTGCGCAGGCTGCCACGGCGTTCTGCGCAAAGGGGCTACGGGCAAACCGCTGACACCGGACATTACCCAGAGTCGCGGGCAACCGTATCTGGAAGCCTTGATTACCTACGGCTCACCGGCGGGCATGCCGAACTGGGGGACGTCCAATGCGTTGACCAAGGATGAAATCACGGTCATGGCCAAGTTCATTCAGCACACGCCGCCGACACCACCGGAATGGGGCATGGCCCAGACGCTGAAAACCTGGAAGTTGCTGGTAAAACCCGAGGATCGTCCGAAGAAACAGTTGAGCAAACTCAACCTGCCGAACCTGTTTTCAGTGACGTTGCGCGATGACGGCAAGATCGCCCTGATCGACGGTGACAGCAAGAAAATCGTCAAGCTCATCGAGACCGGTTACGCGGTGCACATCTCGCGGATCTCTGCCTCGGGTCGCTACCTGTTGGTGATTGGCCGGGACGCACGGATCGACATGATCGACCTGTGGCCGGTCGAGCCGACCAAGGTCGCCGAAGTCAAAGTGGGCATCGAGGCGCGCTCGGTCGAGACCTCCAAGTTCAAGGGTTACGAAGACAAATACACCATTGCCGGTTCTTATTGGCCGCCGCAATTCACCATCATGGATGGCGAAACCCTGGAGCCGAAGCAGATCGTCTCGACTCGTGGCATGACCGTCGACAAGCAGGAATATCACCCGGAACCCCGGGTCGCGGCGATCATCGCCTCCCACGAGTGGCCGGAGTTCATCGTCAACGTCAAGGAAACCGGCAAGGTGATGCTGGTCAATTACCAGGACATCAAAAACCTCACTATCACTTACATCGATGCCGCACCCTTCCTGCATGACGGCGGTTGGGACAGCACGCACCGCTACTTCATGACCGCCGCCAACAACTCCAACAAAGTCGCCGTGATCGACTCCAAGGAGCGCAAATTGACCGCGCTGGTGAACGTCGGCAAAACCCCTCACCCGGGTCGCGGCGCCAACTTCAACCACCCGACCTACGGCCCGGTCTGGGCCACCAGCCACCTGGGTGATGACGGCATCTCGCTGATTGGCACCGACCCGATCAAACACCCGCAATACGCCTGGAAACAGGTCGCTTCACTCAAGGGCCAAGGCGGCGGATCACTGTTTATCAAAACCCATCCCAACTCTCGCCACCTGTACGTCGACACCACCCTCAACCCGGACGCGAAACTCAGCCAGTCGGTGGCGGTGTTCAACATCGACAAGCTCGACGCTGGCTACACCGTGCTGCCCATCGCTGAATACGCCGGCATCAAGCAAGGCGCGATGCGCGTTGTGCAACCGGAATACAACAAGGCCGGCGATGAAGTCTGGTTCTCCGTCTGGAGCGGCCAGGAAGACGAGTCAGCGCTGGTGGTAATCGACGACAAAACACTGAAGCTCAAGTCAGTCATCAAGGACAAACGACTGATCACACCCACCGGGAAGTTCAACGTCTACAACACCCAACACGACATCTATTGAGCGCCATCAATGCAAGGAAACACCATGAAAAATACACTGTTCTCACTGTTCGCCCTGACCGCTGCGCTGAGTGTGCAGCCGGCCATGGCCCAAGACGCGCTGGAGCTGTTCAAGAGCAAACCCTGCGCAGCCTGCCACTCCATCGACACCAAAATTGTTGGCCCGGCGCTCAAGGATGTGGCAGCCAAGAATGCAGCCGTACCCGGGGCCGTGGACACCCTGGCCGACCACATCAAGAACGGCACACAAGGCAACTGGGGGCCGATGCCAATGCCGGCGAACTCGGTAACGGATGAAGAAGCAAAAATTCTCGCGACTTGGGTACTGACACTCAAATAACCGTTTGGAGGGCGTCATGAAGGTCTATCGACACGCTGTGATTCTGGCGGCCCTCCTCCTCATTTGCGCAACCGCGGTTGCGGCGCCGGACGCCCAGCGTCAGGCGCAACTCGAACACCTGCTGACCCAGGACTGCGGCGCCTGCCATGGGTTGCACCTGACCGGCGGGCTAGGCCCCGAACTGACGCGCGTAGCGCTGGCCGGCAAATCCAGGGACAGCCTGATTGCTACCGTCGCCCAAGGCCGGCCCGGCACCGCGATGCCCGGTTGGGCCCCGTTGCTCAGCCCCGGCGACATCCGTTGGTTGGTCGATCTTCTTCTCCAGGGATATCCCGCACCATGATCCGTTCAATCCTGCTGTCAGCGGCGACCGGGCTGTTGTTATCCGCCTGCACTCAAACACCGTTGCGCGGCACCGGCGATCTGGGCGTGGTGGTGGAGCGCGCCACCGGTAGCGTGCAAATCATCGAAAGCGACACCCACACCGCGCTGGCCCGACTCGAGGGTTTCGGGGACCTGTCCCATGCCTCGGTGGTGTTCTCGCGTGACCAGCGCTATGCCTATGTGTTCGGCCGCGACGGCGGGTTGAGCAAAATCGATTTGCTGACCCGGCGTATTGATCATCGCGTCATCCAGGGCGGCAATAGCATTGGCGGCGCCATCAGTCAGGACGGCACGTTGATCGCGGTCTCCAACTACGTGCCCGGCGGGGTCAAGGTGTTCGCTGCCGACACCCTGCAACAGGTCGCCGACATTCCCGCCACGCCCCTGGCCGATGGCAGCAAGCGCTCTCGAGTGGTTGGATTGGTCGACGCGCCGGGGCAACGTTTTGTGTTCAGTCTGTTCGATACCGGCGAGATCTGGACCGCTGATTTCAGTCAGGGCGGCACACCGCAGATCAGCCGTTTCACCGGCATCGGTGAGCAACCGTACGATGCCCTGATAACTCCCGATGGGCGCTATTACATGGCAGGCCTGTTTGGTGAAGACGGCATGGCGCAACTCGACCTCTGGCATCCAGAGCGTGGTGTGCAGCGGATACTCGGCGACTACGGACGCGGCCAGGCGAAGCTCCCGGTCTACAAAATGCCGCACCTGGAAGGCTGGGCTGTCGCCGACAACCAGGCCTTCGTGCCCGCCGTCGGCCGTCATCAAGTGCTGGTGATGGACGCTCGTACCTGGCAGCAGACCGCCGTGATTCCGGTGGCCGGTCAACCGGTGTTCGTCACCTCGCGCCCGGACGGCCGACAGCTATGGGTCAATTTCGCCTACCCGGACAACGATCGGGTTCAGGTCATCGACACCGAAACTCATGCCGTGGTCGCGGACCTGAAGCCAGGGCCGGCGGTGCTGCACATGGAGTTCACCGCGCGCGGTGACCAACTGTGGCTGTCGTTACGCGACGGCGATCAGGTTCAGGTTTGGGATCCGTACAGTCTGAAGCTGCTGAGCACCCTGCCCGCCAGTGCGCCGAGCGGCATCTTCTTCAGCAGTCGCGCGCAGAAAATGGGGTATTGAAATGAACCTTGAACGGCTCAGCCGCCAACTCATCGACCGCTTCCAGCACGGCATGCCGCTGTGCCCCGCACCGTACAAAGAGATGGCGCAGATTCTTGGTTGCCGTGAAGCCCAGGTGATGGCCTGCCTGGCAGAAATGGATCAGGCCGGCACCCTCTCACGGATCGGTCCGGTGTTCGAACACAGCCGCGCCGGGGCCAGCACCCTCGCCGCCCTCGCCGTGCCCGCCGAACGCCTGCAACAGGTGGCCGATCGCGTCAGTCAGTACCCCGAGGTCAATCACAATTACGCACGGGAGCATTTCTACAACCTGTGGTTTGTGCTGACCGCCCCTGATCGCCCACACATCGACCGTGTGCTTAAAGAACTGGAGAACGACACCGGCCTCATGCCGCTGGACCTGCCGATGTTGACCGCCTACCGCATCGACCTGGGCTTTGCCCTGGGAGAAAACGCATGAAGCCTGGATTGAGCCCCCAACAAGCGCTGGCGTTGCGCCGGCACCTCGAAGGCGGATTGCCGTTAGTAGCGCGCCCCTATCAGGCCCTCGCCGAACGGATAAACACGGACGAAAACCAGGTGCTCGAGCAAATGCGTCAGTGGAGCGAGCAAGGGTTGTTCCGCCGGATAGGCCTGGTGCTGCACCATCGCGCGCTGGGCTTTACCGCCAACGCCATGCTGGTGCTGGATATTCCCGATGCGCTGATCGACGAAGTCGGCCAGCGCCTGGGGCGCGCGCAGGGCATCACCCTCTGCTATCAACGGCCCCGACGTCTGCCGCAATGGCGCTACAACCTGTTTTGCATGGTGCACGGGCGTCAACGTGCGCAGGTGGAGGCGCAGATCCAGACGTTGCTGAAAGCGCATCTGCTGAGCGACCTGCCCCATCAATTGCTGTTCAGCACCCAGGTCTTCAAGCAGCGCGGCGGGCGCTTTGCGCCCTCGCGCGCAGGAGCACCGGCCCATGGATGACCTTGACCGCCGGCTGATCAACCGCTTGCAATTGGGCCTGCCGCTGGTGCGCCACCCTTGGCGGGTATTGGCGGCCGAGCTGGAGACTTGCAGCACTGAACTGCTCGAACGCCTGCATGCCCTGCTCGACGACGGTGTGCTCACACGCTTCGGCCCGATGTTCGACATCGAACGCCTGGGCGGCGCCTTCACCCTCGCCGCGCTGGCAGTGCCGGAAGAACGGTTTGAAGACGTCGCCGAGCAACTGCAGGGCATGCCTGAAGTGGCGCACAACTATCGACGCGAGCACGCCTGGAACATGTGGTTCGTGCTTGCCTGCGCCACTGAACATGATCTGACCGAGACCTTGCACCGCATCGAAACCCTGACCGGTCTGCCGCTGCTCAACCTGCCCAAAGAGGAGACCTACCATGTCGGTCTGTATTTCCCGGCCTGAAGACACTCTCGTCCAACGTCTGATCGTGTTGACCCAGGCCGGTCTGCCGCTGCTGGAAGACCCATGGGCGTGGCTCGCCGAGCAGTTGGGGTTGAACATCGCATCCACCCTGGATCTGCTCAAGCGCTTGCAGGCCGAGGGCGCGATTCGGCGTATCGCCGCCGTGCCCAATCACTACCGACTGGGCTATCGCCACAACGGCATGACGGTCTGGGATGTGCGCGACACCGACATGTCGCGCCTGGGCGCGCTGATCGGCGCGCAACCCTTCGTCAGCCACTGCTACCGCCGCCCACGCCGAGCCGACTGGCGTTACAACCTGTTCGCCATGGTGCATGGCCGCAGCAGCGATGAAATCAACCGCTACCGTGAGCACCTGCGCCACTTGCTGGGCGACGCCTGTGGCGCCCACGAGATGCTGGTGAGTAGCCGCATCCTGAAAAAAACCGGCTTGCGCTTGCCGCCCACTTCGCGCTGAACACACCCTGACTCAAGGAGAGTTGCATGTTGAGGATCAGCCAATACCTGCGAGCGCTGGCCGGCCAGGCGCCTGCGCCCAGAACCCGTCCACCGGGCAGCGACCGGCCGCCGGTGGTGATATGGAACCTGCTCAGGCGCTGCAACCTGACCTGTAAACACTGCTACGCCACCTCCGCCGACAGCGTCTTTCGCGACGAACTGGATACTGCCGCCGCCCTGGCCGTGATCGACGACCTGCACGATGCCGGGGTAAACGTGTTGATTCTGTCCGGTGGCGAACCGCTGTTGCGCGAGGACCTGTTTGTGCTCAGCGCCTACGCCCGGGCCAAGGGTTTCTTTGTGGCGTTGTCCACCAACGGCACCCTGATCAATGAGCAGAACATCGCGCAAATCAGCGCGGCGAATTTCGACTACGTCGGAATCAGCATCGATGGCCTGGAAGCCACCCATGACGCCTTCCGCCAACTCAAAGGCAGCTTCGCCCGTTCCATGCAGGCGATTCGGCTCTGTCGCGAACAAGGTATTCGCGTCGGGCTGCGCACCACTCTGACCCAGGAAAACCATGCGCAGCTGCCGCAGTTACTGGCGCTGATGCGCGAGTACGACGTGCAGAAGTTTTATCTGTCGCACCTCAACTACAGCGGTCGCGGCAAACGCAGTCGCAAACTCGATGCGCACCAGCAGATGAGCCGCGAGGCCATGACGCTGATCTTTGAGCGCGCCTGGGAAGACATCCAACACGGCCGCGACAGCGATTTTGTCAGCGGCAACAACGATGCCGACGCCATTGTGCTGCTGCAATGGGCGGGCCTTCGTCTTCCAGAGCATTACCCACGTCTGGAAAACATGCTCCGCGCCTGGGGTGGCAACGCCTCGGGCAGCGGCATTGCCAACATCGACAACACCGGCGAAGTGCACCCGGACACCTACTGGTGGCAGCACTCGGTGGGCAATGTCCGCCGCACGCCGTTCCGTACGTTGTGGCGGGATCAGCCGGATGCCCTGCTGTTGCGCCTGCGTGAGCATCCCCGCGCCGTCGGCGGCCGTTGCGCGCAATGCCGCTGGTTGCCCATCTGCAACGGCAATACCCGCACGCGCGCCTGGGCCGAGGGTGATTTGTGGGGCCAGGACCCCGGCTGCCACCTCAGCGATGACGAAATCGGTGCGCCGCCATTACCCACCATCCCTTGCATCACCCACTGAACAGCCCGCCCGGCCAACCATCTGACAAAGGTTGGGGCCGGTCAACCTGATGAAGCACCAAGGACGTCCCATGCCTCCATCGATTGCTATACCGGCCACACTTGAGTCCCTGTTCCAGCCGGGAGAAGTTGCCCTGGTCGGCGCCGGTCCCGGCGATCCACGCCTGCTGACCCTGCGCGCCTGGAGCCTGTTGATGCAGGCCGACGCCGTGGTGTACGACCGGCTGATCAGCCCCGAACTGCTGACCTTGATCCCCCTGACCTGCGCCCGCCATTACGTCGGCAAGGCCAGCGGCTGCCACAGCCTGCCCCAGGAACAGATCAATGAACTGCTGGCCGACCTCGCCGATCAAGGGCAACGCGTGGTCCGGCTCAAGGGCGGCGACCCGTTTATTTTTGGTCGCGGCGCCGAGGAGCTGGAGTACCTGCTGCAACGCGGCATCGACTGCCAGGTGGTGCCGGGCATTACCGCCGCTTCCGGCTGCAGCGCGTACGCGGGCATACCGTTGACCCACCGCGACCGGGTCAATTCCTGCCGATTCATCACCGGCCATTTACAACGCGATGGTGAGTTGTCGCTGCCCTGGAGCAGCCTCGCCGACAGTAGCCAGACCTTGGTGTTTTACATGGGCTTGTCGAACCTGGGGATCATCGCTCAACGCTTGATCGAAGCTGGGCTGTCGGCCGATACACCGGCGGCACTGATCAGCAACGGCACGCGTCCCGACCAGCACGTCGCCCGTGGCACGCTGCACCAATTGCCGACCCTGGCGCTGGATTGTCCGCCGGGCACTCCGACACTGACGGTGATCGGCACAGTGGTCGATCTGTTTGGCGCAGAACAACTGGAATACCCGGCGCGGCTTTACCCGGCCCAAGCACTGCAACGCCACGCCAAGGTGGCGATATGAGGCGCATCGTCCTTGCCCACCTGTTATGGGTCAGTGCGGCGCATGCCGGCACTGCGGTTCCGGCACTTGAACACGCCGCGCAAAACTATCAGCAGCATTGCCAGAGCTGTCACGGCATTAACCGTCTCGGCGGTGCGGGGCCGGCGTTGTTGCCGGAGAGCCTCAGCCGAATCAAACCCGATGAAATTCGTAGCGTGATTCAGAACGGCCGGCCCGCGAGCCAGATGGCCGGTTATGCCGACGTATTCACCCCCGCGCAGATCGGCGCGCTGGTGGAATACCTTCAACAACCGCCCGCCACTGCGCCTACCTGGAGCAATGACGACATTCTCGGCAGTCATTCGCTGCTCGCCGATCTCAGCAAATTGCCCACCACGCCCCAGCATGGCGCCGACCCGCTGAACCTGTTCGTGGTGGTGGAAGCCGGCGACCATCACATCGACATCCTCGACGGTGACCGTTTTGAGGTGCTGGCGCGCTTTGCATCGCACTTCGCCGTGCATGGCGGGCCGAAGTTCTCGCCGGATGGACGCTTCGTCTACTTCGCTTCCCGTGACGGCTGGATCAGCCTGTATGACTTGCACAACCTGAAGCTGATCGCCGAAGTTCGCGCCGGGCTCAATACCCGCAACCTGGCGGTGAGCAAGGATGGACGCTGGGTGCTAGTGGGCAACTATTTGCCCGGCAACCTTGTAGTACTCGATGCCCGCGATCTGTCGCTGGTCAAAACCATTCCCACGATCGGGCAGGACGGCACCGCGTCACGGGTCAGCGCGGTCTACTCCGCCCCGCCGCGCGACAGCTTTATCGTAGCGCTCAAGGACGTGAAGGAAGTCTGGGAGCTATCCTGGGCCGGCACACCGGATTTCGAACCACGACGGATACACGCTGGGGACTTTCTCGACGACTTCTCCTTTTCACCGGACTACAAACAACTGCTGGCCACTTCGCGCAAGGCCCAGGGCGGCCAGGTGATTGACCTCGACAGCGCCAAGGTGATCACCGACATCCCGCTGCCGGGCATGCCGCATTTGGGCTCGGGGACCTACTGGAAACGCAACGGCGAGTGGGTGTTCGCCACGCCGAATATCAGCAAGGGGCTGATCTCGGTCATCGACTTCAAGACCTGGAAACTGATCAAGGAAATTCCGACCCTGGGGCCGGGTTTCTTCATGCGCAGTCACGTCAACTCACGGTATGCCTGGAGCGACGTGTTCTTCGGGCCCGACAACGATGCGATCCACCTGATCGACAAACAAACCCTGGAAATCGCCCACACCCTGCGCCCGATGCCCGGCAAAACCGCCGCTCACGTTGAGTTCACCCGTGATGGCCGCTACTTGCTGCTAAGCATCTGGGCCACCGACGGCGCGCTGATCGTCTACGACAGCAACACCCTCAAGGAGATCAAACGCATTCCGATGAACAAACCTTCGGGCAAGTACAACGTGGGGAACAAGATTGAGTTTGCCGAGGGGACTTCGCATTAGGTTTTGGGTGTATATCCGGTTCTTCGGTAACGGCGGAACCCTAAGTCGCCGTGACCGCAGCAACGGATATGTACCCCGAACGGACTTCAGCCCAAGGTGTACCCGTTATCAACCTTCCAGTCCTGACCGTAGACACCCCGCGCACCCTGCGACAGCTGAAAGACAATCACATTGGCCACCGCCGCCGCGTCGAGAAAGTGACCGGGTAACAGACGTTTAGCAAGGGCGTCGGCGACGTCGCCAAGCTCGCCCTCACTCAGCCCAAGGTTGTCCCACATCGAGGTAGCCGTCGGTCCCGGCGAGACCAGATTAATGCGCACATCAAAGCTCGCGAATTCCACCGCCAGCGTGCGTACCTGAGCCCTCAGCGCGGCCTTGCTGGCAATGCAGGCGGCCAGCCCGGGGAAGCTCGAACCCGTCAGGAAACTTGCGACAAACACCACCGACGCCGGGCTCGCCAACTCACCCCGCAACGCCGCCAGGGTGTTCAACGCCCCGGCACCGTTGACCGCCCACTGGCGCTGGAAGGCCTGCATATCCAGGCTGTCGGCCATTTCGGCGATACCCGCGTTGGGCACCAGATAGTCCACTGGGCCAATCGCCGCAGCGCGCTCGGAAAGCTCGCGCAGGTCTTGCTGACTCGTGACATCTCCGGCAAACCACTGCAACCGCTCGCCGTAGATCTGCTGCAAGGCCGGCAGTTCACCCGGGGTCCGTGACATCGCCAGCACCTTGACACCACGCGGTAACAGCGCGGCGCACAGGGCCAGGCCAATCCCGGAGCTGGCACCCGTGACCACCGCCAAACGATCCTGAAACTCGGTTTTCATCATTTACTCCTGGGCATCACGGATGCCAAGCACTGGGGACGTAGCGAGCCCCTATCTTTGAGCAGGTGAAGAAATACCGACTTGACGGCGATCAGATTTTTTCAACGCCGCTAGTGTTGCTGCAAGACCGCCGGAGTGATCTCACTGAAGCGCAGCAAGTGACCACCCTGTTTAGCGGCAAGCTTTTCAGCGGCCTCGCGACTGGAGAAGGACGCCAACACCACGCCCATGGCGCCCTTGAGTTGGGTGCCGACCACGTAGAACGCGTCTTTGGCATCGATCAGATGGGCGTCATCCGGCGCATTCCAGGGACTGCGACCCATGTCGTGGACATACAGTTTTGCATCGCCATGATGATTTTCCGGCTGCAACCACCAACCGATCATTTCCGCCGTGGAGCAGAACTTCTTGACTCCGGCCCGCTCGACGACTTCGCCCTTGGGCCCGGGGAATCCGTTGATGATCATCCCGCAGACATGGCATTCATCACTGGGATGAAAGGCTTCGGCGGCGCTGCTGTAGGTGGCTTGCGCCGAGCTGTCGCAGGCCGTCAGCAACAGGCACATCATCAGGCCCGCCATGGCGCGCACCCCCCGCAGATAAAACGTACTCATCGTCAACTACTCCAACACTATCAAAGTGGAAATTCATGTCGCCCGGCGACGGAACAACAGCCAGGCCGAGCCCAATGGCACCGCCACCCACAGCGACAGGCACAGCCAGAGCATCGAGCCCGGCATCGGCAAATCGCTGCCCAGCGTTAGTACACCCGTGGTGCCTGCGCCGGGCTCAAAACCGGAAAGGTTGATCAAACGGTAGATGTCGGCCGGATTGAGCAGCAGCAACCACGGCAACACGTTGGGGTTGAACTGCCCTTCGCTGAGCACCAACAGCGCCAGCAAAGCGAGGTCGAACACCAGCACGAAGAAGAACCAGACACCCAGCGCCAGCCCGGCCGCCGTGGATTTCTCGGCCGACACACTGCTCAGCACATAGGCCAGCCCCAGAAACCCCCAGCCCAGCAACGTCGACGACGCCATGAACCGGCCAAATGACCAGAGCAACAGGCTCAGTTCGACATCGTCCACCAGTACTGCGATGGCCAGCATCGCGCAGCCGAAACCGATCAGTGTCGCCAGCGCCAGGATCAACCCGTGGCCGACAAACTTACCGAGCAGAATCTGCCCGCGACCCAAGGGGTACGTCAGCAACAGCGGTAACGTGCCGCTCTCGTCCTCACCGACGATGGCGTCATAGGCCAACAGCAACGCAATCAACGGCATCAAAAACGTCGCCAGACTGGCGAGGCTGGCGATGGTGGCCGGCACCGAGGTGAAACCCAATTGCCCGGAGGCCGCGGCGCCCAACCAAGCGATGCCGATGGCCAACACCGCAAACAACACACTGATCGCCAACAACCAGCGATTGCGCAAACCGTCGCTGAATTCCTTGCGGGCCATGTTCCAGACAGCGTTCATACGACCTCCCCGATCGGCGCCGCATCGGCTCGGCTCATGTAGTAGCGGTAAATATCTTCCAGAGATGGCTGATGGATTTCCACGTCGGCCGGTTCGTCTTCATTGAGCAGTTGGCGCAACAGCCCAAGCTTGCTGCCATTGAGCGCGGCCACTTCAAGACCTTCGACGCCCCAACGTTCGGTGACGTGCCCGGCGTTGTTCCAGCGTTGCTGCAAGGGCCCGGCGTGCTTGAGCCCGTTGGCGCGGATCAGCGTCGGCAACCCGGCTTCCTCGCGCAAACTGCGCAGACTGCCGAGGGCCAGCAGGCGACCCTGGGTCAGAATCGCGGCGCGGTTGATATGCGTCTCGACGCCCGGCAAAACGTGGGAACAGAGAATGATGCTAGTGCCCTGGCTGCGCAGACGGTCGAGCAACCGATAAAGGTCCTGAGTAGCAATGGGATCGAGGCCGACTGTCGGTTCGTCGAGCAGCAACAAACGCGGCTCGCCGAGCAGCGCTTGTGCCAGCCCCAGGCGTTGCCGCATGCCCTTGGAGTAGGTCTTGACCCGCCGATGCGCGGCACCGGCCAGGCCGACTTCCTCGAGCAGAACGTCCACCTGAGCGGGCGCGGCGCCTTTGAGTCGCGCGAAATGACGCAAGGTCTCAACACCGCTCAGTTGCGGGTAAAACGTGACGTTTTCCGGCAGATAACCGAGCAGACGCCGCACGTGGGGATCACTGGGTAAACGGCCGAACACCCTGACCTGCCCTTCGCTGGGCTGGAGCAGGCCAAGCACCAGTTTCATGCTGGTGGTCTTGCCCGCGCCGTTGTGCCCGAACAAACCCAACACTTCACCTTCCGCCAGGCTGAGGTTGAGCCGATGCAACACCGTGGTGGAGCCATAGCGCTGGCTGACGCCTTCGATATCGATGACGTTCATGAGGTGGGCTCCTGAGTCAGGGTTTGAGTGGTTGACTTCATCAGCGGATGGCTGTCCAGCACCCCCGGCGATTTCATCACCGGGAAGGCCCGTTGCACCCAGCGCAGCAACTCGATACCGGGGCTGTTCATCAACAGCCGCACCTGCGGGTACAGCCACAGCAGACGGTCGACGTTGTCATTGGGTTCGTAGGCGATATCGCCGAGGCCGTCGTTGTTGCGGTCCCAACCCAGGTAATCGCTCCAGTAATTGCCCCGGCCATTCACCGACCATTCCTGCAAGCGGGTGGCGACGTACTTGACCTGCCGCCGGTTGCCGACAAACGCGTTGTCGGCGATACGGTTATCTTCCGAGCCGGCGGTGAGGTGAATGCCCACGGCGCTGTGCTCGAAGTGGTTGTGTTCGATGCTGTTGAACAGCGAGTTGTAGATGAACAGCGCCTTGCCCTCGGCACCGCTGATCATGCTGTCGCCGGTCGAGCCGTCGCGCACGCCAGTGACGAAATTGTCACGCAAGGTTGAATAGGTGATGTAGTTCATCAGGATCCCGTAGTTCTGATCCTGTTCGGAGCGATTGCCGATCACCGTGAGCTTGCGGCTTTGCATCAGGGCGTAGCCGGTGCGGGTGCGGCGGGTGATGTTACCGATCAGTTGGTTTTCGTTGGCGAACATGTAGTGCACGCCGTAGCGCAGGTCTTCCAGGGTATTGTCCTGCAGCAGGTTGCCGTTGGAGGTGTCGATGTAGATGCCATCGCGGGTGTCGCGCACCTGGTTGCCAATGACCCTGGCGCCATGCACCGCATACAGATGAATGCCGTTGCCACGATCCTGCGAGCGCATCGCCGGATCACCCTGAATGCGATTGTCGATCAGGCTCACATCCTGAGTGCCGTCGACCCAGATACCGAACCCCTGACCTTGCAGGCGATTGCCTTTAATCACCGCGCCATGGGCTTGGGGCTGGATAAACAGCGCTGCATTCATGGCCGTGAGGTCGTGCCCCCAATTCAAAAAGGTGCAGCCTTCGATGCCGACATCCGGCGCACTGATGATCAATCCGTTACCCTGCCCCTCGCCCTGAAATACCGCGCCCGGCTCGCAGACAATCTGCATCGGTTGATCGACGCTGAACGAGCCACGGTATTCCCCTGCCGGCAGGTGCCAACGTTGATCGGCGTCCACCGTCAACGGCAGCGTAGCGATGGGTTGCACCGCCAGCGCGCTGCCGGACATCAGCAGGAGCGCAAGCGCAATGACCTTCGCGGGTATTGCCTGGATATCGGTCATTGGCCCGCTCCTGTCGATGGGCAAAGGTCAGGCCTTCTCGACCTTCATGCGGCCGACCATTTCCATGTGCAGCGCATGGCAGAACCAGCTGCAGTAGTACCAATGCAGGCCGGCCTTGTCGGCGATGAAGGTGATCGATGAGGTCTGCTGCGGGCTGATTTCCATGCTGACGCCATGGTTGGTCATCACAAAGCCGTGGGTCACGTCTTCAATCTGGTCGATGTTGGTGATGGTCACCGTGACCTCGTTGCCCTGTTTGACGGTGAACTCCGGCAGGCCGTAGGCCGGGGCCATCGAAGTCATGTAGACGCGGACTTTGTTACCGTCGCGGATGACCTTGTTGTCGGTCTCCAGCTTGATCCCGTCTTTGGCGGCGATGGCCACGGTTTCGGCAAAAAACGGGTCGTTGCGGTCCCAGATTTTTTTTGTCTTGATCTGGTCACGACGGGCCATGACGCAGTCGTGGGGTTCGGCAAAGGCCGGACCGTCGTGCACCAGTTTCATTTCCTCGCCGGAGATATCGATCAACTGATCGTTTTCCGGATGCAGCGGGCCAGTCGGCAGGAAACGGTCTTTGGAAAACTTGCTGAGGACCACCAACCATTGACCGTCGGCCTCACGGGTTTCGGTCAGCGACGCATGGTTGTGCCCCGGTTGGTACTGCACGTCGAGTTTCTGCTTGATGTAGTTGACCTTCTCGCCGGTATACGCACGAATGGCCTCCTCCACGTTCCACTTCACCACCTGGCTGTCGATAAACAGCGTGGTGTAGGCATTACCACGGCCGTCGTAGGTGGTGTGAAGCGGGCCAAGACCCAGTTCCGGCTCGCCGACCACCGCGTCACGCGGGTCCTTGAGTTTGTCGTCGAACAGATCATCCAGCTTGGCAGTGGCGATGATCGTGCAAGTGGGCGAGAGTTTGCCGGCGGCAATGAAATACTTGCCATCGGGCGTCATATTGATCCCGTGGGGGTTCTTCGGCACCGGGATGTAACGGGTGAACGCGCTGTCCTTGCCGTCGTTTTTACGGCCGTCGACCACCGGCACCTTGGAGTCGCCCACGGTGATGAACTTGCCGGCCTTGATCGCCGCTTCAATGCGCTGGATGTTGAACACCACCACCCAGTCGCGCTCATTGCGCATCATGCCGCCCAGGTCGTAGGCCTTCTCCGAGTTGTAGCAGGTCGACGCCGCGTACTTGCCGGTGTAGTCGGCGTCGGTGTTATCGAGGTTGCCGTCGACGATGACCTGGAACGCCATCTCCATTTTCTCGGCATCAATGGCGTTGAACATCGTGTAGCTGTTCTTGTCCAGCAGGTCGAAGGTGCTGCCGTCATTGGGGTGCGGAATGATGAACTCGGCATTGGCGAACACGTACTGGGTGTGCGGGACTTTTTGCAGGCGCAGCCCGTGAACGGCCTGCACATTGGGCACGGTGAGCATCTTGTCGCACTTCATGATGTCCAGACGGATACGCGCAACGCGGCTGTTGGCCTTGTCGTTGATGAACAGGTACTTGCCGTCGTACTTGCCATCGGTCATCGACAAATGCGGGTGGTGGCAGTCGCCATTCCGGAAATGCGCGCTGTCGCCCATGACCCGTTTGCTTTCGTTGGTCAGGCCCCAGCCAGTGGCGGAGTCGACGTTGAACACCGGGATGCGCAACAACTCACGCATCGACGGAACGCCCATGATCCGCACTTCCCCCTGATGGCCGCCGCTCCAGAAACCGTAGTACTGATCCAGTTCGCCGGGCCCGACGTGGGTTTTCAGTTGCGCGCCCTTGGCCGCTGCTGCCCAGGTCTCACGGGTGAAGACCGCGCCACCGATGGCCGTGGCACCGGCCAGTACCGCGCCGGTCACCGCGCTGGTGCCCAGGAAGCCGCGACGACTAAGGCCGGTCGGTTCCGGCACTTCAGCGGTTTTTTTGGATTCTGTGTCGTTCATCAGGTGTTTTCCTTGAAGGGCTAAAAACGGTCACTGCGGACAAACGCTTCCGGGGTTCATTCCAGAGCGGTCACTTCCACGACAGGTATCAGTTGCACAGCGGCGGGTGCCGGTTTGCCGCGTTTCTTGCGCTTGTTGATCAGCGGCGGGCATTTGTTGTCGTTCTGGTAAGTCATCTGGCAATCGAGGCAGTAGTGGCACTCGTTGGCATTGATCCGGCCATCCGGGTGAATCGCCTGGATCTCACATTCTTTGGCGCACAGTTGGCAGGGTGTGCCGCAGTCCTTGCGGCGTTTGAGCCAGTCGAACAGGCGCAGTTTGGTCGGAATCGCCAGCGCCGCTCCCAGCGGGCAGATGTAGCGGCAATAGACTTTGCGCGTGAAGATGTTGATGACCAGCAGCGCCACCGCGTAGAGCACGAACCACCACTGGCGGTCGAATCTGAGGGTGATGGCGGTCTTGAACGGTTCCACCTCGGCGAACAGTTCGGCGGTGGACATCGATTCCAGGGAGATGCCGAACAGCAGCAACAAAATGATGTATTTGATCGCCCACAAGCGCTCATGCACCGCAAACGGCAGTTCGTATTGAGGAATTTTCAGCTTGCGTGCGGCTTCATTGATCAACTCTTGCAAGGCGCCAAACGGACACAGCCAGCCGCAGAACACGCCTCGACCCCACAGCAGAATGCTCGCGGCGGCGAAAACCCAGAGCATGAAGATCAGCGGATCGGTGAGAAACAGCTCCCAGCGGAATTGCTCGAACAGCGCATGCACAAAGGTCAGGACATTGACCACCGACAACTGCCCCAGCGCGTACCAGCCGATAAACACCACGGTAAAGACCAAGTAACCCCGACGCAGCCAGTGCAGAAAATGTGGGCGGCGGGTGAACTTGTCTTGCAGGAACAGGATGGCCGTCAGCAGCAGCAACGCGGTCCCGAGGACGCCGATCTGGAAGTGTTTCTGGTACCAGATGGTCAACCACATTGGCCGACCGGCTTCCTCGAGGGCGGCCAGTTCTTCGGCGCTGGGCAGTGGCCGCTCAAGGTACGGCTCGGGCAGTTGATAAGGCAGTTCGAAGCTGCTGAACGTGCCACTGAGCGGGCCGGTCTGACGTCGCACCAGCAACTCCAGGGACCAAGGCGATCCCGGGTCGAACCGGGCGGGCTCGCGCACAATGAAAATCGACATTTCAGTGAATTCCGGCATGCCCTTGGCAAACACGTCAGAGAGCCGCTGATGGTCCATGTCGCGAAAACTGATGACGTTGCCGAACTGGCGCAATTGCACCCGATCGAAAATCCCGCCGCGCACGTACCCCGAGCCTTTATAGGAAAACAGCCCACGACCCAGCACCGCGATGGCCTGCTCGCCGGGCTTGAGGTCTTGCATGAGGAAGCGATATTGGTTGTCGCCCAGCAGCGCACGGCCGATGGTCGGCGGATTCAAGTCAGCGGTGTAGAGCTCGATAAAGGTCTCATCAACCTGATCGGCGGGGGCCTTGTCGAGGCCTTCAGCTTCGGTACCCTTGAAGGCGGCGTCGACCTGGCCACGGGTCAGGTTCAAGCGGCGGATGGCGCCGTTGCCGGTCAGTTGTTCCCAGGTGGCAGGCTCGAAAAAGTCCTGGCGTACGGTGGCGGGCTTGCGCGCCACACCGGCCGTTTCCTCGATCAGCTTGAGCGATACGGCCACTTCGTGGGCAGCACGCATGATGACCTCGTTGACCACCATGGCCGTGACGGTAGCCCCTGCAATTGCATCGACGGTGACGGCCTTCGGGTCGCTGGAGTGACCAACGACAACCCGCTGGCTGACCTTGATGCCTTTGTACTTGGCGCTGAAGCCGTGAAGTTTTGCTTCAGGAATGCCCACCAGCAGAATCGGTTCGTGGTGCTCCAGCACATAGGCATCCTGAATCACGCCGGCCGTGTCGAGGATCACTTGGGTGTTGATTGGTTTGCCCGAGTAGGCCGGAATATCCACCACGTCCAGGCTTTGGAACACATAACCAAGCACCTTGTCGGCGGCGGATAGCGTGCGCACCTTGAACCGGCCTTCGGGGGCGGAAACGGAATCGGTCTGAGGGAAGGTTTTCTCGATGCGCTGCTGCTCGATGGCGCCGTATTGCTTGGCCTGCACCGCCTCGAAGGTGACGAGCATCAGCATCAGCATGACCACCAGTCCGACGCCCCAGGCGCGCGGGTTGCCGTGTATCGAAGGCTGATGGATTGTCATGGGCTCGCTGATTTAAAAAGGGCTTGCGCTCATGTTAGGGAGCGTTGCCCTCCTGGCCCTTGATTCAAATCAACTTGAGTCGTTAGAGGACATACTCCAACAGCTCAAACCGTGCGTGAAAACTGGCCTTTTTGCTCGCCACCCAGATAGGCGTCAAATGCCATCGCGGCACTGCGCATCATCAAATGCCCTTGAGGCAGCAGCACCAGTTCATCGCGGTGAATCTGCAGCAGCCCATCACGCACATGCCCGCCCAGCTGCGCCAGCGCCTCGGCAAAATACTCGGTGAAGCGAATGCCATGACGCGCCTCATACTGGCCGAACGCGATACGGCCATGGCACATCAGGTCGCTGATCACCTCGCGGCGCAGCAGGTCGTCGGCATTCAAGCGATACCCCCGATGCACCGGCAACATCCCTTGATCGATACGGTTGTAGTACTGCGAAAGCTCCTTGACGCTTTGGCTGTAGCTGTCGCCGACCTTGCCGATCGAAGACACCCCAAGGCCGATCAAATCGCAGTCGGCATGGGTGGAGTAGCCCTGAAAGTTACGCTGCAGGGTGCCATTGGCCCGGGCCAGCGCCAGCTCGTCATCCGGCAAGGCGAAGTGATCCATGCCGATATAGACATAACCCGCCTCGGTCAGACGGCGGATGGTCAGTTCGAGCAGCTCCAGCTTGCGCTCCGGTGGCGGCATGTCGGCGGGGCGAATCAGCCGCTGCGCGCGGACCAGCTCCGGCAAATGCGCGTAGCTGTAGGCGGCAATCCGGTCCGGACGCAGCGCGATGATCTTGCTGAGGGTGACGTCGAAACTCTGCACGGTTTGCAGGGGCAGACCGTAGATAAGGTCGACGCTGATCGACTTGAATTGCGCTTCGCGCGCCGCAGCGACCAGCGCATAAATCTGCTCTTCACTTTGCTGGCGATTGACTGCTGCCTGCACGTCGGGGTCGAAATCCTGCACGCCGAAGCTCAGGCGATTGAAGCCCAACTGGCGCAACGACTGAATCTGCTCGGTGCTGATGGTGCGCGGGTCGACCTCAATGGAAAACTCATGGTCATCGCTGTCATCCATGTTGAACGCCTGGTGCAGACAGTCCATCAGGTCCGCCAGCTGTTCGCGGGTCAAATAGGTCGGTGTGCCGCCACCCAGGTGCAACTGGGTGAGTTTGCGGGTGTTGTCGAACAAGGCCGCCTGCATCGCGATTTCACGCTTGAGGTACTTCAGGTACTCGACGGCGCGATGGGTTTTCTGGGTAATGATTTTGTTGCAGGCGCAGTAGTAACAAAGGCTCTTGCAGAACGGGATGTGGATATACACCGACAACGGTTTCGGCGCGGCCACTTGATTGCTGTCACGGGCGGCACGCTGATAGTCGTCAACGGCAAACGCCTGATGGAACTGCGGCGCCGTGGGGTAAGAGGTATAGCGCGGCCCCGGACGGTCGTACTTTTCGACCAGGGCGCGATTGAAATCAAAGGTCGTGTTCATGATCGATCAACTCGTAATGGGGTTAATGCTTCGCACCGCCCAAATCCTTTTCAAACAGGTTGCAGATGGCATCCACTTCCGACCGGCCGGCGGGAAGGATGCTGATGAAACGGTCTGACAATTCAATCAACCCATCCCGACTCAATTGCTCCAGCAACGACCAGACAGAGGCAAAGTACTTTGAAAAAACCAGCCCGTAGCGCCTTTCGATGGCGCGGATATCCAACTCCTGATCACAGGCCAGACGTTCAATGACCATCTGCCGGATCTGATCCCCCGCCTCGAAACGCCAACCCCGACACGTCGGCAATTGCCGCCTGTCCAACTGCTGCTGATAACGTTCAATCTCGGCAGTGTTTTGCGTGTACAGATCATCGATCTGGCTGATGGCACCCAAACCGAATCCAACATGATCGCAATACCCGTGACGGGAGAAACCCTCGCAGGTACGGCGTAACCGGCCTCGCTCCTGGGCGACCGCCAAATCATCATCAGGTCGCACAAACTGCCCCAGACCGATGTAGTGATAACCCGCGCAAAGCAGTTGATCAAAGCAGATCTGGCGCATCGCGCCTTTATCGTCCTGGCTGCACATCGCTCCGACTTTGTCACCGAGCACTGGCCGATAGCGCCGTGGTGGCCGGGCATAGTCGAACACCATCAGCCGGTCAGGCTCTAGCTCGATAATGCTCGCCAGCTTCAGCGCAAAACTGTCTGGCGTCTGCCAGGCATGGCCAAAACCCAGATCGACGTTAATGGATCGAAAACCAAAGGTACGCGCGGCATCCATGAGCGATTGGATCGGCGCCGGATTTTGGTAGCAGGCCACCGACCTGTCACAGTCGGCGTCAATATCCGGAACGCCGATACTGACGTGATTGAATCCCTGGTCGCGCAGCAACCCCATGGTCGACCAGTCGGTGTGGTGAAGGTCCACCTCGACGCTGTAGTCGCCGCCTTCATGTTCGAGAAAGTTGAACCGACCACGCAAATGACTCATCAGCCGTTTCAGATGGGCAGGCGCGGGGGTTCCGCCGCCGAGATGAAACTGCTCGACCCGTTGCTCCGCACCCAGGTGACAACCGACGAGATCGATTTCCTGCTCCAGATGCCGAAAATACTGCTCGATATCGCTGTGCTCGCCGGCGATATCGCGCGGAGCACAGGAAGACGGCTTGAGGCTGGAAGGCAGCTGCACGTTCAGGGACAGCGGACGGCACTTCTGGCGGCTGACGCGCAGCGCACGAAGCAGATCGAGAGAGCCAATACCATCATGAAATTTTTGCGTGTCGGCATGACAGTTCGGGTCAAGCACGCCTTGATCGCACCGAGCGATCTCGCCTGGGTTGTGAAATAAATCGAGCATGACGGTCTCCGAGACTGGCTGCGGACTTTCAGTCTGCGGGTTTAACCAGCAATGCTCCTTGATTTGCGTCAAGCACAAGCGAAGTGTCTGCACAATGGACCACCGGTCAACCCCGATTACCATGTCAGGTAAAACATTCCCTTGGCCAGCAGCACGATAACGACCATGTGGCAAAACAGGCTGCCATGGATAAAGTGCAGGTATCGCGGGCTCATTCGGCCGCTTTTGAACAACAACATGGCCCCCAGGAAATGCAGCAGCACACTCACGGCCACCGCGATTTTCAACGCCAGCAATGTGCCGAACGATGAGGACAGTGGTGAAGCCAGGGCGGGCAAATAACGCAACCAGACCATGCCCAGCCCCGCTGCGAACAACACCAGCAAAACCCACGGCATCAGCGAGCGGGCCCGGCGACCGATGCCCTGCTCCACCAGTAGCATCACCCTGGCGGGCAACTGTTTGCGGATGCTTTCCAGGAACAGGACTTCGAAGAACACGGTGCCGATGAAGATCAGCGCGGCAAACAGGTGCAAGGTCAGAATCAGCGGATAGATCATGATGTTTTCGCCTTTGGTCAAGGCAACCCGCGCTACGGCGAACATTGGGGGGAGCGCACTGGCTGTCGGTCTCTTGAGACTACAGAGACCGCCTGGGTATTCGGTTGATACCGATCAAGAAACCCGCAAAACCGTGTGGCGCCGCCCGGTTCAGTGCCCGCGAATGTAATGCTCCAACTGCCGAATCAAATCAGCCTGCTCAACGATGGCTTCCTTGACCAGATCCCCAATCGATAACAGCCCAACCAGTTCTCCATCGTCCACCACCGGCAGGTGACGCAGATGGCTGTCAGTCATGACCGTCATGCAACGCTCGATGCTCTGCTGACTATCAGCGGTCACCACCGGCGCGCTCATGATGTCGCGCACCGGCGTACCAACCGAAGAGCGCCCCTGCAGAACAACCTTGCGCGCATAGTCACGCTCGCTGATCACGCCGACCACCCGCCCGGCCTCGATAACCGGAAGCGCGCCCACGTTTTTTTCGGCCATGATCCTCAGTGCTTGCAGCACCATTTCATCCGGCGCGATGCTATGCACCTGGCGGTTTTGCACCACCTTGAGTTTCAGCAGCTGTGCGGCTGTTTTCATAAGGGCACCCCAACTTCCACCACACCGCTGTTCAACCGCACGGGCCAGACGCGCAGTCGCTGTTGCGGGTACTCCAGGCAACTACCGTCCTCAAGGCGGAAATGCTGTTTGTAGATCGGTGATGCAACGACCAGATCACCCTTGAGGCTGCCAACTAACCCGCGACCGATCACATTCGCCCCGGATTGCGGGTCATGGTTGTCGATGGCGTAGAGGGTCCGACCCTCGGCACCCGGTAGGTAGAACAGCGCCACTTGCGCGCCGTCGAGCCAGACCACGACGCCGGAGTTGCTGACCAGGTCCTGTTGCTCGCACACCGTTTGCCAGGCCTCGGTGTTCTCCAGCGAATCGATGCGTTGGGTAGTGGACTGGCTCATTAGGCAATCTCCTCGATAACAGGGATAAGGTTGAGTTCGGCGGCCATGATCGGGCGCCGCTGACCGCGTTCCTGGACAAAGTGGATGTCCGGGTCCGGGCGTTTATCGTTGACGAAGGTACGGAAGCGTTTGAGTTTTTCCGGGTCTTTGAGGACGTTGGCCCACTCGCACTCATAGCGATTGACCACCAGTTGCATCTGCGATTCGAGCTCTTCACCCAGGCCGAGGCTGTCGTTGATGATCACGTCCTTGAGGAAATCGAGGCCGCCCTCCAGGCTTTCGCGCCACACCGAGGTGCGCTGCAATTTGTCGGCGGTGCGGATGTAGAACATCAGGAAACGGTCGATGTAACGGATCAACGTTTCATCATCGAGGTCGGTGGCAAACAGTTCGGCGTGACGCGGGCGCATGCCGCCATTGCCGGCGATGTAAAGGTTCCAGCCTTTCTCGGTGGCGATCACGCCAACGTCCTTGCTCTGGGCCTCGGCGCATTCGCGGGTGCATCCGGACACCGCGAATTTGAGCTTGTGCGGCGAGCGCAGGCCCTTGTAGCGGTCCTCGATGGTCAGGGCCATTTGCACGCTGTCTTGCACGCCGTAACGGCACCAGGTGCTGCCGACGCAGGACTTCACCGTCCGAGTCGATTTGCCGTAGGCATGCCCGGTTTCAAAACCGGCTTCAATCAGCTCAGCCCAGATGTCCGGCAGTTCATGCAACTGCGCGCCAAACAGGTCGATACGCTGGCCGCCGGTGATTTTGGTATAGAGGTGGTATTTCTTCGCCACCACACCAATCGCGATCAGTTTGTCGGCGGTAATCTCGCCCCCGGGGATGCGTGGCACCACCGAATAGGTGCCGTTTTTCTGCATGTTGGCCATGAAGGTGTCGTTGGTGTCCTGCAACGGCACCAGCGAAGCGTCCATGATCGGCTGGTTCCAGCACGACGCGAGGATCGAGCCCACCGCCGGTTTGCACACGTCGCAACCGGTGTGGCCACGGCCATGCTTGGCCAGCAACTCTTCGAAGGTGATCACCCCTTCTACTCGCACCAGCGCATACAGTTCTTGGCGGGTATAGGCAAAGTGTTCGCACAGGCTTTTGTCGACGCTGACGCCACGGGCGATCAATTCATGCTCGAACACCTGCTTGAGTAGCCCGGCACAACCGCCGCAACCAGTGCAGGCTTTGGTCTGCGACTTGAGCAGGCCGAGGTCGGTGCAGCCACCGTCGATGGCCGAGCAAATGGAACCTTTGGTGACGTTGTGACACGAGCACACCGTGGCCGCTTCGGGCAAGGCGCCTGGGCCCAGGGTCGGCGCGCCTTCGGACGACGGCAGAATCAGGCTGGCGGGTTCCGCCGGCAGCGCAATCGCGTTCTGCATGTATTGCAGCAGCGCGTCGTAATAGCTGTTGTCACCGACCAGCACCGCACCGAGTACGTGCTTGCCCGTGGCATCCACCACCAAGCGTCGATAGCTGGCCGTGGTTTCGTCGATGAACTGATAGCTGCGCGCGCCCGGTGTGCTGCCATGCGCGTCGCCGATGGAGCCGACATCGACGCCCAGCAGTTTGAGCTTGGTCGACATGTCCGCTCCCATGAACGGCTCGGCGGTTTCGTTGCACAGCAATGCGGCAACACCGCGCGCCATTTGGTAACCGGGGGCGACCAGACCAAAGATGCTGCCGTTCCACGCGGCGCACTCGCCGATGGCGTAGATGTTCGGGTCGCTGCTCTGGCATTGGTCGTCAATCACCACACCGCCGCGCGGACCCACTTCCAGCGCGCATTGACGGGCCAGTGCGTCTTGCGCACGGATACCGGCGGAAAACACGACCAGGTCGGTTTCAAGGAATTCGTCATTGCCAAAATTCATCCGGTAGCGGTAGTCCTCCCCTGCGCTGATCGACTGAGTGCCGCGCGACAGGTGCACACAGACGCCGAGCCGTTCGATCTGCGCTTTGAGTGCCAGGCCACCGTATTCGTCCAGCTGCACCGGCATCAAGCGCGGTGCGAATTCCACCACATGGGCTTCCAGCCCCAGGGTTTTCAGCGCGTTGGCCGCTTCCAGACCCAGCAAGCCACCGCCGACCACCACACCGCGTCGGGCGTTGCTTGCCGCGGCACGAATGGCGTCGAGGTCTTCGAGGGTCCGATACACCAGCCGCGAATCGCCCTCGGCCCCTTCGATCGACGGCACAAACGGATAGGACCCGGTGGCCAGCACCAATTTGTCGTAGGAGACGCTGCCTTGCGCGGTGATCACCTGGCCGCGTGCCCGGTCGATTTCCAGGACCGGCACCCCCAGATGCAGCGTGACGCCCGGTGTCTGGTACAGCGAAGCTTCACCGAGGGCCAGCGACTCGGCATCACGGCCGGAGAAATACTCGGAAAGGTGCACGCGGTCGTAGGCACGCATCGGCTCCTCGCTGAACACGTGCAGCCGATAGTGATCAAGGGCACCGCGTTCAATCAGTTGTTCGACACAATGATGTCCGACCATGCCATTGCCAATCACGATCAGCGTTTGCAGCTTGTTCAAAGTGGCAACATTGGAATTCATAAGAGACACCCGTCGATAGCTGTTCAAAAAGCAAAAAAAAACGCCTGAAACCTTGCGGTTCCAGGCGTCTTTGCCTGTTCATTTACGGTGCTAAGTCAGGCATCTATGCCGGATCCACCGATGTTGCCCACGACCTGCTCGGCCACTCGATCGTCGTTGACCGAGAGGGCTGTCCACTCGACTGCGTTCACAGTGGACCTGAACAGTGTCTTGCAGACTTTGTGCCAGTCGGCCGTTGGCCGTCCTTGCACCAGTAAGCGTTGACCAGGGGCGCCCATTAACACCCGATGTTGCCTTCGCATAGTGCAGCGCAGGGGTGCGCAGCCTTATAAAAGTGCACAAAAGCGACCCTGTTCCGGATCAAAGTTTGCCACCCAGCGGGTATTCGATCGCCAGACGGATCTGATGAGTGTTATTCAGCGATGTGTGGCAGCCGCCTCATCCTGGCGAATCAGCGGCTTCAAAAACCGCGCGCCTCTCCCTGTACGGATGACAGCGCAGAAATTTTTGCGTTTTGCTCTGAAATCAGCGCCTACGGAGCAACCGGAAACTATTTTTGTGGCTTGCGCCACGATGAAGATCCTGAGGCAAACAGGGATCAACCTCCTCGCGGTGGCGTTTCATCCAGCGCAGTGACGTCCAGCATTACCCCCGTGCGTGCCACCACCCGGACTTGTTGGCCCAAGCGCAGGGGCGAAGGGCTCTGCACTTGCCATTTTTCGCCTTGCAGTTGCACCCAGCCGCACATCGGCAGACCCGGCAGCAGCCCTGTCACGGTGGCCAGGCTGCCGACCAAGCCCGCATCGCCGCTGACCAGGACACGGCGTCGGGCCTTGAGCGCCATGCCGACCAGAGTCATCAGCAACAGGGCGCTGAACAGCGCCAGCCCGATGATCAGCGACAACGGAATGCCAAACCCCGGCACATCGGTGTCCATCAAAATCACGGCGCCGACGACAAAAGCAACCACCCCGCCGAAGCCGATCACACCAAAACTCGGTAGAAACGCCTCGGCGATCATGAAGGCGAGCCCTAGCAGAATCAGCCCGACTCCGGCGTAATTCACGGGCAACAGTTGCAGGGCATACAGCCCCAGCAACAGGCAGATACCACCGATTACCCCACCGGCGCCCGACCCTGGGTTCATGAACTCGAATATCAACCCGTAGACCCCGAACATGATCAACAACAAGGCCACGCTGGGGTTGGTGATCACCGCCAGCAGTTGTGTGCGCCAATCAGGCACATGATTGATGAGCGCGGCCCCGGCGGTACTCAGCGTCAACGCCTGACCGGCGACATTCAGGTGCTTGCCGTCCAGTTGCTTGAGCAGGTCTGCCACGTCATTGGCCACATAATCGACCACCTTGAGTTTGAGCGCTTCGTCGGCCGACAGGCTGAGCGATTCACGTACCGCTTGTTCGGCCCAGTCGGCGTTACGTCCGCGCAGTTGCGCAAGGCCACGGATGTAAGCCGCCGCGTCGTTGATTTGTTTGCGAGTCAGGGTATCCAGCGGCTCGGGCGGTGATTTTTTGTCGGTGGCAAGTGCGGTTGGTGGGCGCGGTGGATCGGGCGAGGTCCCGGGCAGGCCGCCGATCTGCACCGGCGTCGCGGCGCCCAGATTGGTGCCCGGGGTCATGGCGGCAATGTGACTGGCATACAGGATATAGGTGCCGGCGCTGGCTGCGCGTGCGCCACTGGGAGCGACGAAACTGGCCACTGGCAGAGGACTGGCCAGAATCGCCTTGATGATCAAACGCATCGAAGTGTCCAGCCCGCCGGGGGTATCGAGGTTGATGACCACCAACTGTGTGCCCTCGGTCTGCGCACGGGTCAGGCCGCGCACCACGTAGTCAGCAGTGGCCGGACCGATGGCACCGTTGACCGTCAGGACCACGATGCTACCCGCAGCCGTCACCGACCCCATCGGCATGCCGACCAGCATCATCAGTAAGAGCACGCGGCACCACCAGCGACTGTTCATTAGACCCTCCCAGTTGCGGGTTCAGCAGCCTGCAACCTTCATCTAAAGCGTAGTAAATATCCTATTGCCAACAAGATTTCTAACGGCATCCAGTTATCACCCTCCAAATGGCAGTTTTCTGCCTAGACTTGCTCTTGTCCGCCGTGCAGATGCATTTCAGCGCATGGAACTGTACGAAAAACTAAAACAAGAGGTTTCCCCCCAATGTTCAAACCTATGTGGAAAGCAGTCGCCTGCGCCCTTGCCCTTGGCACCATGAGCACGGCCATGGCGGCAGACCCGGTATTAATAAAGTTCTCCCACGTGGTTGCAGAGCAGACACCCAAGGGCCAGGGCGCCCTGTTGTTCAAGAAACTGGTGGAAGAACGCTTGCCCGGCAAGGTCAAGGTCGAGGTCTACCCCAACTCCTCGTTGTTTGGCGATGGCAAAGAGATGGAGGCCTTACTGCTCGGGGACGTACAGATGATTGCACCGTCACTGGCCAAGTTCGAGCACTACACCAAGACCGTTCAACTGTTTGACCTGCCGTTCCTGTTTGATGACATCACCGCTGTTGACCGATTCCAGCTGAGCCCGCAGGGCCAGGGACTGCTCAGGTCCATGGAAGACAAAAACATCACAGGCCTGGCCTATTGGCATAATGGGATGAAACAACTGTCCGCGAACAAGGCATTGCGAGTGCCGGGCGATGCCCGTGGCCTGAAGTTTCGGGTCCAGGCTTCGGCAGTGCTCGAGGAGCAATTCAAGGTCTTACGGGCCAATCCGCGCAAGATGAGCTTCGCCGAGGTGTATCAAGGCTTGCAGACCGGCGTCGTCAACGGTGCGGAGAATCCTTACTCGAACATCTACAGTCAGAAAATGAATGAAGTGCAGAAGTACATCACCGAGTCCAACCACGGTGTACTGGATTACATGCTGATCACCAACACCAAGTTCTGGAACGGTTTGTCGCCAGATATTCGCGGCGAACTGGACAAGATCCTCGTCGAAGTCACCGCCCATGTGAACAAAGAGGCCGAGCAACTGAATCAGGACGCCAAGCAGAACATCATCGCGGCTAAAACCACTGAGATCATCACCCTGACGCCTGAGCAACGCGACCAATGGCGTGTCGCGATGAAGCCGGTGTGGAAAAAGTTCGAAGGCGATATCGGCGCCGAGCTGATCACTGCTGCTGAGGCTGCCAACCAGGCCCAATGATCGGTGGGCGGCAGGGGTTGCCGTCCTGGCAGCACCTGCCTGTCACCCGCTACAGGAGATGCCCTCCATGAATGCTCTTCGGCGCATCTGGGAACACTTCGAGGAAGGCTTCATTGTCTTCCTTCTCGCCGCCATGACGTTGGTAACATTTGTCTACGTTGTCCTCAACAACCTCTACACCCTGTTCTACCGCCTCGCCGAAAACTGGGAAGGCGCCAGCGAATCGCTGTTCGCCATCGGCGACGCAGTCATGGGAATGGCCCAGGCAATGACCTGGAGCACCTCGCTGACCAAGGCCCTGTTTGGCTGGCTGATTTTTTTCGGGCTGGCGTACGGCGTGCGCACGGCCGGCCATATCGGCGTTGATGCACTGGTCAAGCTAACCAGCAAACCGGTGCAACGGGTCATTGGCATCATTGCTTGTCTTTTTTGCCTGACTTATGCCGGACTGCTCAGCACCGCCAGTTTCGGGTGGATCCAGACCCTGATGATTGCGCGCATAGGTGCTGAAGACCTAGGCCAGTACGGAATCATGCAATGGCACATTGGATTGATCGTCCCCCTAGGGTTCGCCCTGGTCTTCATCCGTTTCGCTGAAATCCTCGTGCGCATCCTGCAAAACAGGCAGACCGGCTTGGGCCTGGCCGATGAAGCCGCAGATGCGATGAAACTGACCGAACACGAGGATGACAAGTTATGACCATTGCCTTCCTGTTTGCATCACTGTTCGTGCTGATGCTGATCGGCGTTCCCATTGCCATCTCCCTGGGATTGGCGGGCTCACTGACCATCGTTTTTTTCAGTCCTGACTCCGTGCGCTCTCTGGCGATCAAACTGTTCGAGACGTCCGAACACTACACCCTGCTGGCCATCCCGTTCTTCCTGCTCGCGGGGGCCTTCATGACCACCGGTGGCGTCGCTCGACGGCTGATTGACTTTGCCAATGCCTGCGTCGGCCATATCCGTGGTGGCCTGGCCATTGCTGCCGTGTTGGCGTGCATGCTGTTCGCTGCACTTTCCGGGTCGAGCCCGGCGACTGTGGCAGCGGTGGGTTCGATCGCCATTGCCGGCATGGTCCGCTCCGGTTATCCGCAGGCCTTCGGTGCGGGGATCGTCTGTAACGCCGGGACCTTGGGCATCCTGATCCCACCCTCGATCGTGATGGTGGTCTACGCCGCCGCGACCGAAACGTCTGTCGGCAAATTATTCATGGCGGGCGTGTTGCCGGGCGTGTTGCTGGGGCTGGTGTTGATGGTGGCGATCTACATCGTCGCCGTGAAGAAAAAGCTCCCCGCCATGCCACGCGCGACGTTCCGTGAATGGCTTGACACGGCACGCAAGGCGATCTGGGGTCTTTTGCTGATGTTCATCATCCTGGGTGGCATCTACTCCGGGATGTTCACCCCGACCGAAGCTGCAGCGGTGGCGGCCGTGTACTCGGCCTTCATCGCCTTGTTCGTCTACAAAGACCTGACATTTCGTGAGACGCCTAAAGTCCTGCTGGACTCGGCCAAGCTGTGCATCATGCTGATGTTCATTATTGCCAACGCCATGCTCTTCGCCCATGTGCTGACTACCGAGCAACTACCGCAACAGATCACTGCGTGGGTGATTGAGGCGGGTCTGACACCCGTGATGTTCCTGTTGGTGGTGAACATTGTGTTGTTGATTGCCGGGGCCTTTATGGAACCCTCGGCCATCATCCTGATTCTGGCACCAATCCTCTTCCCCATTGCCATGAAGCTGGGTATCGACCCGATTCATCTTGGCATCATCATGGTGGTCAATCTGGAGATCGGCTTGATCACTCCGCCGGTAGGTCTGAATCTGTTCGTAACCTCCGCTGTGACAGGTATGACATTGCCTGCAACGATAAAAGCAGCCATGCCTTGGCTAATGCTATTGCTGATGTTCCTGGTCCTGATTACCTACGTGCCCTGGGTCTCCCTGGCTCTACCAAACTGGCTGGGCATGAGTTGATGCCTCCCCTTCGGTGATGACCGTCAAAATCACTGCCAATCAGCAAATGGCTGGTCAACTCTGTTTGGCACACCCCGCGCACTTGACCACGCCGAAAGAGCGCCATGGGGATCACGCACAGGGCTCTTTTTAATCACATTGATTACTGAGTGCGCCACGACTCGACAACGTCTGCACCAAACTCGGTTTTCCATTCTTTCAGCCGGCGGTGGTTACCACCCTTGGTTTCAATCAGCTCACCCAAATTCGGGTTCTGGTAAATCTTCACGTCACGGGCCTTACGGGCTGTTTTCGGTGCGGCAGTAACTGGGGAGCGACGTCCTGCACGAGGGTCAAGCAGGCTGATGACGTTTTGCAAACTGAAGCCGTACTCACCAATTCAACGGTGGGCTGGCGCCAGCTCGGGCCGAGGAAAAACTTAACGTCGTGTCCGGGATTAGTTGACCACTACACCCACGCTGCTTTTAAGCGAGCCTATAGAGCCCGGCAAAGTGTCGCGATACGGCTCAATAGTTGTGAAGATCAATACCTCCAGAAAACCGGAGTTACGAGCACCAACACAGTCAGGATCTCCAGCCTTCCAAGCAGCATGCCTACCGTCAGTAGCCATTTGGCGGCATCAGGTAATGATGAGAAATTACCTGCCGGCCCAATGATTGTGCCAAGCCCTGGCCCTACGTTACACACCGCGGTAGCGGCACCACTCAACGCTGTCGTCCAATCAAGCCCAATGAGTGCCAGACCCAAGGCGATAGCGGCAATAGTGATGGTGAAGAAAAACGAGAAGGTCAAAAGCGAGCGCAAGATCTCCTCGTCAATGGGATGTCCGTTGTATTTCTTCTGAATCACGGCTCGAGGATGGATCAACTGCTTCAAACTACTTACCAGTAGAGCGCCAGCAACCTGGAAGCGGAAAATTTTAAGGCCACCAGCCGTCGAGCCTGAACATCCACCGACGAAGGTCAGATAGAAAAAGAGCAAAACGGCGAAGCTGCCCCATAAGGTGTAATCACCGACTGCAACGCCGGTGGTCGTGACGACCGAGGTCACATTGACTGCCACGATACGGAACGCCTCCCACCATCCGTAATTGCTGTGAACACTCAGCCAAGTACCCACAACCAGCCAGGTGACGATCAAGAACCCGACAAATCCGCGTACCTGGTGATCCTTGATCAGCGCACGCCGATGACCGCGCAACGTTGCGACATATAAGGTAAAGGGCAGACTACCCAGAATCATGATGATTATCGCTACCCAGTGAATCGCTGGTTGCGCCCAGTGCCCAAGTGAGGCGTCCGACGTTGAGAATCCTCCAGTAGAGATCAACGACATGGCGTGGTTGACCGCTTCAAATGGTGTCATCCCCGCGATCCACAGCGCCAGAGCTCCGACGCCAGTGAGGCCCAGATAGAGAATGAGGATGTACTTGGCGGCCACATGGGAGCGCGGCGTCACTTTCTCGGACCAGTCTGAGGACTCTGTCTGGAAAAGACGCATGCCACCCACGCGCAACAGTGGAAGGATCGCCACAGCCATGCCGATGAAGCCGATACCACCCAGCCATTGGAGCAGCGAGCGCCAGATCAACAATCCAGGAGAGGCTGTATCCAACCCACTCAGGACAGTTGAGCCCGTGGTTGTAATGCCGGACATCGTTTCAAAAAAAGCGTCGGTGTAACTGATGTGACTGATGAACACCATTGGCAACGCTGCGAAGGCACACACCACCACCCAACTGCCAGTCGTCAGCAGGTACATATCCCTCGGACGAAGTTGCGCAGTATCTGGGCGCCCCCGCACGATCAACAGGAGGCCAAAGATGACGGTAATCAAACTCGACCAGAGAAAGGCCGAGAGATCGTCGCTACGCTCATAGGCCACCAGCGTGATCATGGGAATAGCCATGCTTACAGCCAGCGTGATCAGAAATATGCCTAGGATAAAGCCGATAAGCCGCATTGCTGCGAGGGACATAAAAGTAGCCTGCCAAATTAGCGCTGCGCAGTATCGGATGCCCAATCCAAGAGCCCCGTAAATTTTACGTAAAATCTCTACGTGCAATCAGTCAGCCAAGGATTGGCTGTTATGTATCAGAAGCTAACCCGCCTTCATCCGCTTAAAAAGCGACGCAGTCCCCAACTGAGAGCGATGGAGAACTGACAAAATGGAGCGCAGGCGAGTGATATTGCCAAAAAACCTTTCTCAAAGTAATCCACCGAGCGTGAGGTAGCGGGTCGCAATCGACGATAGCTTGACTGTATACTTGCTGCTCAGCCCGCCCCCTTGAGCTACAGGAACACCAGCATGACTGTACTCCAAACGATCGACTGGCAGCCTACGCCGCCTTAGCGCTACGCCCCCTCGCAAGACCTCGCACCCGCCTGTTTCGCTTGCGGTGCTTACTGCTGTATGCCCGGTTTTTACACCCAAAGCACACAGCCAAATAATCCTCACCATTTGAATTCGTATCGACGCGCTTGCCATTCGTCTGGTGGGCGTGCGGGACATTGCCTTGGATATTCTGATGTTGCAATCACTCAAACAAACGTGGTTTTCCAACGTCCGTGCGGACGTGCTAGCGGGTCTCGTCGTCGCGCTGGCGTTGATTCCCGAAGCTATTGCCTTCTCTATCATTGCCGGAGTAGATCCCAAGGTCGGTCTGTACGCCTCCTTCTGTATCTGTGCGGTTATTGCCTTCGTCGGCGGTCGCCCCGGTATGATCTCGGCGGCTACCGGTGCCATGGCACTCCTTATGGTTACTCTGGTTAAGGAACACGGGCTTCAGTATCTGCTGGCAGCCACCTTGCTCTGTGGGGTACTTCAAATCCTCGCTGGCTACCTGAAGCTGGGCTCGCTGATGCGCTTCGTCTCACGCTCGGTGGTCACTGGTTTCGTGAACGCTTTGGCGATCCTGATTTTCATGGCGCAATTGCCTGAACTCACCAATGTCACCTGGCATGTCTATGCCATGACCGCGGCGGGCCTGGGGATCATCTACCTGTTTCCGTATGTACCGAAGATCGGCAAGCTGATCCCCTCGCCACTGGTGTGCATCCTGACGTTGACCGCCGTCGCCATTTACCTCGGTTTGGAGATCCGCACCGTGGGTGACATGGGCCAACTGCCGGACACACTGCCGATTTTCCTGTGGCCTGAAGTCCCGCTGAACTTTGACACCCTGCGTATCATCTTCCCGTACTCAGCTGCATTGGCAGTTGTGGGCCTACTCGAGTCCATGATGACCGCAACCATCGTCGATGATCTGACCGATACCACCAGCAACAAAAACCGTGAATGCAAGGGCCAAGGCATCTCCAACATCATCGCAGGCATGCTTGGCGGTATGGCGGGTTGTGCCATGATCGGCCAGTCAATCATCAACGTAAAATCGGGTGGCCGTACCCGGCTGTCGACACTTTGTGCTGGCGTCTTCTTGCTACTACTCATCATCTTTCTGGGTGAGTGGCTGTCTAAAATACCTATGGCTGCGCTAGTTGCCGTAATGATCATGGTGTCCATCGGCACCTTCAGTTGGGATTCTCTGCGTAACCTCAAGCAGCATCCACTCTCGACCAACATTGTTATGGTCGCCACTGTTGTGGTGGTCGTGGTAACGCATAACTTGGCCTACGGTGTGTTGGTCGGTGTGCTGCTGGCTTCACTGTTTTTTGCAAACAAAGTCGGACATTACCTCGACATTAAAAGCAGTCTTGAGGAAGCAGAGTCGCACCGCATCTACCGCATAGTGGGCCAGGTGTTCTTCAGCTCAGCGGACAAATTCACCAACGTCTTTGACTTCAAGGAAGCACTCAAGAAAGTCACCATCGACCTGACCCAAGCCCACTTCTGGGATATCACTGCCGTTGCAGCACTGGACAAGGTCGTCATCAAATTCCGTCGCGAAGGTGCAGAGGTTGAGGTGCTGGGCCTGAATGAAGCCAGCACCACTATCGTTGACCGCTTTGGCGTGCATGACAAACCTGATGCCATCGACAAGCTCATGAGCCACTAAGGAGATCAACAATGACCCACGTAATGGCATGCATTGATAACTCACGATCCTCATTGGCGGTCTGCGATTACGCAGCATGGGCGTCGCAGCAGTTAGATGCGCCTCTCACTCTGCTGCATGTATTAGATGAAGAAAAATACCCAGCATCCGCTGACCTTAGTGGCAATATTGGCCTTGGGAGTCGAGAGCATCTGCTGGAAGAATTGGCTACGTTGGATGCCCAGCGTGCCAGGCTCGCTCTTGAGCAGGGGCAACATATGCTTGAAAAAGCAAGGGAGCGAACAGTCACCTTCGGCGCCGCTTATCCTGAGCTGAAGCAACGTCATGGCCATTTGGTAGAAAGCTTGAGCGACCTACAGAATGATATCCGGCTGTTGGTCATTGGAAGGATTGGTGAAGATAGCACTCGCGGTGCACACATGCTCGGCAGCCAGATAGAAGCTGTCGCGCGGACAATTCACCGGCCCATCTTGATCACCACCAATAGCTATAAAAAACCAGAAAAAGTAATGCTCGCTTTTGACGGCAGCCCAACGTCTTACAGAACTGTGCGGATGTTTGCAGAAAGTGCCTTAGGTAAAAAGCTGCCTGTCCATTTAGTCATGATCGGCACTAAATCAGAAGGAAATATGGCGCACCTGATTACCGCTCGCGGGATACTGGAAGCTGCAGGTTTAACTGTACACGCGGATATTCGTGAAGGAGAACTGGAAGCAGCTTTGCATGCTCATCAAACAGAGCACGAAATTGATCTACTGGTCATGGGAGCCTACGGGCACTCACGCATTCGACAGTTTCTGATAGGAAGCACAACTACCACGATGCTTCGTACAACCACCATACCTATATTGCTGCTGCGCTGAGACAGTGTTCAAAGCCACAGTATTTCTAGCGATTCAGAAATACTGTGGCTAACTCAAGCGAGGTTATCGGGTTACCGCTGCACCTGTTAGAACGCTGCTGCGGCGTAGGACTAGGACGCCACCTATCGCTGCCAGGATCGAACCGATCAATACCCCGACTTTGACTTCATCAATCAAATGAGCCGATCCAGCGAACGCCAGATTGCCAATGAACAGGCTCATGGTGAAACCAATGCCACACAATAGCGCTACGCCGTAAAGCTGCGCCCAGTTACTCCCTTCCGGCAACTTGGCCAGGCCTAGACGAATGGCCAGAGCAGCCAGTAGAAAGATACCGATCTGCTTGCCCACCAAAAGACCCAACGCTACGCCCAGCGGCACAGGGTCGACCAGGTTCTCCATCGAAATACCGGCCAATGACACACCCGCGTTGGCGAAGCCAAAAATCGGCACCACAGCGAAGGCTACCCACATATGGAGCTTCTCTTCCAGGAACAGCAGCGGAGACCGGGCTTCTTCCTCTGGCTTGCCCATAGGGATGCACAGTGCCACAGCAACACCTGCCAGCGTGGCATGCACGCCCGATTGCAACACGAAGAACCACAACACGCCCCCGACCAAGAGATACGGGAACAGCCGTCGTACGCCCAGTCGATTCATCGCGATCAGAATGACCAGGGTCGCGAGCGAAGCCAGCAACATCGGCATGGAAAGGCCCGATGTATAGAAAAAGGCGATGATGACCACCGCGCCCAGATCGTCAATGATCGCCAAGGCCGCGAGGAACACCTTCAACGAAGTCGGGACTCGCTTACCCAGCAGCGACAAGACACCCAAGGCGAATGCGATGTCGGTCGCGGCTGGGATCGCCCACCCACCCAAGGTCTCAGGATTCCCCCAGTTGATTGCGATGTAGATCAGCGCAGGAACAACCATGCCGCCTAAGGCACCAAACCCCGGCAAGGCGCGCTGGCCCCAGGTAGAAAGCCCACCTGCCAGCACTTCTCTTTTGATTTCGAGGCCGACCATCAGGAAGAAGATCGCCATCAGGCCATCATTCACCCAATGCTCGACAGACATGCCCAGCCAGACGCTGTGCAAGGCTGCAAAGTAACTCTGGGAGAGAGGCGTGTTAGCCACAATCAGGGCGGCCAGTGCTGCGCCCATCAGTACAAGACCGCCAGCGGACTCCGACGACAGGAAGCGGGCCAGAATCGCGGCTGCTCTAGGGGTTTCGGCTGTAGCTTGATGCTTGGTCATCAACGTCCTCGGGGCACTTAAAAGGTAATATATTAACATCTGACCTACACGAGCATGGCGGCGTTAACAGCCTGAAACAGTTAATGTTCAAGGCTACAACCAGGCATTAGTGCATTTCACTCAGTGTTCTGGAATGGGGTTTGAGGTTCAAAGCTATTGGTATACGAAACAATATCCATGCCGCATATCGGCTCAATACGACGTACCTTTATCGAATATCCCGATCAGCCTCCCCGTCGTTTGATACCATCCAGCATACTTGTATGAAGATTTCATGTCTGGAAGGCCTTTTTTTTGAACGTTATCCGTCACTGGTTACGACAACCCTATGCACGCCTCATCGCGTTGAGCGGATTGGTTCTGATCTTGCCTTTGTGCCTGCGTGCAGCATTGGGCTGGTCTAATCCACTCGGCTACCTTTCAGATCTGGGAATTGCGAGCCTGCTCATCGTACTCCTGCAGCGCCGTCCTTGGTGGTTAGCACTTCCAGTGTTGCTGGCTTGGGGACTTATGACGCTGGCCACTGCCGAACTGGTCAGCGCCGTGGGTAGGCTTCCAAACTCCTCAGATCTGCACTACCTGATCGACCCTCAGTTTCTGGAAAACTCTACCGGTGGTGGTTTCGCCCTGCCATGGCTGGGCGCCACCCTGAGCATTGGGCTGGTGATTTGGCTGATAACGCAGTGGATGGGGCGTTCTACGCCCCCTGCTGCCTTACCACGAAGCGCCTGTGCAGTACCGCTGCTGCTTTTAATCGCCCACTGGGGCGCCCAACACTTATACCCCTCCGACGAAGATCAGTGGCGCGTGTTCAATCTCCCGCATCAGTTACTGGCCGCGAGCGCTGGCGATCTCCAGGCAAGGGCAGAAGAATTGTTGGAAGGTGATGTTGTCGATGTCCCTCCACAAATGACGGGACTCACCCAACTCGATCTGGACGGACAAAAACTGCTCGCAGCACCAGGGCGTGCTCGCAATGTGTTGATCATTGCGCTGGAAGGTATTCCCGGCGCCTACGTTGACGTCAACCGCAAAGCCCTGCGCAGCAGCTTTCAAGAAAACCTCATGCCCAATCTGAGTCGCTGGGCAGAACGCGGCATGAATACGCCGGACTATGTCCTGCATAACCATCAAACCATTCGCGGTCTGTATGCGATGCTTTGCGGCGATTACGACAAACTGGCCAACGGCACACCCAAAGGGGTCGAAATGTTGACCCAGAACGAACGTAATCAGGCATGCCTACCGGCCCAGTTGCACAAATATGGGTTCGCTACGCACTACCTCCAGGGTGCCGGCCTGCGCTTCATGGCCAAAGACAAGATCATGCCGCACATCGGCTTCGATGCCACCCATGGCTTGGATTGGTTCACCAACAGCAACTACTTGGAATTCCCTTGGGGCAAGGATGACAAAGCATTCTTCGACGGTGCGCTGGACTATGTCGGCCAGCTGAAAAAGCAGAAAAAACCGTGGATGCTGACTCTGCTGACCGTTGGCACCCACCAACCCTATTCGTTCCCTGAAGACTACCTGCAACACTACGACACACCCAAGCAAGCCGCAGTCGGGTATCTGGATGATGCCCTGGGGCTATTCCTCAGCGGTCTGGAACGTCAGGGTATCTTGAAAGACACCCTGGTGGTGATCACCTCGGACGAATCCCACGGCATCGATGGTGTGCGCCTGGCCTCCTCTTGGGGCTTCAACCTGATGCTGGCGCCCGAGCAGGAGCAATTGCCCAAGGTGAAGTCTGGGGTCTACGGGCATGTCGATCTGAGCGCCTCAATACTCGATTATTTCGCCTTGCCCGTCCCTTCTGTCTTGAGCGGACGTTCGCTGTTTCGTGACTATGCAACGGGTCGCGAAATCATGTCATTCACGAACGGCAAACTGCGTTATCACGATGGCCAAGGCACCTTGACCGAGTGCGACTTTCAACAGCACTGTCGGTATTACGCCAGCGCAGGCTTCATTGCCGAGCGTGCGACCTTGATCGGTCAGTACGGAGGCAAACGTGCTCGACAAATCACAGCAAGAGCTACGGCGCTGGACCATTCGTTGCTCCGGACGCCGTTGAACCAACACTACCAGTTCGGCAGTCCCGCCATCATCCCCCTTCAGGCGCAGATCAAGAATGACTGGGCCGACAATCTCATTGGCGCGCAGTATCTGGAAATGCCCAAGGGCTCACACACTCGTGTGCGGCTGACCGTGCGCTCTGTAGATCCCCAACAGAACGCCCACATACAGCTCAAGGCCAAGGAGTTTGAGCAGGATGTGCAATTGGGCCTGCCGGCAGAGATGATCGTCACTGCCGATCAGCCGCTGGTGATGGAGTTCAGTTTCGCCAATCCGCAGTCGCGTAAGGCGTTCTCTTTCCATCTGCTGGGCTACGGATTGGGCGCCGTTGAGGTGAGTGACTTCAGCGTGATTACCGAGTTGACAGCAGCACCCGATGTGCCGGATGAGACACCTGTCGATAGCATTGTCCAATCAAGCTAGTGTGCTGTTCTCGAATTAATCTACCCATTAGCCTGTGAGATTCTACCCCCTGGTCGAATTCAACAATGCCATCCTGCGAAGTGCCCCCGATCAGTTGCGCGGCCAGGCCGAACACCTCCGCTTTGTTTGATCCAAGTGCAGCAGTTATACCGGCGGCACCCACAGTGAGTATCACTGCGCAGGAGGCCCGATCAATGTCTGAGCATTAATCTATGCTAATAAAAAGGTATAAAAAATGATTGCTCGTTGGCGCTGGCTGTTACATCAACTGACCAAACGGCTGTGGTTCAGAGCCACGCTGTTTTCGCTGCTAGGCGTGGCAACAGCGTTGCTCGCCGTTGTCTTAAAGGACTACATTCCCGAATCATTGCCCGCCCGTATCGGCGCCGACGCCGTCGACAAGATCTTGGGCATCATTGCCTCAAGCATGCTCGCGGTGACCACTTTTTCGTTAAGCACGATGGTGACAGCCTACGGTGCGGCCAGCACTGGCGTGACGCCCCGCGCCACCACGCTGGTGATGGAAGACACCACGACACAAAATGCCCTCGCTACCTTTATCGGCTCATTTCTGTTTAGCCTGGTGGGAATCATTGCACTGAGTACCGGGGCCTACGGCACACAAGGAAGGGTTCTGCTATTTGCGGTGACCATCGCGGTGGTGATTCTGATTGTTTACACGCTTCTGCGCTGGATCGATCACCTGTCTAAACTCGGCCGTGTAGGTGAAACCATTGATCGTGTCGAACAAGCGACAATCGACGCAATTAACAACCGGGTCCGATGGCCTCATTTGGGCGGAGCCGCTTACCCTGCCAAATGGCTGATCCCTGCCTCTGCCCAAACAATCACAAGTCACCAAACCGGGTACGTCCAACATATCGACGTGCACGCGTTAGGCGTCGTTGCAAAAGCAGACGAGATTCAGATTTTTCTGGACATCCTTCCGGGAACGTTTGTGCATCTGGGCATGCCGCTCGCCCGGACCGTGAGTTTGAACACGGAGCGCGTAGACGAGTTGCACGCCCGCACCGAAAAAATCCTCGCCGCGTTGACCATTGGTGTACGGCGAACGTTTGAACACGACCCCCGATTCGGGCTGTCGGTACTTTCAGAGATTGCCTCACGCGCCCTATCGCCAGCAGTCAATGACCCAGGAACGGCCATTGACGTCATTGGCCGGGGGGTCAGAAGCCTCACTTGCTGGGGCAAACCACAAGACCCCGCAGGGAATATCGATGAAGACTGCGAGCAGGTTTACCTGCGCGGCCTGATTGTGGATGATCTGTTTGAAGACTTTTTTGCACCGATTGCCAGAGACGGCGCGAGCCTGATCGAAGTAGACCTGCGCATGATGAAAGCGCTTGTCAGCCTGGCGCAGATAAACCCGCCGATGTTCAAGGATGCCTGCGTCAGGCACGCAGACCTACTACTCAAACGCTCAGCCCTGTCGTTGACGTTGGAGGAAGACAAACAAGCGCTCAGTGCCGCGGCTCGACAACTGCTGCGTTAGATCAACCTGGTTTTCGTGCAGATGCACCACTGTCTGTGGACTGTAGAAAGCCACGAGCCAACTGTTGATACAACTCAGGCCCCATTCTGGCGCTGACCGCTTTGGCAATCAGCGCCACGGCCAACAGGCTGATGACCATGCCATGACTGTCGATCATCTCCATCACGATGATCGCCGACGTGATCGGCGACTGCGTTACCGCAGCCAAAAACCCGACCATGCACAAAGCAATCATTGGCTGTGCAGCCAGTCCGAAGAGCTCCGCCACATTGGCTCCAATGGCCGCCCCTACCGCCAGGGAGGGGGCAAAAATGCCGCCGGGAATGCCGGAAAAGTAAGTCACCACCGTCGCGAGAAAACGCGTAATTGGCGCGTGCCACGGCAGGCCGACATCGGAAGTGATGATCTGGGATGTGATCCCGTATCCACTGCCGAACGACATCCCGCCACTGAGCCAACCGAGTATCGCCACGATCATTCCACATATGCCGGCGAACCAGACGGGATGCACGCGGCGCCATTGCCAGACGACAAATCGATGATGCCGCTGCGGCCACAGCAACATCCGGCTAAACAATCCACCCAGAAGACCACATCCAATACCGATCGCCAGCACCGGAACAACGAAGTCGAGCTGGATATCTTGAACGTCGAAGTGACCGAAATAGTTGTAGTTGCCCTGCAAGGCAATCGCGACCATCCCCGACAGGATAATCGTGCTGAGCAAGACCCCACTGGTTCGGGTTTCCAGCTTGCGCCCCAACTCCTCTACCGCAAAGGCCACACCTGCCAACGGCGTGTTGAAGGCCGCGGCAATGCCCGCAGCGCCGCCAGCGAGGATCAAATCTTCGCTGCGGATGATGCGTGCGTTGGGCAAGTAGCGGTGAAAAAAATGCATGATCGAGGCAGCGACCTGAACCGAAGGGCCTTCGCGTCCGGCCGAGAAGCCACCGGTGAGTGCCAGGGTACCCAGGCCCATCTTGGCGAAGGCAATACGTAACGACACCAGTTTATCGACCGGTTTACCTTGGTGCGCCAGCCGGGTGGCGGCGATCACCTGGGGGATCCCACTGCCCTGTGAACCGACAAAAAAACGAGTGGTCAGCCACACCACCAACATGCCCACCAGAGGTGTATATACAAAGGGCAGCCAAGGCCGTTCGGCGGTCTGTTGGGCAAATTGCGTCAATGCCAGGTCGGCCAGTCGAGCGAACATCACCACCAGCAGTCCCGCGAGAGTAGCGGCTACCCAAAGCGTGACTCGTGTGCGCCAACGGATCGAGGCAAAACGACGGCGTATCAATAAAAGCGGTTTGATCACCCGAGTGGATTCCAGTTGAAGTTCAGCACTGTGGTGAGGGCAAGACTAACCGGATAAGTGATGAGCTCCAACCTGCACCGGCCAAATGATTACAAAACAATTCACCCACAGTCCGCCGTGCACGTCAGCTTGACAGTGCATTCCCGTGCAGAGATTGGCCATCAACTTGCAACCTTTGCGTCTCTATCAACTACAGTGGAGTCACTCTGCATTCAGCCATAACAAGACGGAGAGTTTCCCATGCGAGTAAAAAGCCGCTTTACCCTGCTGGCCGCCGCGGCAACCTTGGCAGTCACCACCGCAACTCATGCCGCACCTGAGTTCATCAACATACTGACCGGGGGCACCAGCGGGGTTTATTACCCGATTGGTGTCGGTCTGTCGCAGATCTACAGCGACGGCATTCCAGGCGTGAAGACCTCGGTTCAAGCCACCAAAGCGTCGGTGGAAAATTTGAACCTGCTCCAGGCCGGTCGAGGTGAGTTGGCGCTCGCGCTGGGTGACTCCGTGGCCGATGCGAAGAATGGCGTTGCAGATGCAGGCTTCAATGCGCCGCTGACCAAGTTGCGCGCGATTGCCGGTGCTTACCCCAACTACATTCAAATCGTGGCCAGCCAGGAGTCAGGGATCAAGACCCTGGCCGACCTCAAAGGCAAGACAATATCGGTCGGTGCACCGAAATCAGGTACCGAACTCAACGCGCGGGCGATATTCAAAGCCGCGGGCTTGACCTATGAAGACATGGGCAAAGTGCAATACCTGCCTTTTGCCGAGTCGGTTGAGTTGATCAAGAACCGGCAACTGGACGCCACGCTGCAGTCTTCCGGGCTGGGCATGGCGGCCATTCGTGACCTGTCCTCAGTCATGCCACTGAACTATGTCTCCATCCCTTCTGATGTAGTCGCAAAAATCGGCAACCCGGCCTATCAGAGCGCAATGATTCCAGCCAATACCTATGACGGGCAACCTGATGCGGTGCCAACGGTGGCGATCACCAACATCCTGGTTACCCGTGCTGATGTACCCGATGAAGTGGCTTATCAAATGACCAAACTGCTGTTCGAAAACCTGACACGTCTGGGCAACTCTCATTCGGCGGCCAAGGACATCACGCTGGAAAACGCTGCCAAGAACCTGCCAATTGCGCTGCATCCAGGCGCCGAGCGCTACTACAAGGAAAAAGGCGCGCTGTAATGGCGCGTGGCGCAGCGGTCAGGGTTGTCGCTGCGCCAACTGTTCGCCCCTTTTTCAATGCAGTCATGAGGCAGGCAGCTAATGAGTGAAAGTCATCAGGGCATCTCCGCGAATCCGCGAGACTGGCCAAAAACCTTGTTTTACGTCGCGTTACTGTTCTCGATTTTTCAGATCGTCACCGCAGCGTTTGCACCATTCTCAAGTCAGGTACTGCGTGCCGTACACGTCGGCTTCCTGCTTTGGGTGGTATTTTTAAGTTACCCCGCTTACGGCAAGGGCCGTCCCTGGCAGCCACTGGCCTGGCTGCTCAGCCTCGCCGCCATTGCCACAGCGATGTATCAGTGGGTGTTCGAGGCCGACCTGATCCAGCGCTCGGGAGATCTGACCTCTTCCGACACGGTGATTGGTATTCTGCTGGTCGCGCTGGTGTTCGAAGCTGCCCGACGGGTGATGGGCATTGCGCTTCCAATCATCTGCGGCCTGTTCCTGGCTTATGGCCTGTTCGGCGAGTATCTACCGGGCGAGCTGGCACACCGCGGTTATGGCTTCGACCAGATCATCAACCAATTGTCATTTGGCACCGAGGGCCTGTACGGCACACCGACCTACGTGTCGGCCACCTACATCTTTCTGTTTATCTTGTTCGGTGCCTTTCTCGAACAGGCCGGGATGATCAAGCTGTTCACCGACTTCGCCATGGGGCTGTTCGGTCACAAGTTGGGCGGGCCAGCCAAAGTCGCGGTCGCCTCGTCGGCGCTGATGGGGACCATCACCGGCTCGGGGATTGCTAACGTCGTGACCACAGGGCAATTCACTATTCCGCTGATGAAACGCTTTGGCTACCGGGCCGCGTTTGCCGGAGGGGTGGAAGCGACCTCCAGCATGGGCAGCCAGCTGATGCCGCCGGTGATGGGCGCGGTCGCTTTCATCATGGCCGAAACCATCAACGTGCCGTTCGTGGAGATTGCCAAGGCGGCGTTGATTCCGGCCACCCTCTACTTCGGCTCTGTGTTCTGGATGGTTCATCTGGAGGCCAAGCGCTCTAACCTTAAGGGCTTACCCAAGGATCAATGCCCCAGCGCGCTGGGCGCGGTCAAGGAAAACTGGTACCTGTTGATTCCCCTGCTGGTCTTGGTCTACCTGCTGTTCTCCGGGCGCACTCCCCTATTCTCGGGCATGGTTGGGCTGGCACTGACGGCCATCGTGATTCTTGGCTCGGCGATCATTCTGCGGGTGCAAAGTTTTGGCTTGCGCTGCGCTTTTTGGGTAGCACTAGGCATCCTGTGTACCGGTTTTTTCCAGCTAGGGATCGCCGTGATATTTGGGGTCATCGCGGTGCTGGTGGTGGTGTGCGGATTCATCAAGGGCGGTCGCGAAACACTGACTATCTGCCTGCATGCGTTGGTCGAAGGCGCACGCCACGCGGTACCGGTCGGGGTCGCCTGTGCTCTGGTGGGCATCATTATCGGCGTGGTGTCACTGACCGGCGTGGCCTCGACTTTTGCCGGTTACATTTTGGCTATTGGCCGGGACAACCTGCTGCTGTCGCTGATCCTGACGATGATCACCTGCCTGGTACTGGGCATGGGCATTCCGACCATCCCCAACTACATCATCACCAGTTCGATCGCAGCCCCTGCCCTCTTGGAACTGGGCGTACCGCTGATCGTGTCGCATATGTTCGTGTTCTATTTCGGCATCCTGGCCGACCTGACGCCGCCAGTTGCCCTCGCTTGCTTTGCGGCAGCACCGATTGCCAAGGAAAGTGGATTCAAGATCAGCCTATGGGCGGTGCGAATTGCACTGGCGGGGTTCGTCATTCCGTTTATGGCGGTCTACAACCCCGCCCTCATGCTGCAAGGTGACAACTTGTGGATGACCGCCTACATGCTGGTCAAGACAGCGCTGGCGGTCGGGCTCTGGGGGATGGCCTCCACCGGTTACCTGCAACGGAAGATGCCCGTATGGGAGCGTTTATTGAGTGTTGGCGCAGGCGCCTTGCTGGTAGTGGCGCTGCCATTGACCGATGAACTGGGCTTCGCCCTTGGAGCATTGGTGATACTCCAACACGTCTGGCGCTCCCGTCAGGCCGGGATCGCCAACGCATGATCGGATTATGTCTGGGCCTCGCCGGCGCCGTGTGGGCTCAGCTGTCGATTTCGCACTTCACCCTGGCGTGGAATCACACCATTGAAAAGATTCGTTGGGAGGAGGACTACCGCGTCACTGAGCAGGGCCTGGTACTGGAGGAAGCACGTGTGCGTGGCAACGGTGCAGGGATGGAGATCCCGCCAGACGCCCGTCTGGAAAATGGCAGTTGGCACTACCGACGTCAGCTGCCGCCTCTACAGCCACTGAACCTGGGGCGAACACCGGAGGCTGGCGATTACCAGTTGTGTTTTAACGGCCAATGTCACGCCATGAGCCAATGGATTGGAGTGCCAGACAACAGCCAACCCTTCATCCAACTGTGGACGTGCCCGACAGGCTGAAGCGCTAACTTCAGCTTTCGTTATCAGATCAACGACGTAAGTCCACGCCTTATGTCCCTGAGCGTTCAACCTACAGACCCGACTGATCGGACCCAAATGGGCCACATTTTTCATCCTCTCAGTGCGAGTGAATCTGTTGCTGTCGCGAATATATCCGTGCCTAGGCGGGCGACGGGGTTAAGGTAGGTTAAGAAATATTTAATGTTCGGCTGCACCGTTGGTCACTAGGGTACGCCTGCGTAAACGCTCGGCATCGAGCCGCAAGCGCTAAAAACAAGTTAAAGCGGAGGAAGTTATGAGTTGTGCGTTGGTCATAGAGGACGACAAGGTGACGGCGGAAGTCATCATTGCTGAACTCCAACGCCATGGGTTCAGTTCAAGATGGGCCGCCACCGGACGAGACGGGCTGGCCCTGGCGATTGCAGGAGGTTATGACGCCATTACATTGGATCGAATGCTTCCCGACTTTGATGGGCTAACTATTGTCAGTACGTTACGGAGTCTGGGAATTCAGACGCCCGTCTTGATGATCAGCGCACTTTCAGATGTAGATGAGCGCGTCCAAGGGCTTCGCGCGGGCGGCGACGACTATCTGACCAAACCTTTTTCCGCTATCGAAATGGTTGCGCGTCTTGACGCATTGCTTCGGCGCACCAGTGCAGATGCAGATGCAAGCAATCCGCAACTCAGTTGTGGGAACCTGCGACTGGACCTGGTCGAGCATAAACTGACTCGAAATGACGAACATATCCTGCTGCTGCCAACCGAGTTCAAACTGCTCAATTACCTGATGCGCAGTGCCGGTCAACTGGTCACCCGCACCATGCTTTTTGAAGAGGTCTGGGGTTATCGATTCGACCCCGGGACGAACATTATTGATGTCCACATCGGTCGGCTGCGCAAAAAGCTTGAAGGTGATGAAGGGACTCCCGCCATTCATACAATACGCGGTGCTGGTTATGTCCTTGCTGCCAAAGACTGAGGAATGGCGCTCGTCCGGTAGTCGATTGATCGGTTTCTACGCCCTGTTTTTTGTGGCCTGGGGTGCACTCTTTACAGGCGTGTTGTACTGGGAAATCTCCCACTATCTGGGGACCGTTGCCGAGCGAACATTACTGCAGCGTGCCCACTACTATCAAAAGATCGATGATGAAAAACTGGTGACAGAACTGGCGGCCAGTGAAGCCTATTCAACGCCCGGGATCGATGCTTACGGATTATTCACACCCGATGGACAGCACGTTGCCGGAGACCTGCTCAAATTGCGCTCCAGTCTGCCCGATGATGGCAAGGTTCATTATCTTGAGCGCGGACTGAGTATTGCCTTTCCCGACAAAGAAACCAGAAGCAGTTATGCGCTGTTAGCGCGCCGCCCCGACGGGCATATTCTTATTCTGGCGCGTGACGGCGGCTCGATTTCTGCCGTGGGCGGGATTATCGAACAGGCCTTGATGTGGGGGTTTTCGTTAACACTTATTCCCGGATTAATTGGCTGGCGGTTGTTGCGGCGCCGACCGTTGCGTCGTGTCAAACGCCTTCAGCTTTGTACGGAAAGTATCGTTTCAGGCAACCTGGCAGAGCGTTTACCCTTGTCCGCCCGCCGTGATGAGCTGGATATGCTGGCAAGCGCCGTGAATACGATGCTCGATCATATCGAGCAACTGATGCATGAGGTCAAGAGTGTCTGCGATGGGGTTGCCCATGATCTAAGAACGCCACTGACACGGTTGCGTGCAAGGCTTTATCAGCTCCAACAATTGCCTCTGGACAGTGCTCACCAACACACATTGAATCAGGCCCTTGAGGAAAGCGAATCGATCATGGTGCGCTTTCAAGGACTGCTTCGAGTCGCCGAACTCGACGATATCCGTCGTCGCTCGGCATTTGCGCCTTTTCCGATCATGGCGCTGTTGCAACAGGCACATGAGTTTTATGAACCCTTGGCATTGGACCGCTCTCAGACGCTGTCCCTGGAAATCACCAGTGACTTGCCCAGGTTGTATGGCGACTCATCGTTGCTGTTCGAAGCGCTGGTCAACTTACTGGATAACGCCATCAAGTTTGCGCCGGTGGGCGGGCATATCAAATTGTGCGGTAGCATCAAGAATTCAACAGTCATCATTGAAGTCGCCGACGACGGGGCCGGGATACCCGAGACGGACCGTACACATGTCATTCGCAGGCTCTATCGAGGGGAGGCAAGCAGTATGCAACCCGGCCACGGCCTCGGCTTATCGTTGGTCGCAGCCATTGTGAAATTGCACGGTTACTCGCTGGATATCCAGCCTGCCGCCATCGGACGCGGCACCCGTGTTTTGATTCACTGCCCGATGGTTTCGGATTGATCTACGTATTCATCGGTGACTGAATATTAAATTTAACTTAATCCAGCTTAATTTGAGCCCCCCTTCCCTGGAGGCTAGCTTGACAGCACTTTCTGCTGACCCAAGGCCTCTTGCTTGTGAAATACCTGTTGTTCCGGCTCCTGTTAACCATCCTCTGTGTAATAACACCTCTTGCCTGGGCTAACCCTGCTCTGGCTGACAATAACACTCGAGGGGCCATGATCCCTGCTGCGCCGAAGCTCGGCGCCAAAGCCTGGATACTGATCGACGCCGCAACGGGTACCGTTATTACCAGCCACAACAGTGATATGCGTCTACCGCCAGCCAGCCTGACGAAAATGATGACGGCATTTGTCACCAGTCGTGAAATCAAGGCCGGGCGTATCAGCGCTGATGACATGGTCACGGTCAGCGAAAATGCCTGGCGTACCGGCGGCTCACGCATGTTTCTTGACCCCGGCAGCTCTGTTTCGGTTCACGACTTGCTCAGCGGTGTGATCATCGACTCGGGCAATGACGCAAGCGTTGCGCTCGCCGAACATGTTGCCGGGAGCGAAGGCGCTTTCGTCGGGATGATGAACTCGACCGCTACGACGCTGGGGATCAGCAACACACACTTCATGAACTCCACCGGCCTGCCTGAGCCAGAGCATTATTCATCGGCCCGAGACATGGCAACGTTGGCTCGCGCGATCATCAGCGAAGATGCTGATTCCTACGCTCTATACGCCAAGAAACACTTCACCTGGAATGGAATACGGCAAGCCAACCGCAATCTTCTATTGTGGCGAGACGCAAGCTTCGACGGATTGAAGACCGGCCATACCGAAGCGGCTGGCTATTGCATGGTGGCTTCGGCGCACCGAAGCGGGCGGCGCCTGATCAGTGTGATCTTTGGCGCAAGTAGCACGCATAAACGCACGGCAGAAACGGAAAAGCTCATGGGTTACGGCTTTCGTTTCTACGACACCCAAACCTACAAAAAAGGCGGCGAAATACTCACGTGGTCAGCGCTCTGGAAAGGTAAAAATCGATCGATCGCTCTGGGGTTACTGGACGATATGACCCTCACCTTACCCAAGAATAAAAATCGAGAATTAGAAACACGCCTGGAGATTGATGGACCGCTCGAAGCGCCTATCGCTGTTGGCACCGTCGTTGGAAGACTGGAACTGTACGATGCGGGGCAAAAACTGGGAAGCCGGCCCTTGATAGCACTTGAGAACGGCGAAATAGGCAGTTGGTGGAAGCGTTGGTGGGATACGACGCATCTGTTTTTTACCCAAATGATTCGCGGTTGGTTCGATGAGACTGGCACTGCCTGACGATGGTCAATGCGATATCACGCCAGGAAAAAATTTCCGGACGGCGCACAAGGCTGGAGCAGTTGATGAACTCAGATGATTTAAGAAGAGAACTCGCACTCTCGAAATTCTTCAACGGTGACTCATCGCTCAATGACGCGGTCCAGGGACTGAGTCAGGACGAAAAAAAATTGTGTATTGAGTCAGCCTTTGAACAAGAGGCTACGCGTCTTGGAATAGAAGTATGGGAACTAACGCTGACACTGATTTCAGAGTCTCCCGAAGAACTGAAATACCGGACTCTGGAGTTCCATCGGGAAGTCGCAGAAATGGTAGAAATAGACTGGAAAGAGTATTGCAAGCTGAATGGGATAAACGAGTAATCGCCCCTAGACCCCATATCCAAACGTTCCGCCCCACGAACCGGGCTGTGATTTAGCGAATGCCTATAAGACGCGTGTAGATCCCCGTTCTGAGAGGATCGTTTCAAGCGGCTCCACATTAAGCCGCTGGCACTCGCTCTGAGCCTCTGCACGGGACTGATAGGTAGTCTGCAGTCGCAGTTTCCCCTCATTGTCGTAGAGGTTAAAACCTATAGGTGCGGTTTGGCAGTAGAAGCGCGAGCCGCTACGCGTGGATCCGGTTTCCGTGGGGACCGCAGGAACAACAACAAATCTCGGAATCATCTTCGCGCCCTCTCCAACACACCCTCACTATTAGCGGCTAAAAGCCACCACAGCAAGCGAACATCAGCAGTTTCCGATGAGAAGCACCAACGATCAACTTGTTGGAAGGTCGTCCATTCCTAAAAATCCTCGGTACTACGCTGCTCCCGTTTCCGGAGGAATGGCAATGCCACGTTCAGACCTGTTTCCATCCCAGCTACTCAAGATCAATCAAAACCAGCTAACCCTACAGGCCGCCATCATGGCGCTGACGCTTTGGCGTCGAGCAGTTCGGATCCGCTGAAGTAGCCTGCAACGTTCCACCGCGGCAGACGGCAATCGACCCACTGATTGAACACCGCCTCGAGGGTATGCTCTGCAGCGCTATCAACAACTCGATGTTTTCGCAGGAACGAAAAAAGGACCCGAAGGTCCTGATTTCAATCGCATACAGAATTTAGTGGAGCTCTGCAGCGCAATATTTGGAGCGGGAAACGAGACTCGAACTCGCGACCCCGACCTTGGCAAGGTCGTGCTCTACCAACTGAGCTATTCCCGCGTCTTGGTGAGGCGCATTCTATAGAATCCAGATGCCCCGTCAACCTCTTGATTCAAAAAAGTTTATTTCTTTTCCACCTCGGTCTTCAGATGCGGCCAGGCAGCCCGCAAATATTGGACCATGGACCACAACGTCAGGGCCGCGGAGATCAGCAGCAAGGCGTAACCCACCAGCACCCAAAACGTGAAATCCGACGGATTGGCCAGCAGGATCACCAGCGCCAGCATTTGCGCGGCGGTCTTCCATTTGCCCAGGTTAGACACGGCGACATGAGCGCGGGCGCCAAGTTCGGCCATCCATTCGCGAAGTGCCGAGACGACAATCTCGCGACCGATGATCACGGCGGCCGGCAGTGTGAGCCACAGGTTGCCATGTTCTTGCACCAGCAATACCAGCGCAACAGCGACCATCAGCTTGTCAGCCACGGGATCGAGGAAAGCCCCGAACGGTGTGCTTTGCTCCAGTCGGCGGGCCAGATACCCATCCAGCCAGTCTGTGGCGGCGGCAAATGCGAACACCGAGGCGGACGCCGTGTAGCTCCATTGAAACGGCAGGTAGAACAGTAAAATGAAGATCGGAATGAGCAGGACGCGTAGTACGGTAATCAGATTAGGGATATTCATCGGCACAACTGGCTACGAGGTGAGGGGGCATTCTACTCGCTGTGCAGATTGGCATAAATCAACTCTGCGAGCTTTTTACTGATCCCGGGTGCTTTGGCGATCTCTTCGATGCTGGCACGAGACAGCTCCTGCAATCCACCAAAATGTTTCAATAAATCGCGGCGACGGGTCGGTCCGACACCGGCGATACCCTCCAGTGTAGACGTGCGGCGTGTTTTCCCACGCCGGGCGCGGTGTCCGGTAATCGCGAAACGGTGAGCTTCGTCGCGTATTTGCTGGATCAAATGCAGCGCGGGGGAATCACCGCGCAAGGTGAATTCGTGGGCAGCATCATTCAGGTACAGGGTTTCGAAACCGGCCTTTCGTGTGGCGCCCTTGGCGACGCCCAGCAAAATCAAATCCGGCACGGCCAGTTCATTGAGCACGTCGCGAGCCATGGACAGCTGCCCCTTGCCACCATCCACCAGCAAAATGTCCGGTAGCTTGCCCTCCCCGCCCTTCAGTTTGCTGAAGCGTCGGGTGAGGGCCTGGTGCATTGCGGCGTAGTCATCACCCGGGGTGACGCCTTCAATGTTGTATCGACGGTAGTCGGACTTGATCGGACCCTCGGGACCGAACACGACGCAGGAAGCCACGGTTGCTTCGCCACTGGAGTGACTGATGTCGTAACACTCCAGGCGCTGTGGTGGCTCATCCAGGCTCAATACTTGCGCCAGGGCATCGAACCGTGCGGCAACGTGTTGACGGTTGGCCAGTCGCGCGCCCAGGGCCTGCTCGGCATTGGTGACCGCCAACTGCTGCCAACGTGCTCGCGTACCACGAACTCTATGGCTGATGGTCAATTCGCGACCGCGCAGCTCATCGATGGCCGCGATCAGAGTCGGGAAGTCTTCGTGAACCACGTTGACGATCAGTTCGCTCGGCAAGTCGCGCTCGGGACTGCTGACGAAGTACTGGCCGAGAAACGCCGCCATGACTTCGGAAACGTCTTCTTCAATACCCACCTGAGGAAAGAAGTTCTTGCTCCCCAGCACCCGCCCACCGCGCACACTGATCAAATGAACGCAGGCACCCCCCGGATTGATAAACGCTGCGATCACATCGACATCACCGGTCCCGCCTTCCATGCTCTGCTGATCCTGGACCCGGCGCAGTAATGAAATCTGATCCCGCAACTCGGCCGCACGCTCGAACTCGAGGTTGGTCGCCGCCTCTTCCATTCCTGCGGACAACTCGTCCGTCAACGCATTGCTGCGCCCCTCAAGGAACATCACCGAGTGTCGTACGTCTTCGGCATACGCCTGGGGCTCCACCAGCCCGACACAGGGCGCCTTGCAACGCTTGATCTGGTACTGCAGGCAAGGGCGCGTGCGGTTTTTGTAATAACTGTCTTCACACTGACGAACGAAAAACGTCTTTTGCAGCAGGCTCAGGCTTTCACGAATCGCCCCGGCGCTGGGATAAGGGCCGAAATACTTGCCCTTGGCCTTTTTTGCACCGCGATGGATGCTCAAGCGTGGAAACTGACCGTCCGAGAGAAAGACGTAAGGGTAGGATTTATCGTCGCGCAGCAGGATGTTGTAGGGCGGACGCCACTCCTTGATCAGCGTTTGTTCAAGCAACAGGGCTTCGGTTTCATTGGCCGTAATTGTCGTTTCGACTTGAGCGATACGCGCGACCAGCGCCGCGGTCTTGGGTGCAAGACCGGATTTACGGAAGTAACTCGACAGACGATTCTTGAGGTTCTTGGCCTTGCCGACGTAGAGCAGGCGTGCCTCGCTGTCGAACATGCGATACACACCGGGACGCCCACTGACCGTCGACAGAAAGGCGCTTGGATCGAAGGCTTCAGTCATTTTCAGAGGCTGGCATCGACCATGCCGTGACGAACCGCCAACAGCGTCAACTCGACATCGCTGCTGATCGAAAGTTTTTCGAAAATGCGGTAACGGTAGGTGTTCACGGTTTTTGGCGACAGACACAGTTTGTCGGAAATGATCTGAACCTTCTGACAACCGACAATCATCAGTGCGATCTGGATTTCCCGCTCCGACAAGGCATCGAAAGGCGAATCATTGGTCGGCTGGAAGGATTTGATCGCCAGTTGCTGTGCAATTTGCGGGCTGATGTAGCGCTGCCCGGCAAATACCAGTCGGATAGCCTGGACCATTTCCGGCAGCCCGGCACCCTTGGTCAGGTAACCTGCGGCACCGGCCTGCAACAACCTCGTCGGAAACGGATCTTCTTCGCAAACGGTGACCGCGACGACTTTGATATCCGGATGACTGCGCAATAATTTGCGTGTGGCTTCAAGACCGCCGATGCCGGGCATCTTGACGTCCATCAGTACCACATCGGGTTTCAATTCACGCGCCTTGAGCAGGGATTCTTCGCCTGACTCAGCCTGGCCGACTACTTGCAGGCCATCGATGTCAGCCAGCATTCGTGTAATGCCTGTACGAACGAGATCATGATCATCGACTACTAGCACCCTAATCAAGCAGACACCTCGCGAAATGGTCTTATTGGGTTGCCGACACCTTAGCAAAAAGCGACTGGCAGACCTAGCAGCAAGCGTCATATAAAAAGTTTCAATACATCTTGAAAGGCTTGTCGTATGCATGTTTCAGCCAGGCGAGGCATCGATATCGCGCTGCATTCTCAGGAAACACTCGTCTGTGCCGACCACCGTCAGCCCCTTTCTCTCATACAACGCTTGCGCAGGATTATTTTCAAAAACTGTCAAACGCAATGCCGGACGTCGCTCCTTGCACGCCATGGCGAATACCTGATCAATTGTCCAGGAACCGGCGCCCTGCCCTCGAAACGCTTCGATGACGTGCAACTCGCGAATGTACAGGGCTTTGGCATCACGACTCAGACTGACGTAGCCCACCAATGCCTCGCCGCGCACAATTAACCAATTCTCGCGCCCCGCCCAGCCAACATCGAACCCTTCGTCCTGCCATAGCAGATCGTGCTGAATGTAATAGCCCAGCATGTTTTTGCGAGTCAGTTCACGAGCGAAGTCCAGATCACGGAGCGCCGCCGGGTGTAATTCAAATGCCATCAAGCCTCCACGACGAGTTGCATGAAGCGCTGATGCCACACAATGCTTGTGGCAAGGTCACCGACGATGATCAGTGGCGTCAAGGTTCGTCCTTGTGAGGTTGTACGTAAGCGAAGCACAAAGTGTGTCACAACCGGCGACGCACTCAAGCGATAGAAAATGCCGCCGGTGATCGATAGCATTTTCTGATTGAATACGCGTACCGGCCTCGAGTAAGCTCGGCGTACTCATCGGAGACAAATCATGTTCAACGCCCCTTCACCGCTTCGTACCGTCAGCGCCCTGCGCTCGGTGGCGGCTGCCCGGGTGAATGACGTTTGTGCCCCGGTCAGCTTTTATTTTGGGTATTGGTTTAGCCACTGGCGCGCCTGATACCCACACGGCGCCCACTTTAAACGGGCCGCCGCCAGAGAATTCTCAACCCCCGGCCGGCTTCCCGACCGGGGGTTTTGTTTTTTCAGCCCCGCACTTTTTTAGCGACACACCAGACAACCAGAGGATTCAAAAAATGAACTACGCCACTTATTACCGTTACGACAGTTTTACCGCCTGGCGATTTAGCAGCCTCCGCTCGGGACAGCCTGCCGCCTCCGATCGGTCACCCACAGGTGGCAAGCACACACGCGCGGTCAATCCGGCCAATTGTCGAACACCCCAGTAGGGCCAGCGCGCGGGAAAGAACCCGCCGCCAGCCCAGGAAGCCCGAATATGAACTCGTCCGTCTCTGCTCTGCCGCTGTCCACCTTGAGCCCTGCCAATGAAGCGCTGACCCTGCGTCTGCCCAGTTCATTGCAACTCAAACAACAACTGCCACTCAGCAACGCCCTGAGCCAGCAAGTCGCCGCCCACCGCCAGGCGGTTCGCGCGATCCTCAACGGTGAAGACTCCCGTTTGCTGGTCATCGTCGGTCCCTGCTCGATTCACGATCCTCAGTCCGCCCTCGAATACGCCGGCAACCTCGCCCGCCTCGCCGCGGAGGTCAGTGATGAAATGCTGCTGGTGATGCGCGCCTACGTCGAAAAACCCCGCACCACGGTCGGCTGGAAGGGCCTGGCCTACGACCCCCACCTGGATGGCAGCGATGACATGGCCGGCGGTTTGACGTTGTCCCGCGAGTTGATGCGCGAAATGCTTCGCCTGGGACTGCCGATTGCCACCGAACTGCTGCAACCGATGGCCGCCGGCTACTTCGACGATCTGCTGAGCTGGGTCGCCATTGGCGCTCGCACCACCGAGTCGCAGATCCACCGTGAAATGGCCAGCGGCCTGAGCATGCCGGTCGGCTTCAAGAACGGCACCGATGGTAGTGTCGGTGTGGCCAGCGACGCCATGCGCTCTGCCGCCCATCCGCATCGCCATTTCGGTGTCGACAGTCAGGGGCATCCAGCAATCATTCAAACGCCGGGCAATCCCGACACCCACCTGGTGCTGCGTGGCGGACACCGTGGGCCAAACTACGAATGCGACAGCGTCGCCCGGGTGAACAGCGATTTGACCAAACTGAAGATCCCGGCCCGGATCATGGTCGACTGCAGCCACGCCAACAGCGGCAAAGACCCATTGCGTCAGCCAGCGGTGTTTAACGATGTGCTTGAACAGCGCCTGCAAGGTGATCGTTCACTGATCGGCATGATGATCGAGAGTCACCTGTTCGAAGGCTGCCAACCGCTGGGGCCGTCAATGCGTTATGGCGTGTCAGTCACGGACGGCTGCCTTGGCTGGAGCGGGACGGAATTATTGTTACGCCAGGCGGCCGACCGGCTCAGAGCGCAGAACACGGATCAGCAATCGGCGTGAGCCACCCGCTATTCCAGTCCTCCCATCGAGGACTGGACGTCGGAATCGAGACACTATCAACAGGCAAAAGGTGCTCCCAAAGTAGGCCATCGCAGGAAAACGCTCTGTAACAGATAAAAAGATGTCCAAATATTCCGACCAAGACCTCATGTACTTTCGAATTTTCGTACATTTTCTATTCCGTTTTCATCAGGTTACAGCGGCTTTTTCATACAACGCCGAACAGCGGGTGTGCTTTAGAGTGAGCCCATCGATACCCCCCTGAACGACTGCGAAAAAGGAAAGAACATGCTACGGAATGCAACTACTCAGTATCCGATCCTGTTGGTACACGGGCTCTTCGGCTTCGATCGCATCGGCAAGATCGAACTCTTTCAAGACGTCAAGCAAGCCCTCAGGAGTGCAGGCGCAAGAGTGTTTATCCCGCACTTGTCGGCGACCCATAGTAATGAAGTTCGAGGCGACCAACTTCTGGCGCAGATCGAACGGGTACTGGAAGGAACCGGTGCAAACAAAGTCAACCTGATCGGCCACAGCCAAGGCGCACTCGCTGCGCGTTATGCGGCGGCGACAGCGTCGGAGGTAATCGCTTCGGTGACATCCGTCAGCGGACCCAATCACGGCTCGGAACTGGCCGACTTCTTGCGCAAGGCACTGACGCCCGGGCGCCTGCCGGAACACGTCGCTGCGACGGTTGCAACGTTGTTTGCAGACTTTCTGTCGCTGCTCAGCGGCAACCATCACCTGCCGCAGAATGCAATCGCCGCCCTGAATGCCCTGACCACCGAAGGCGTAGGCGCGTTCAACGACAAGTACCCCCAGGGGTTGCCGAAAACCTGGGGTGGCAAGGGTCGCGAACTGGTCGACGGCGTACGTTATTACTCTTGGAGCGGCACCCTTCAGGGCGACCTCCTCGACAAAGGGCTTGATGCTCTGAGTCCTCTGCACGGATTTCTCCGCGCCTTTTCCCACTATTTCACCACCGAACCGGAGCAGAATGACGGCCTGGTTGGCCGCTACAGCTCCCACCTGGGAAAAGTCATCCGGTCCGACTATCCGTTGGATCATCTGGACAGCCTCAGCCAGACCGCCGGTCCGTTGCGCAAGGGCATCGACCCGATAGCCCTGTATGTGCAGCATGCGGAGCGCCTGAGAAATGCAGGCCTATAAAGCAAAGCCATACCCGCCTGCAGGCCTGGACGGAACTTTGAGGAGAAATAGGCCACTGAATCCGGTAGGCTCAGCACTTTACTGAACATTGAAAGGAGCATTTTCCCATGCCTAAAGCCACTGCCCGTCACATCCTGGTTGCCTCAGAAGCCAAGTGCAACGAACTGAAAACCCAGATCGAGGGTGGCGCCGATTTCGCCGAAATCGCCAAAGCCAATTCCACTTGCCCGTCCAGCCGCCAGGGTGGTGATCTGGGTTCGTTCGGTCCAGGCCAGATGGTCAAGGAATTCGACACCGTGGTCTTCAGCGCACCGATCAACGTGGTGCAAGGCCCGGTCAAGACCCAGTTCGGTTACCACCTGCTGGAAGTGACCAGCCGTCAGGACTGATCAACCCTTGAGTTTTCTGCACAACGGCCCGCCATTTGGTGGGCCGTTGTGTTTGGGATAGGTGATACGGGTGGCGAGGGACGCGCCGCTAGCGTACAAATTGTGGTTATTGACCACCCGGCTCTAAGGCTGACAATGCGACTGGCTTTCCCTACTTTATTGTTCACCGCCGTGGCCCTGTTGTTGAGCGTCACCGGTGTGACTGCAGCACCGCAACATGCGTTGACCGTGTACGGTGAGCCGGCGAAGTATCCTGCCGGTTTCAGTCATTTTGCCTACACAAACCCGCGAGCCCCCAAGGGGGGCAGGATGCGCCGCTCAGCTGTCGAGATCGGTCATTTCGATCATATTTTGCCTTACATTGACAAAGGCATTGGCGTCACACAGATCGACGGCCTGCTTTACTCGCCTCTCGCCCAGCGTTCGCTGGACGAGCCTTACACCGTGTACGGCCTGGTGGCTCAGAAGATGGAGCGCTCGGATGACGGTTTGTTCCTGCGCTTCTACCTGAACCCCAAGGCCCGTTTCGCGGACGGCAAACCGATCACGGCCGAAGACGTGCGCTACACCTTCGACTTGTTGATGACCCAGGGCAGCCTGCGTTATCGCACTCAATTTGCCGACGTCAAAGCCGTCGAAGTGGAATCACCTCTAACGGTTCGGTTCGACTTTAAAAGCAATGAAAACCGTACCCTTCCCCTTGATATCGCGACCTTACCGGTGTTTCCCGAGCATTGGTGGAAGACTCGCGACTTCGCCAATGGCGGCGGTTACGAGCCACCTTTGGGCAGCGGCCCCTACAGGGTAGGCAAGGTCGACGCCGGTCGCAGCATCATCTTCAAGCGCAACGCCGATTGGTGGGGCAAGGATTTACCGGTCAGTCGCGGCCTCTACAACTTCGATCTTTTCAAAATCGAGTACTTTGGCGATACCGATGTCGCCCGCCAAGTCCTGCGCGGCGGTGCCTACGACTACAACCGAGAATTCTCCGCCACCGGTTACTCCATCGGCTACGACAGCCCGGCCCTCAGTGACGGGCGCCTGCAAAAGGCGCACCTGGCAATCCAAGCCCCCCAACCGGCCCAGGGCTTTGTGTTCAATCTGCAAAACCCCCTGTTCCATGACCGTCGAGTACGTCAGGCGCTGGTGATGCTCTGGGATTTCGAGTGGAGCAACCGGCAGATGATGCGCGACATGTACATCCGCCAGCAGAGTATCTTTTCCAACACCGACCTCGCCGCCCGACAACTGCCGGACGCCGGCGAACTGGCGATTCTCGAACCGCTACGGGGGCAGATCCCCGACGAAGTTTTCACCCAGGTTTTCCAAGCACCGAAAACCGATGGCAGTGGCTTGATACGCGACAAACAGTTGCAGGCACTCGATTTGCTCAAACAGGCCGGCTGGAAACCCGATGGCGATCAACTGGTCAATGCCGAAGGCAAGCCATTGAGTTTCACCTTCCTGGTCAGCCAGAACGGCATTGACCGATTGCTGCTGCCTTATAAGCGCAACCTGAAACAGATCGGCATCGACATGAACATCCGCCGTATCGACTCGTCCCAATACGTGAATCGCTTGATGAGCCGCGACTACGACATGATCGTCACCGGCTACCCCGTCACGACGTCGCCCGGGGGTGAACTGATCAATTACTTCGGCTCGGTCTCGGCCAACGACCCTGGCGCGAATAACTACATGGTCTTGAAAAACCCGGCGGTCGACACACTGGTCGCCGGACTGATTCGCGCCACCACTCAACCCGAAATGCTGCACTACGCCCACGCGCTGGACCGGGTGCTGCAATGGAACTACTACTGGATTCCCAACTATTACCCGCCGGGCAGCTCCACCGTGTGGTGGAATCGTTTCGGCAGGCCCAACGAGCAAGCGAGCAATGACGAAGCCATCGAGAGCTGGTGGGAAATCAGCACCACGCCGCTGACCAACCAACAGATGACCGCCGAGCAAATCAGCCGTGGCAAACCCGGAGGGCCGCACTGATGTGGGCTTATATACTGCGGCGTTTGCTGCTGATCATTCCGACGTTGGTGATCATTCTTCTGGTCAACTTCATCATCGTCCAGGCCGCGCCGGGCGGCCCGGTAGAACAGGCCATCGCACACTTGCAAGGCATCGGCGGCGCGAGTGTCGGTGGCGGTTCCGGCGAACGCATCTCCGGCACCTCCCGATCCAGTCGCGGCCTCGACCCGCAACTGATCAAGGACATCGAAAAGCAATATGGCTTCGACAAGCCGGCGCACGAACGCCTGTGGCTGATGCTCACCAGTTATGCGCGCCTGGACTTCGGCAAAAGCTTTTTCCGCGGCGCGACCGTCACCGACCTGATCCTGGAAAAAATGCCGGTGACCATTTCCCTAGGGCTCTGGGCGACACTGATCACCTATCTGGTGTCGATTCCTTTGGGCATCCGCAAGGCCGTGCACCACGGCAGCCACTTCGATATCTGGAGCAGCACCGCGATCGTCATCGGCTACGCCATGCCGGCGTTCCTGTTCGCCATGTTCCTGATCGTGGTCTTCGCCGGTGGTACCTCGCTGAACTGGTTCCCGGTGCGAGGGCTGGTCTCGGACAACTTCGAATCGCTGTCGACCGTGGGCAAAATCGCCGATTACTTCTGGCACCTGGTATTGCCGGTGACAGCGCTGGTGATTGGCGGGTTCGCCACGTTGACCATTCTGACCAAAAACTCCTTCCTCAATGAAATCACGCGCCAGTACGTGGTCACCGCCCGCGCCAAGGGTCTGAGCGAACGCCGAGTGCTCTACGGTCACGTGTTTCGCAACGCCATGCTGCTAGTGGTCTCGGGGATTCCCCAGGCATTTATCAGCGTATTTTTCGCCGGTTCCCTGTTGATCGAAGTGATCTTCTCCCTCGACGGCCTGGGTCGCATGAGTTACGAAGCCGCGGTTTCCCGGGACTATCCGGTGGTATTCGGCTCGCTGTTCATCTTCACGCTGTTCGGTCTCGTGATAAAACTCGTCGGCGACCTCTGCTACATCCTCGTCGACCCGCGCATCGACTTCGCCGCGAGGAACGCCTGATGCTCGAACTCTCGCCGTTAGGTCGTCGTCGTTTTGAGCGTTTCAAGAAAAATCGTCGTGGCTGGTGGTCGCTGTGGCTGTTTGTCGGCCTGTTCCTGCTGACCCTCGGTGGTGAGCTGATCGCCAACGACAAACCGCTGATCATCAGCTACCAGGGTTCCCTCTACTTCCCCACCCTGAAGCGTCATACCGAGCAGGAATTTGGCGGACAGCTGCCGTTCCAACCTGACTACCGCAGCGATTATGTGCAGAAGCTGATTCACAAGGACGGTGGCTGGATGCTGTTCCCGCCGATCCCTTTCAGCGACGACACACCGAACTACGACCTCGACCAACCGGCCCCCAGTCCTCCGACGAAGGTCAACTGGCTAGGCACCGACGACCAGGCGCGGGACGTGTTGGCCCGAGTGATTTTCGGTGCGCGGGTGTCGATCCTGTTTGCCTTGATGCTGACTTTTGTCAGCGCACTGATCGGCATCGCTGCCGGCGCGCTGCAAGGCTATTACGGCGGCTGGGTCGACCTGATCGGTCAACGGTTGCTGGAGGTTTGGTCGGGACTGCCGGTGCTGTACCTGCTGATCATCCTGTCGGGGTTCGTCGAGCCCAATTTCTGGTGGCTGCTGGGGATCATGGCGCTGTTTTCCTGGCTGGCCCTGGTGGATGTGGTGCGCGCCGAGTTTCTGCGCGGACGCAACCTGGAATACGTCAAAGCCGCCCGCGCACTGGGCCTGACCGACCGCAAGGTGATCGTCCGGCACATCCTGCCCAACGCAATGAACGCGACGCTGAGCTATCTGCCGTTCATTCTGACCGGGGCAATTTCGACCCTCACAGCATTGGACTTCCTCGGTTTCGGCATGCCCGCCGGCAGTGCATCGCTGGGCGAGTTGATCGGTCAAGGCAAGCAGAACCTGCAAGCGCCGTGGCTGGGGCTGACGGCGTTTTTCACCCTGGCGCTGATTCTTTCTTTACTGGTGTTTATTGGAGAGGCATTGCGAGATGCCTTTGATCCAAGGTCATGAAGCGGACGGCTGATATGAGTAACAACCTGATCGAAATCCGTGACCTCTGCGTGGCCTTTAGCGGCCAGACCGTGGTGCGCAATCTGTGCCTGGACATCCGCCCCGGCGAATGCCTGGCACTGGTGGGCGAGTCGGGCAGCGGCAAGTCGGTGACCGCTCACTCGATCCTGCAACTGCTGCCCGAGACCGGCACTGAAACCACGGGCAGTATTCGCTACCGGGGCCGGGAGCTGGTCGGCGCTCCGGCCAAGGTGTTGCGAGAGCTACGGGGTAACCGCATCGCGATGATCTTCCAGGAGCCCATGACCTCGCTCAACCCGCTGCACAGCATTGAAAAACAGATCGGCGAAACCTTGCTGCTGCACAAGGGCCTGGCCGGCAAAGCGGCGCAAGCGCGGATACTCGAGTTGCTGCATCTGGTTGGCATTCACAAGCCCAAAGAGCGGCTCAAGGCCTATCCCCATCAATTGTCCGGTGGCCAGCGGCAACGAGTGATGATCGCCATGGCCCTGGCCTGCGAACCGGAGTTGCTCATTGCTGACGAGCCGACCACAGCGCTGGACGTGACGGTGCAGCGCAAGATCCTGCTGCTGCTCAAGTCCCTGCAACAGCGCCTCGGTATGTCGTTGCTGCTGATTAGCCACGACCTCAATCTGGTGCGCAGCATTGCCCAACGAGTCTGCGTGATGAAGGCCGGCGAAATCGTCGAGCAGGCACCTTGCGAAACACTGTTTACCGAACCCAAACATCCTTACAGCTGCGAGCTGCTGAACGCCGAACCTGAAGGTGAAGCACTGCCCCGGGACGAGCGCGAGAACGTGCTGGAAGTGGACAATCTGCGCGTTCAGTTTGCTCTCGGTGGCGGGCTGTTTCAGCGCAAGACCTACCTGAAGGCCGTGGACGGCATCAGCCTGAACATTCAACGCGGCAAGACGCTGGGCATTGTCGGCGAATCCGGCTCCGGCAAGTCGACGCTGGGTCAGGCGATCCTGCGTTTGCTCGACTCCGAAGGCCGCATTCGCTTTCAAGGTGAAGCGCTGGACGGCCTGACGCAAAAACAGCTGCGACCGTGGCGCAAGAAAATGCAGGTGGTGTTCCAGGACCCGTTCGGCAGCCTCAGCCCGCGAATGTCCGTGGCGCAGATCATCAGTGAAGGCCTTGAGGTGCATAGCCAGTTGACGCCGGACGAATGCAAAGCTGAGGTAATTCGGGCGCTGGAAGAAGTCGGCCTCGACCCGCAAAGCCGTCATCGCTACCCGCACGAGTTTTCCGGCGGCCAACGCCAACGCATCGCCATCGCCCGGGCGCTGGTGCTGAAACCGGCGCTGATCCTGCTGGACGAACCGACCTCAGCACTGGATCGCACGGTGCAAAAACAAGTGGTCGCCCTGCTCCGCCAACTTCAGGAGAAATATGGCCTGACCTACCTGTTCATCAGCCATGACCTGGCAGTGGTGCGCGCACTGGCTCACGACATGATCGTGATCAAGGACGGCAAAGTGGTGGAAAGCGGTGCCAGCCACGACGTGTTTGAATCGCCGCAGCATCCGTATACCAAAGAGCTGTTGGCGGCGGCGCATCCTGGGGCCGTCCGATGAACACCACCGAAAGCCTCAAGGACTACCAGCGCGTTCGTTTGCTGGCCATCCGCTCGTTGTTCGAGATCATCGAGCAATCCAGTGAAGGCACGGTGATTGTCGACCGCGATGCGAACATCGTCTGGATGAACGAGCGCTATGCCCGACGCTTTGGCCTGGAATCGGCGGAAGTGGCGATTGGCAAGGCCTGCGAAAGCGTGATCCCCGGCAGTCTGTTGCGCGACGTGGTGCGCACCGGTCGACCGATCTTGCTCGACATGCAGGACACCCCCAAAGAACCACTGGTGGTGATGCGCCTGCCGATTCATGACGACGCCGGTGTGGTGATCGGTGCCATCGGGTTTGCGCTGTTCGACGAATTGCGCAGCCTCTCGCCGATGCTCAAACGCTACATGAGCATGCAGGAAGAACTGGCGTCCACCCGCTCGCTGCTGCGAGCGCGCCAGACCAAGTACAACTTCGCGCACTTTATCGGCACCAGTGCCGCCAGCCTCGACGTCAAACGCCGCGCCCGGCGCAGCGCGAGCGCCGAGTCTGCGGTGTTGCTGCTCGGTGAAACCGGCACCGGCAAAGAACTGTTGGCTCAGGCGATCCACGGCGCTTCGCCGCGCGCGCACAAAGCCTTCGTCAGCATCAACAGCGCGGCGATTCCCGAATCGTTGCTGGAAGCGGAATTCTTCGGCACCGCGCCCGGCGCCTTTACCGGTGCTGATCGCAAGGGTCGCGTCGGCAAGTTGCAGATCGCCCAGGGTGGCACCCTGTTTCTCGATGAAATCGGCGACATGCCGTTGCCACTGCAAAGCAAATTGCTGCGGGTATTGCAGGAAAAGGAGTTCGAGCCGGTGGGCTCCAACGAAATGATCCAGAGCGACGTGCGGGTGATTGCCGCGACCTCCACGGATCTGGAAGCCGCGATCAAACGCGGCGAATTTCGCGCCGATCTGTATTACCGCCTCAACGTGCTGCCGATCCAGGTCCCGCCGCTGCGTGATCGACTCGACGACCTGCCTGCTCTCAGTGAAGCGATCCTTGAGGAACTGCGCAGTCAACACGAACTGAACCACGAAGCGCTGGACCTGCTGGCTCAACATGCCTGGCCGGGGAACATTCGTGAACTGCGCAACGTGCTGGAGCGGGCGGCATTACTCAGCGATGACCTGGTGCTGAACACCGCGGATATCCGCGCGGCAATTGGTACGTTTACACCGGTCGCGCGTGCGACGCCTGTAACGATTGAGCCGGTTGCGCATGAGACTTTCAGTGCGTCTCGGGAGCGGTTTGATCGACAGTTGATTGAGGTCACCCTCGCGCAATGCGGCGGGAAGGTTGTTAAAGCAGCAGCGCGGTTGGGGCTGGGGAGGTCGACGTTGTATAAGAAAATGGTGGCCCTGGGGATTGCAGAGTCTCCATAAAGAGACATTCATCTCCACTTGTAGACAGAGCATCGCAAGCAAGTTCATTCCCGTACGTTGACCGCGTCGCGCAGAAAAATGCAGTCAAATGTCAGTGCGAACTGACTCGTGATGAGGTCGGCGTACCCCATACAAATCTCATAATAGAGACAAACGACTAAAACCCAACTCAACCAATCTGCATATATCCTTATATTTCAATAGCTTGCATGCCTGGCACGAAACTCGCTAAAGCCCTCTCTCACCAAGATCCACCCTAAAAAAATAACAATCCAGGAGACACACCATGAGTGTGATCATTGCCTTGGCAGCGCTCACGCTGCTAATGCTCGCGGCCTACCGTGGCTACAGCGTTATCCTCTTTGCCCCGATTGCCGCCCTCGGCGCCGTTCTGCTCACCGACCCTTCCGCCGTCGCGCCCGCCTTCACCGGGGTGTTCATGGAGAAAATGGTCGGCTTCATCAAACTGTATTTCCCGGTGTTCCTGCTCGGTGCCGTGTTCGGCAAGCTGATCGAGTTGTCGGGCTTTTCGCGCTCCATTGTCGCCGCGGCGATTCGCCTCCTCGGCACGAGTCAGGCGATGCTGGTGATCGTACTGGTCTGCGCCCTGCTGACTTACGGCGGCGTGTCGCTGTTCGTGGTGGTATTCGCGGTCTACCCGTTTGCTGCTGAAATGTTCCGCCAGAGCAATATTCCCAAACGACTGATCCCGGCGACCATCGCCCTCGGCGCATTCTCGTTCACCATGGACGCTCTGCCCGGCACCCCGCAAATCCAGAACATCATCCCCAGCACCTTCTTCAACACCACCGCCTGGGCCGCGCCCTGGCTAGGCCTGATCGGCTCGATCTTCGTGGTCTGCGCCGGCATGCTGTTTCTGCAGCGCCAGCGCAACAAGGCTCTGCGCGCCGGTGAGGGTTATGGCACCGAACTGCGCAACGAACCGGAAACCGCGGCCGACATCAAACTGCCCAACCCGTGGATCGCCGTGTCGCCGCTGTTGGCCGTCGGCGTCATGAACCTGCTGTTTACCCAGTGGATTCCACAGTGGTACGGCAAGACCCATAGCCTTGCGCTGCCGGGCATGGCCGCGCCGGTGACCACTGAAATCGCCAAACTCACGGCGATCTGGGCCGTTCAAGCGGCGTTGTTGGTCGGCATCATTATGGTGCTGGTATTCGGCTTCAAGGCAATTCGCGGCAAACTCGCCGAGGGCAGTAGAAGTGCAGTCAGCGGCTCCTTGCTGGCGGCGATGAACACCGCGTCGGAATACGGTTTTGGTGCGGTGATCGCCTCCTTGCCGGGCTTCCTGGTGCTGGCCGACTGGCTCAAGAGCATTCCCAATCCGCTGGTCAACGAAGCGATCACAGTGACCCTGCTGGCCGGCATTACCGGCTCCGCGTCGGGCGGCATGAGCATTGCGCTGGCGGCCATGGCCAATGACTTCATCGCAGCGGCCCACGCCGCCGACATCCCGCTGGAAGTGCTGCACCGGGTGGCCGCGATGGCCAGTGGTGGCATGGACACCCTGCCGCACAACGGCGCGGTGATTACCTTGCTGGCGGTGACCGGCCTGACCCACCGCGAAGCCTACAAAGACATTTTCTGTATTACGCTGATCAAGACCCTGGCGGTCTTTGTGGTGATCGGTACTTTCTACGCCACTGGCATTGTGTGAGGTATACATGACGACTCTTTCGGGCAAGACCGCACTGGTCACCGGTTCCACTAGCGGAATTGGCTTAGGGATTGCCCTGAGCCTGGCCAAGGCTGGCGCCAACCTGATCCTCAACGGTTTCGGTGATGCGTCCAAGGTGATTGCCGAGGTGGAGCTGCTCAATAACAACAGCGGTGGCAAAGTCGGCCATCACCCGGCCGACGTCAGCGACCCTGAACAGATCGCCGACATGATCGCCTACGCCGAGCGCGAGTTCGGCGGCGTGGACATCCTGGTCAACAACGCCGGCATCCAGCATGTGGCGTCGGTTGAGGATTTTCCGGTTGAGCGCTGGGATTCGATCATTGCGATCAACCTGTCTTCGGTATTCCATAGCACCCGCTTGAGCCTGCCCGGCATGCGCGCCAAGGGCTGGGGACGGATCATCAACATCGCTTCGGTGCACGGCCAGGTCGGTTCGGTGGGCAAGGCAGCTTACGTGGCAGCCAAGCATGGGGTGATCGGTTTGACCAAGGTGGTAGGGTTGGAGACGGCCACCACCAATGTCACCTGCAACGCCATCTGCCCGGGTTGGGTGTTGACGCCATTGGTGCAGAAGCAGATTGATGATCGCATCGCCAAAGGGATCGATCCGCAACAGGCGCAACATGATTTGCTGGCCGAGAAACAGCCTTCACTGGAGTTTGTGACGCCGCCACAATTGGGCGAACTGGTGCTGTTTTTGTGCAGTGAGGCCGGTAGCCAGGTGCGTGGCGCGGCGTGGAATATTGATGGTGGGTGGTTGGCGCAGTAACCCACAGATGATCGTTCCCAGGTCGAGGCGTCGAACCGTCCGCGTGGGAACGATCTGAACGAGAGAACAACAAAAAGAGGCAAGCCATGTCCGACATCCTCTGGCAACCCAGCGCCAAGCGCATCGGCAAGACCCGCATGGAGGCCTTTCGGCGCTTCATCAATCAGCGACACGATCTCCACGTCGACGACTACCCTGCCCTGCACCAATGGTCCATCGATCAGCGTGAAGCGTTCTGGCAGGCCATCGTCGATTTCTTCGACATCCGTTTCCACGATCAACCGGATGCGGTGCTGGTGGAAGGCGCGCAAATGCCCAGCGCCCAATGGTTTCCCGGCGCCACCCTGAACTTCGCCGAACACCTGCTGCGCCGTCGCGACGACGCCGTGGCGGTGGTGGCCATCGGTGAAAACGGTCAGCGCGAACAGTTAACCTGGGCCGAACTGGCGGAGCATGTCGCCGGCTTCCAAAATAGCTTGATCGCCGCCGGCGTCGTCGTTGGCGACCGTGTGGCCGCGTGCATGCCGAACACCTGGCAAACGCTGGTGGCCATGCTCGCCACCACCAGCCTGGGGGCGATCTGGTCCTGCTCTTCGCCGGACTTCGGCACCCAAGGGGTAATCGACCGCTTCGGCCAGATCGAGCCGACGGTGCTGATCACTTGCGCTGGTTACCGCTATGCCGGCAAGGCCATCGACCAGACCGCCAAGGTCAATGAAATCCTCGAACGCTTGCCGTCCTTGCAGCAATTGATTGTGGTGCCTTACGCCCGACCGCAAGCGCGCATCGAACACTTCCACACCCGGGCCAACGTGACGCTCTGGGATGAGTTCTACGACGCTGGCGGCGAGCCGGATTTCGTCCCCGTGCCCTTCGCTCATCCGCTGTACATCCTCTATTCCAGCGGCACGACTGGCGTGCCGAAATGCATCATTCACAGCACCGGGGGCGTGTTGCTGCAACACGTCAAGGAACACGGATTGCATTGCGATCTCGGTCCCGGCGACCGCTTGTTCTACTACACCACGTGCGGCTGGATGATGTGGAACTGGCTGGTCTCGGCGCTGGCCGTAGACAGCGCGGTGGTGCTGTACGACGGCTCGCCGTTTCATCCCGCCCCCGAGCGTCTGATTGACCTGATCGATGACGAACGCATCAGTGTTTTCGGCACCAGCCCCAAGTACCTCGCGACCCTGGAAAGCAGCGGCATCAAACCTCGCGAAAGCCATGACCTGAGCCGCCTCAAAACCCTGCTGTGCACCGGTTCCGCGTTGTCACCGCAGAGTTACGACTACGTCTACCGCGACCTCAAGACTGACCTGTGCCTGGCCTCGATGTCCGGCGGCACCGACATCGTTTCGTGCTTTGTGAACAGCAATCCGCTGCAAGCGGTGCGCCGTGGCGAGATACAAGGCAAAAGCCTGGGCATGGCGGTGGAAGTCTGGAATGACAACGGCCAACCTGTGATTGGCGAAAAAGGCGAACTGGTGTGCACCCGACACTTTCCGGCAATCCCCATCGGGTTTTGGAATGATCCTCAGCAGGACAAGCTTCGCGCCGCGTACTTCAGTCAGTTCCCCGGTGTCTGGGCCCAAGGCGATTACGCGGAACAATTACCCCATGGCTCGATGATGATCCACGGACGCTCCGACGCCGTGCTCAACCCCGGCGGCGTGCGCATCGGTACCGCGGAAATCTACCGTCAGGTGGAGAAAGTCCCGCAAGTGCTGGACAGCGTGGCCATCGGTCAGCAATGGCAGGATGACGTTCGGGTCGTGCTGTTCGTACGTTTGCGCGACGGTGTCGAATTGGACCAAGCACTGGAGCAGCACATTCGCCAGGTCATCCGCGCCAACACTACGCCGCGGCATGTGCCAGCGAAGATTGTCGCGGTGACGGACATTCCACGGACGATCAGTGGCAAGGTTGTCGAGTTGGCCGTACGAAATGTGGTGCATGGCCAGAGGGTGAAGAATACCGATGCCCTGGCCAATCCTGAGGCGTTGGAGCAGTTCCGCGACCGACCTGAATTGCAAAACTGAGGAGGCCTCAGTCCATCAACCCCCATTCACCCGGCGGCGCATGGGGGGCTGGTGATGCTTCGGCGCGCAGCTTCAGCCGCAGGCGCAAATTGTTCACCGAATCCGCATGTTTCAACGCTTCCTCCTCATCGATAGCCCCTTCTGCGACCAACTCGAATAGCGCACCGTCAAACGTCTGCATGCCCACCTCTCCAGACTTCTCCATGATTCCCTTGAGTTCTGAAAACTCATTGCGCCGGATCAGATCGCCGATGGTCGGCGTGCCAACCATCACTTCCACCGCCGCCCGTCGCTGACCGTCACGGGTACGCACCAGGCGCTGGGACACGAACGCTTTCAGGTTGTTACCCAAGTCATGCAGGAGTTGCGTGCGCCGCTCTTCGGGGAAAAAATTGATGATTCGGTCCAGCGCCTGATTAGCGTTGTGGGCATGCAGCGTAGAAATAACCAGATGACCGGTATCGGCAAACGCCAGCGCATGCTCCATCGTCTCGCGGTCACGGATTTCGCCGATCAGCACCACGTCCGGCGCCTGGCGCAGGGTGTTTTTCAAGGCCGCGCGAAAACTGCGGGTATCCACGCCGACCTCGCGCTGGTTGATGATCGATTTTTTGTGCCGATGGATGTATTCGACCGGGTCCTCGATGGTGACGATGTGGCCGCTGCTGTGGCGATTGCGGTAGTCGATCAACGCAGCCAGTGAAGTTGACTTGCCCGAGTCGGTAGCGCCGACGAACAGCATCAGTCCTTGTTTGAGCATCACCGTTTCGAGCAGCACCGGCGGCAGCTTGAGGTCTTCGAAACGCGGAATGTCGAGTTTGATATTGCGTGCAACAATCGAGACATCGTTGCGTTGTTTGAAGATATTCACTCGAAAGCGCCCGATACCGGTCAAAGAGATCGCCAGGTTCACCTCCAGCGCCCGATCGAACGCCAGACGCTGTTCGGCGTCCATGATGGACGCGGCAATCGCCGCGACTTCTCCCTGCTTGAACGGCTGATCGGCCAAGGGTTTAAGCACGCCCTCGAACCGTGCACTGGGTGGTGCACCGGTAGACAGATAAAGATCGGAGCCATTCTGGCTGGCCAGGAGCCTTAACAGTGCATCGATTTCCATGGCAAAAAGCACCCGCGAAGCATTCAATGAATAAAAATGACCCAAAAAGGGTCATCCAGCGTCTACTGCGGTACAAGGATAGTTGACGCCGCCTTACCGACTTAAACGCAGGACATCTTGATGAACGCATCACCGACCGGCAGCGATGCCCAGGCCTTGATTGCCCGACTGGACTGGAGACGCAGCCCGCTGGGCGCTGCCAGTACCTGGCCGCAGAGCCTGCGAACCGCCGTGGACATCGTGATTCATTCGCCGATGCCCATGCTGTTGCTGTGGGGCCCGCAACTTACGCAGATCTACAACGACGGCTTCGCCCTGCTGGCCGGCAGCAAGCATCCACACGCATTCGGACAGCCAACGCACCTGATCTGGCCTGAGCTTAAAGACTTTACCGACCCCATTTACAGCGCGGTCCTACAAGGACAGGTGCGGTCCTACAGCGAACAGCGCTTCACCTTGCAGCGTAATGGCCATGATTCCGACTTCTGGCTGGACCTGACCTACAGCCCCATCCGTGATGAAAGCACTCAGGTCGCCGGAATTCTGGTCACGGCCATCGAAACCAACGAACGCCGACGCATCGCCCTGGAACTCGAACAGCGTTCGGCCGCCAGCCTCAAGGCCCAGCACGAAACCGAGGAGCGTCTGCAACTGGCCCTCGCGGCCACCGACGCCGTCGGTACCTGGGATTGGGACATCGGCGAAGACCGCTTCATTGCCGACACCCACTTCGCCCAATTACATGGCATCGACCCGCTACTCGCCAGCCAGTTGCCTATCAGCGCCTACCTCCAGGGGGTGCACCCGGAAGACCGTGCCATGGTCGCCCGCAGCATCAAGCATTCCATCACCCACGGCACCGAGTACGCCGAGGAATATCGTCTGCTGCAAGCCGACGGTCAGTTGCGCTGGGTGTTTGCCCGGGGTCGTTGTTACAAGGACCACCATGGCCGGCCGATCCGCTTCCTCGGCGCAGCCCTGGACCTGACTGAGCGCAAACACACTGAACAAGCCTTGCGGCAAAGTCAGACCGAGCTGCAACTGATCATCAACGCCATGCCGATCCTGATCAGCTACGTGGACAGCGAGGAACGCTTTCGCCTGAACAATTCGGCCTACCTCGACTGGTACGGGCTGACGCCTCAGGAGCTCTTTGGCAAAACCATCCGTGAAGTACTGGGTGAAGAACCCTACGCCTTGTGCGCCGAATACATCACCCAGGCACTGTCCGGCAAGCCTTGTTGTTTCAGCACCAGCACCCCGCACCGTGACGGCAGCCTCCGCCATGCCCTGATGAATTACTTGCCGCGCCACGGCGCGGATGGTGCGGTCAATGGTTTCTACATCTTTGTGATTGACGAAACCGAGCGCAAACAGACCGAAGAAGCCCTGCGCAACCTCAACGAGACCCTTGAGGAGCGAGTCGCCGCCCGCACCCAACAATTGGCCGAAGCCAACCAGCGTCTGCACAACGAGATGTTCGAACGCGAACGCGCCGAAGAGGCATTGCGCCATGCGCAGAAAATGGAAGCGCTCGGCCAGCTCACCGGCGGCATCGCCCATGACTTCAACAATATGCTCACCGGGATCATCGGCAGCCTCGACTTGATGCAGCGCTACATCGCCGACGGGCGCGCCGCCGAGGTGGGCCGCTTCACCGAGGCGGCAGTGTCCTCGGCCAACCGCGCCGCCGCCCTGACCCATCGCCTGCTGGCGTTTTCCCGGCGCCAGTCACTGGACCGCAAGCCACTGAACGCCAATGATCTGATCCATTCCCTGGAAGATTTGCTCAGTCGGACCAAGGGCGACCACATCGAGCTCAAACTGCAATTGGCCGATGACGCCTGGCCGGTCAGCACCGACGTCAGCCAGCTGGAAAACGCCCTGCTCAATCTGGTGATCAACGCCCGGGACGCCATGCCCTATGGCGGCGAGTTGCGGATTGAAACCGCCAACGTTTACCTCGACAGCAGTGACATCAATACCCTGGAACCGGTCAAGGCCGGGGATTATCTGATGATTGCCGTCAGTGACAACGGTACCGGCATGACACCGTCGGTGCTGGCCAAGGCCTTCGACCCGTTCTTCACCACCAAACCCATCGGCCAGGGCACCGGTCTTGGGCTGTCGATGATCTATGGTTTTGCCCAGCAGTCGGGTGGGCATGTCAGTCTGTTCAGCTTATCGGGCCAGGGCACCAGCGTTCGTCTGTACCTGCCGCGACTGCACGCCGCAGAACCCGAAAACATCCTGATGCCGGTCACCAGCGAAGCGCCGGCCGCGATTGCCGGTGAAACCGTAGTGTTGGTGGAGGACGACCCGGCGGTGCGCATGCTGGTGCTCGACCTGCTCAACGAGTTGGGTTATCACGCCCATGAAGCCGAAGACGCGAAGGCCGCCCTGCCCCTTCTGGAATCCAGCCTGCGGGTCGATTTGCTGGTCACCGACGTCGGGCTGCCGGGGATGAATGGCCGGCAACTGGCGGAGATCGCCCGTCAGCACCGCCCCGGGCTCAAAGTGCTGTTCATGACCGGGTATGCGGAAAAAGCCGCCGAGCGCCAGGGTTTCCTGGAGGAAGGCATGGACATGGTGACCAAGCCCTTTTCCATTGACCTGTTGGCCAACAAGATTCGCGCAATGATCGGTCAACCGGACTGAGTTAAGGCATAATCGCGCGCCCCCCGCTGACACCAACATAGCCACCACCGTTACAAGGTACTGCCCATGAAAGCTCAAGCCCGCCATATTTTGGTGAAAACCTCGGAAGAAGCCGAACAGCTCAAACAACGCATCGCCAAGGGCGAAGCCTTCGATGTGCTGGCCAAGAAGTACTCCACCTGCCCGTCCGGCAAACGCGGCGGCGACCTGGGTGAAGTGCGGCCCGGGCAGATGGTCGGGGTTATTGATGCCGTGATCTTCAAAAAACCGTTGCGCGTAGTGCACGGACCGATCAAGAGCAAGTTCGGCTATCACCTGGTGCAGGTGTTTTACCGGGATTGATGGATCGTATTTCAGACTCGAGGGATCAGTGCTCCCGGCACCTGAATCACCCGACTCGCCAACTGATGCCCCGCTTCAGCAGCCTCAACCGGGCTGCCTCCTTTCAAGCGACTGGCCAAATACGCCGCGCTAAATGAATCCCCCGCCGCCGTAGTGTCCACCACCTGCTCAACCACCTGCGCTGGCACTTCAAACGATTCTCCCTCACAACGAATCAGACACGCCTCGGCGCCACGCTTGAGTACCACTTCAGGCGTGCCAATCTGCGCGTAAGCGGCAAACACCGCCTCGCAATCGGAAAACTGAAACAGCGCCTGTTCGTCATCGACAGTCAGCAATGCCAGGTCGACATAGGGCAGAACGCTGCGATAGGCCGCTCGTGCGTCCTCGATCGACGCCCACAACCGTGGCCGGTAGTTGTTGTCAAACACGATCCGCGCATCTCGTTGCCGGGCTTCGACCAGGGTTTCCAGTAACTTCTCCCGACCTTGCACACCCAGTACCGCCAGCGTGATGCCACTGAAATACAGCACATCGTAATCCGGCAGTGCCGCCAGGATCGGCGCGGCGGCCGGGGTGGTGAAACAATCGCGGACTGCCGCCTCGTTGCGCCAGTAAAGAAAACGCCGCTCGCCAGCAGCGTCCGTCTGGATGCAATACAAGCCGGGCAACCGCCCAGGCAAGCGCTGGACCATGCCCAGCCCGATGTTTTCGTCGGCCCAGCTCTGGCACATGGCATCGCTGAAACTGTCGTCGCCCAGGGCTGTGACGTAATCCACCGTGCCGCCCTCACCCAGCGCTCGGGACAGGTAGACCGCCGCGTTCAAGGTATCGCCACCGAAACGCTGTTGCAGGCTGCCGTCAGCGCGTTGCTGCAGTTCAATCATGCATTCGCCGATCAGGGCGATGCGCGGGATGTTGGGGCCAAGAGTGCTGATGATGTTCATTGTTGTGGGGCTCACTCGATCGATCCCACGCTCTGCGCGAGAACGATCGGATAGGGGTTAGAAACAGGTTTCCATGGTTTCGATGACATTCAGTTGCTCATCCACCAGACACCCGATACGCCACTTGTCGAACGTGAGACAGGGGTGCGAAGTACCAAAGGAAATAATGTCCCCCACCCGCAACTCAACCTCGGGCGCCACGGTCATGAACGCATGCTGGTCCATCACTGCCGTCACCTTGCAGGCGCTGACGTCGTCGCCCGTCGCCGGCACCACGCCCGCCTTGTAACGCAACAGCGGCACCGGCAACCCGGCGTCGTAGGCCACGTCGCGTTTACCCAGGGCGATCACCGCAAAGCCCGGTTCCGGCAACGACTGCACGTGAGCCCAGACTTCCAGCGCCGGGCGCAGGCCTTCGTGCAGGTCGCTGCGGCGGTCGAGCACGCAGCATTGCGCTTCTTTATAGATGCCATGGTCGTGAGCGACGTAGCTGCCGGGACGCAGCACACTGAGAAAACGCCCGCCGGCGTTCTGCGCTTCGAAAGATTCAGCGATCAGGTCATACCAGGCTGACCCCGATGCCGTGATGATCGGCTTGGGGATGGCGAATGCGCCGCTGTCCTGCAACTGCACCGCCAGGCGCACCAAAGAATCAGCGAACGCACGGATCCCGCTCACCGCGTGATCGCCGTGAATCACCCCTTCGTATCCTTCGATCCCGGTCAGCGCCAGGGCCGGCTGTGCTGCAATGGCGTTGGCCAGCGCGACCACTTCGCCTTCGGTGCGGCAGCCGCAACGACCGCCGACCACACCGTACTCGATCATCACGTTCAAGCGCGCACCGCGGGAGGCGAAATACGCGCCGAGGTCAGTGACGTTGTCCGCATGATCGACCATGCAATGGAAGTCGAAAGTCGGATCCGTCAGCAGATCGGCGATCAACGCCATGTTAGGCGTACCGACCAATTGGTTGGCCATCAGCACCCGATGTACGCCATGGGCGTAAGCCGCGCGGGTTTGCGTGGCGCTGGCCAGGGTGATGCCCCAGGCACCGGCGTCCAGTTGGCGACGAAACAACGCCGGGGTCATGCTGGTTTTGCCGTGGGGGGCGAGTTCGGCACCGCTGTTGCTGACAAAGGTCTGCATCCAGCGAATGTTGTGTTCCAGCGCTTCGCGGTGCAGTACCAGCGCAGGCAGGCTGACGTCGCGCACCAGATGGGCGCCTGCATGGGCAAAGCCCTTTTCCACGGTGGCAGTATTTTTGGCAGAACACATGGTCAAATTCCTCACATTCGCGGCCGCAGGCAGCGGCTGTTATTCGTTGATGCGACGGGCCAGGCTGTTCGCGCTGTCGATCAGCACCCGGCGATAGTCGTTGTAATTGTTCTGGGCATCGGTCCGTGGGGCGACGATACACAGGGTCGCGATGGCCACACCGCTCGGGTCTTTGACTGGGGCGGCGAAACAATGAGTAAAGGTGTCGGCCACGCTATCGAAGGAGAAAAAGCCATCGATAGCGGCCTGACGGATTTCACCGAGAAACTGCGCAAGCGACAGGCGTTCGCCGTTGGGCAGGATGAAATCTTCGTGGTCGATCAGGTCGACGATTTCCTGGTCGCTCAAGTGCGCCAGCAAGAGGCGCCCGGACGCGGTCCAGGGAATCGGCGCGTTCTCGCCGATGTCCGAGGAAATGCGAAAATGCCGCTCACCCTCTTTCATCAAGGCCACGGTATATTTTCGTCCATTGAGCAGGCACATCTGCGCGGTTTCGCGGGTCTGGCTGACGATTTCCTGCAAGGCATGATCGGCCTCGCGGGTCAGGTCAAAATGGCGTAGATGCGCTTGCCCGAGGAAGTACAGCTGACGGCCGAGGTAGACGTGACCGTCCTGGCCCACGGCCTCCAGAATCCGTCGCTCCAGCAGGGAGGCAACCAATTCGTAGACCGTGGATTTCGGGCTGCCGATGCCGCTGGCAATTTCGTTCGGGCGCAGGGGCTTGCCGACCTCCTTGAGAAAATCGAGGATATCGAACGCCCGGTCCAGACCGCGAGCCCGGCGCTTGATGGTGTCTTCGGTCATGTCTTCAGGTTCCCATTCAAAGTGGCCGGGAGTTTACCGCTAATGATCGTTCCCACGCTCTGCGTCCCAGGGGCGTCCGTTGCGGCGTTCCCACGCAGCGCGTGGCAACGATCTATTAGCGTCAGGCCTTTTTCTTGTACGCGACGCAGTCAATCTCGACCTTGCAATCAACCATCATGTTCGCCTGCACGCAGGCCCGTGCCGGTGCATGTTCGCTTTTGAAGTATTCGGAAAACACCTTGTTGAAGCTCCAGAAATCCCGCGGGTCTTCCAGCCACACACCGGTGCGCACGACATCTTCGAGGCCATAACCGGCCTCTTCGAGAATCGCGATCAGGTTCTTCATGGTCTGGTGAGTCTGTTCGACGATGCCACCCACAATGATTTCGCCATCCAGCGCCGGTACTTGCCCGGACACATGCAGCCAGCCATCGGCTTCAACGGCGCGGGCGAAAGGACGGGGCTGGCCGCCACCGGCGGTGCTGCCGGTGCCGTAACGAGTAATGCTCATGAGTGTTTCTCCTGATTGAAATGTGAAAAGGTTTTTAAAACAAATCAGAAACGCGTGTTCTTGAGAAATTCCGCCAGACGCGGAGATTGCGGGCGCTCGAACAGTTCCTTGGGTGGCCCCTGCTCTTCGATCCGCCCCTGATTCATGAAAACGATTTTGTCCGAGACTTCGAAGGCAAACCGCATTTCGTGGGTCACCAGCAACATGGTCATGCCTTCATCGGCCAGGCCCTTGATCACGTTCAGCACTTCGCCGACCAACTCCGGGTCGAGGGCCGAGGTGACTTCGTCGAACAGCATCAGGCTCGGGTTCATCGCAATCGCCCGGGCAATCGCCACGCGCTGTTGCTGGCCGCCGGACAACTGGCCGGGATAGTGATCGCGACGCTCGAACAGGCCAACCCGCTCCAACCATTTCTCGGCCAGCGCGACGGCTTCATCCTTGTGCAGCTTTTTGACCTTGAGCAAACCGAGGGTGACGTTCTGCAGCGCCGTGAGGTGCGGGAACAGGTTGAACTGCTGGAACGCCATGCCGGTCATCGCACGATGCCGGGCAATGACTTTTTCAGCGTGGCGCACGCGCTTGCCATTGACCTCGTCATAACCGATGGATTCGCCGTCGAGCAGGATCTGCCCACCCTGGAACTCTTCGAGCATGTTCACGCAGCGCAACAACGTGGTCTTGCCCGAGCCGCTTGAACCAATCAGCGTCACCACGTTGCCGCGCTGCATGGTCAGGTCGACGCCCTTGAGCACCTCAAGCTTGCCGTATTGTTTGTGCAGGCCGCGAATGTCCAGCAGCGCCTGGCCGTTTGGTGCAGTAGAAGTGTGAGTCATGGCAAAGCCACCCGCTTTTCAATGTGCCGGCCGAGTAATTCGATGGCGTAGTTGATGACGAAAAAGAGGAAACCGGCGAACAGGTAAAACTCGAGGGTCATGAAGGTCCGGGCAATGATCTGTTGTGTGCTGAGCAGCAACTCGGCCACGCCGATCACCGACAGCAAGGTCGAAGCCTTGACGATCTCGGTTGACGAGTTGACCCAGGTCGGCAGGATTTGCCGTAATGCCTGCGGCAACAACACGTAGCCCAGCGATTGATAAAACGTCAGGCCAATCGCCTTGCTCGCTTCCATCTGCCCGCGTGGCAATGCTTGCAGCGCACCGCGCACGATCTCGGCGACGTGGGAGCCGCAGAACAGCGTCAGACCCAAGGCTCCGGCCTGGAATGCGCTGATCTGCCAGCCCAATGCCGGCGCCATATAGAAACAGGCCAGCACCAACACAAACACCGGCGTGCCACGGATCAGGTCGACGTAGAAACGAAACGGCGCGCGCATCCAGACATTGCCGTAGGTCAGCACCAAACCGGTCACAATGCCGATCAAGGTGCCGAGTAAAATCGCCAGTGCCGAGCACTGAACGCTGGTCAGGAAGCCTTGCCACAGCACTTCCCGCGCCACCCATAACTCATGCAACCAACTCGGGGATTCGTACATGGGAGGCTCCTATCGGCGGATCGCCAGACGCTGCTCGAGGTAGCGCAGCATCATGGCAATGAGGTAACAGGCCGCAACATAGAGCGCTGTGGTCACCATCCAGGTTTCAATCACCCGGTAGCTTTCGACATTGATCTTGCGCGCGTAATAGGTCAGCTCTGGCACCGCAATCGCCGCGGCCAGAGAGGTGTCCTTGAACAGCGAAATGAAGTTGTTGGACAAGGCCGGCAGCACATTGCGCAGCATCACCGGCACGGTGACGTACGCCTTGACCTGCCACTCTCCCAAACCGATCGCCAACCCCGCTTCGCGTTGGCCTTTGGGAATACTCAACAGGCCACCGCGGAACACTTCGGTCAGATAAGCCCCGGCATACAACGACAGGGTGATGATGAACGACGGGATCTTGTCCAGACGAATGCCCAGGCTGGGCAAGGCAAAGTAGATCAACAGAATCAACACCAGAATCGGCGTGTTACGGATCACCGTCACATACACCGACGCCAGCACCCGCAACGCGCGGTGCTTTGACAGCAAAGCAAAGGCCATCATCAGGCCGATCACGCAGCCGATGGCGATCGACACCAGCGCCAGTTCGAGGCCCAGACCGAGCCCCGCCAGCAAGGTGTCGAAATCGCGCCACACGGCGGCAAAGTTCAACTGATAGTTCATGGTCAGCAGTACCTTGAACGGGGCGATCGGAACCGCCCCGCTCTCACGGGATCATTTGAATTCGACGGGAAAACCGATGGCTGGAGTTGGGAGATCGACACCGAACCACTGCTTGAAGGAGGCCGCGTAGGCCGGGAATTCAACACCGGTCATGGCTTCATGCAATGCGGTGTTGACGAAGTTCAGCCAGTCCTGATCGCCGCGTTTGACCGCGCACGCGTAGGTTTGCGGGCTCCAGGCATAAGCCGGGCTGCGATAGCGCCCCTGGTTCTGCACCATCAAGTATTTCACCGACGACTGATCGGTCGCAGCGGCGTCGGCACGGCCGGAGTTCACCGCTTGATACATCAGGTCCACGCTGTCGTATTGATCGACCTTGGCCTTGGGCAAGGCCTGATGCACCAGTTCTTCGGCGTACACGTTCTGCAGCACCGCCACGGTCACGCTGTCGCCTGCGGCTTTCAGGTCCTCGATTTCCTTGTACTTGCTGTTGGTCGGCAACAGCAAGCTGACACCTTCGCGGTAGTACGGCAGCGTGAACGCCACTTGCTGGGCACGGCTGGCAGACACCGTGATGAACTGGCAACTCATGTCGACCTTGTCGGTCAGCAGGTTCGGAATACGCGCATCGGACGACTGCACCACGAACTCGACCTTGCTTGGGTCGTTGAATAACCCCTTGGCCACTATCCGCGCGATATCGATATCAAAACCCTGCAACTTGCCATCCGCGCCCTGAAAGTGCCACGGCGCATTGGTACTGCCCGTGCCCACAATCAGTTTCCCGCGGGCCAACACGCTATCGAGCTTACTGTCCGCCGCCTGGGCCACGCCCATGGCAGCGGCCGAAGCCGCGAGAACAAAAACACACGCTTTAAACAAGGAAGGTCGGCGATGCATGGCAAGCACTCCAGGGTAATGTTTATTCCGTTATACCGGATATTAGTATGTAACAACGGAATAGACAGCAGAAAGTGTGCCACTGGATGGAAGGAAAGTCTTGGCGGAGACGAAAAGGCTATTAATTCAATAAGATAGAAAAATATTACTCGAGCATCGCCCCACCCTCGGCAGCGGAGTGGTTGCTACCGAGGGTTACACCGATAGGTAACAAGACCACAAAAGGTGCGTGGCGCACCTCAAAAACTCGGCGCATGCCTGCCCGTGCGCATTCATGCACCGGGCTATCAGGTTATGACCGTTCATCGGTTATGAGAGTTGACCTGTCAGATTTGACAGTTGTGGACCGCAGGTTATGAGCGCTCAATCCTTCCCTGAAACGCGATTGGCGGGGCTTGCGGTTTCTTGACAGGTCTTAACAGCCCTCAACCGCCAACTTCTGCTCAATGATGAATTCACACAGCAAGCCCAGTACTGAACGCCAGCGAGGCTGCACCTCGAGCGCACAGTTCGCAGACGTCACTGTGCCCGCAGGCACCCACAACGTGGTGATCAAGCCGGGAGCAAACGATGGTCCATTCGACACTGTTGGATCGTATTTCGATGCTGTGCCGCTCGAGCAACGTTGAAGCCTGCCCCACTGGTAGCCAGCTATCTGGCGACCAGCCCCTTCACCACGACAACTCGTGCCTTTGTTGAAGACGGAGAGTTCAATGAGTTCGACAACCACTCATACCGCACTGGCCCCGGTCTACCGCAAGGCCCTGAACACCTGGCGTCCGGTGATCTTGTACTTCGGCAGTGAGCACTGTCCGGCCTGCGAAACGGCCGGGCCGGTGTTTCGCCAGATCGCCGAGCCGTATCGGCATCACGCGCAGATCTACATGCTGAACACCGGCGAATCCCCCCGCCACCCGGACGTCACCGGCACACCCACCGTGCTGTTTTACAAGGAGGGCAAGTTGCTGAAGAAGCTCAAGGGAATTGGCACTGAGCAGACCCTGCAAGAAGACTTCGCCAGGCACATTGGCAAGGTCAAACCCAGATACGCGGCTCGCCAACCCAGCCATGACCTGGCGTGGTTGCATCAAACCCTGCGGACCCTGTGCACCGTGCCTCGGGCACGTCAGGTGGGCAGGGCTTGAGCTGTCTGTCGCCGCATAGCGCGCTTTGGCGAGCACGCCCGCGAAGGCCCCTCAAATCCGGCGTAATATCACCCGTCGATACGCGCCAGCAACACGCGCGTCACCCGCCGCTCTTCAACCGCCACCACGGTCATCCGCCAGCCCTCCCACTCATGGCTATCACCGATCATCGGCAGGCGATCCAGCAAGCTCATCACCAGTCCGGCCATGGTCTGATAGTCGTCGCCGGGCTCTGCCGAGAACCCGGTCCGCTGCCGCACGCGCGCCAGGTTCAACGCACCGCTGACCATGAATCCATCCTTCTCCTCGACCACATCCGGGCCCTCGATTTCGCTGGCGTCAGGTAACTCGCCGGCGATCGATTCGAGAATGTCAGTCATGGTCAACACACCGACGAAGTCACCGAACTCATTGACCACAAACGCAATGTGCGTCGAAGCTTTGCGCATCTGTTCCAGGGCATTGAGGATCGAGTAACTGTCCAGCAAGTTGATGGTCTTGCGCACCAAATGCTCAAGATCGGGCGAGTTGCCGGCCAGGTATTCCTTGAGCAGTTCCTTCTTGTGCACGAAGCCCAGCGGCTCATCCACTGCGCCATCGCGAATCAGTGGCAGGCGCGAATAGGACGAATGCATCAGGCGTGTGCGAATGGCCTCGGCATCGTCGGACAGATCGATGTGATCGACATCGGCGCGCACAGTCATCACGGTGCGGATCGGTCGCTCGGCGAGTTGCAGCACACCACTGATCATCACTCGCTCGCGACGGTCGAACAGTTCTGCGCTTGGTGCTTCACCGTTGTCCAGCAAGTCGGCAATTTCCTCGCCAACCTCCTCCATCGCCAGTTTGCGGCCACCGAGCAAACGCATGACGGCGTGGGCCGTGCGTTCACGAATCGGTCGCAGCCCCTGCATGGATTTTTTGCGGCGAGCCCGGGCGATCTGGTTGAAAATCTCGATCAGAATCGAGAAGCCGATGGCCGCATACAGGTAACCCTTCGGAATGTGGAAACCCAGACCTTCAGCGGTCAGCGCAAAGCCGATCATCATCAGGAAGCCCAGACACAGCATGATCACCGTCGGGTGTTCGTTGACGAAACGGGTCAGCGGCTTACTGGCGACGATCATCAGGCCGATGGAAATAATCACGGCGATCATCATCACCGCCAGTTCATCGACCATGCCCACAGCGGTAATCACCGCGTCCAGAGAGAACACCGCATCGAGTACCACGATCTGCGCCACGATCGGCCAGAACAGCGCATAACCCGCGTTTGACGAGCGTTGGCCGATATGACCCTCGAGCCGCTCATGCAATTCCATGGTCGCTTTGAACAACAGGAACACACCACCGAACAGCATGATCAGATCGCGGCCGGAGAAGCTCTTGTCGAACACCTCGAACAGCGGCTGAGTCAGCGTCACCAGCCATGAAATACTCGCCAGCAGGCCCAGACGCATCAGCAACGCCAGGGACAAACCGATGATCCGCGCACGGTCACGCTGCTCGGGCGGCAGTTTGTCGGCGAGGATTGCGATAAACACCAGGTTGTCGATGCCCAGCACCAGCTCCAGCACAATCAACGTCAACAGGCCCAGCCACGCGGTGGGGTCAGCTATCCATTCCATAAAAATGTCTCGATCTCTTCAGTAAATTCAGAATGCCGGGCACGGCAAGGCGCGGCGCGGAGGCCGTGGAACTGCAATGTCAAAGGTATTCAGAAGTCGAAAGACTGGGTGTTTTGCGTGCATCAAGACTGCGCAGTAGCGAGAGGAGAAAGGATAACCGGGAGGCTCCGAGAGGGTGTTCATGCAAGTCCTGAAAGGAAAAGGGCTTTGGAGCGTACAGGAAAAAGCGACATTTCCCACAGTTTGAAATCATTACAAAATCTGTAATCAGCTCGATCACCGATTCTGGCACCAACGCAATAACCGCCACCAGCCCGCCAGTCTGCGTACCCGGTTTCGGCGCAAACCCAGCCTGGGCGGCGACTTGCAAGGTGCCGCAGATTGGCTCCTGTCGGCGGCAAGAACGCGCATGATTCATTTCTGTGAAAGCCTGTCGCGACCTCTATATGTCATCAATATGCCGGTACTGCGCCTGCAATTGAGTTGCCAATACTTTAGCCCGCTCGAGCCGAATCGGCCCCCGCTCGATGTCGATCAGCAGGCCCGGACAATCAAGCGCGGGCAACATCGGCCAGTCCTTCAATCGGCCATCGGTCACCAGTAACAAGCGCTGATGTTCCGCCGGAAAACGCGTCTGCCTGACCGCCAGCCAGCGCCCTGCCTCACCCAGCGCCGCCAGCAACGGCGTACCACCGCCCGCTCCCAGCCCGTCAAGCCAGCTGCGCAAACCCGCGGAGGCTTTCAACCCTTGCACCTGCCACTTCGGCACATGGCCACTGGCAGTCAGCAATGCCAGGCGCGCACGCTGGCGATAGGCATCGTCGAACAGTTGCGCGAGCAGGCCTTTGGCATCGCTCAACGCCTGATGGCGGAGAGTCGAGGCCGAGGCGTCAACGATCACCAGCCACAGTTCCTGGGGCGAACGGGTGCGCAAGTGAAACAAGACATCGCCGCGCTGACGCGGGCGGCCGTTCAACAAGGTGCCGGGCCAATTGATCGAGCCGCTGCGCGCCGCGTGACGTTTACCCTGTTTGCCATTATCCAGCTGTCCGGCGCGGGGTCTGGCATTCGCCCCCGCGTCAGATCGAGGGCGAATGCCTAGGGCTTTTTTGGCCAGCTCGGCACTTCACGTCGTGCGCCGACCGGGAGCGCCTGAGCGGGCATTTCCCCCCATTGGCCCTGGCCTTCGCTCGGATTGGCATTTTGCGTAGAGGGTGCCTGACTTTGTTGCGGCGCCGGTGGCGATGGCTCACGACGGCGATGGCGCAAGGCAAATTCGGCGACGGCGTCGATATCGTCCTCGGCGATGGCGCTCGCTCCACGCCACGCCGCGTGGGCACGCGCCGCGCGCAACCAGACCAGGTCGGCTCGCAGGCCATCGACCCCGGCGGCAAAGCAACGCTCGGTAATTTGCGCCAGCGCATGGTCGTCGAGCGGGATGCTTGCCAGTGCGCTGCGCGCTTTCTGGCAACGTTCGCGCAGAGACTGCTGCTGGCTTTCCCATTCAGCGCAGAAGCGCTGGGGATCGCTGTCAAAGTCCAGCCGTCGCCGAATGATCTGGCCGCGCTCGGTCGGTGCTGTGTGGCCACTGAGGGCGACGTTCAGGCCAAAACGGTCGAGCAGTTGCGGACGCAGCTCACCCTCTTCCGGGTTCATGGTGCCGATCAGTACGAACTTCGCCGAATGCCGATGGGAAATGCCGTCGCGCTCAATCAGGTTGGTGCCGCTGGCGGCCACATCCAGCAGCAGGTCCACCAGGTGATCGGGCAGCAGGTTGACTTCATCGACGTAAAGCACGCCGCCGTCAGCCTTGGCCAGTACTCCGGGGGAAAACTGTGCGCGCCCCTCGCTCAGGGCGGCGTCCAGGTCAAGGGTACCGACCAGCCGCTCTTCGGTGGCGCCCAGCGGCAAGGTGACGAACTGGCCGCTGGCCAGCAAGTCGGCCAGACCTCGGGCCAGCGTTGACTTGGCCATGCCGCGGGGGCCTTCGATAAGAACGCCGCCAATTTTCGGGTCGATGGCGGTCAGGTACAGGGCGAGTTTCAGATCGTCGGCACCGACCACGGCGGAGAGGGGGAAATGGGGGGTGTCGGTCATCTTCAATACTCGGTCATGGTCAGTAGCAGGCACACCTTGTACCTGTGGGAGCGTGGCGCATTAACTATCTTCTTCGATGTCCAGCAACAGATCCTCCAGCGCCTCCCGATACTCGCCCGGCTCCTTCCACATCCCCCGCCGCTGCGCTTCCAGCATCCGCTCGGTCATGTCACGCAACGCATGTGGATTATGCTCACGAACAAAATCCCGGGTCGCAGGGTCCAGCAAATATGCATCCGTCAGTAACGCGTACTGGTGGTCGTCGATCAACTGCGTTGTAGCGTCGAAGGCAAACAGGTTATCGACTGTCGCCGCCAGTTCAAATGCGCCTTTATAGCCGTGGCGCTTCACACCGTCGATCCACTTCGGATTGGCGGCCCGGGAGCGGATCACCCGGTTCAGCTCTTCCTTCAACGTACGGATTTTCGGCATGTCCGGCTGACTATGATCGCCATGGTAGCTGGCCGCCGCTTCGCCACTGAGGCTTTCCACGGCCGCGAGCATGCCGCCCTGGAACTGGTAATAGTCGTTGGAATCGAGCAAGTCGTGTTCGCGGTTGTCCTGGTTTTGCAGCACAGCCTGAACCTGGCTCAGGCGCTGAGCGAACTGCTCTCGCGCTGCGGTGCCTTCGTCAGCGCCGCCGTAAGCGTAGCCGCCCCAGTTCAGGTAAACCTCGGCCAGGTCGTCGCGGCTTTGCCACAGACGCCCGTCGATGGCGCCCTGCACGCCAGCGCCATAAGCACCGGGTTTGGCGCCAAAGATGCGCCAACCGGCCTGCCGCTTGGCCGCCTCTTCATCCAGCCCCGAGTGCATCAACGCTTCGCGCTCGGTACGCACTTTGGCGGCCAAGGGGTTGAGGTCGTCCGGCTCGTCGAGGGCGGCGACCGCTTGCACGGCGGCGTCGAATAGACGGATCAGGTTGGCAAAGGCATCACGGAAGAATCCGGAGACGCGCAAGGTCACGTCGACGCGAGGACGGTCCAGCAGACTCAGCGGCAGAATCTCGAAGTCGTCGACCCGCTGACTGCCCGTCGCCCAGACCGGGCGCACGCCCATCAACGCCATGGCCTGGGCGATGTCGTCGCCACCGGTGCGCATGGTCGCGGTGCCCCACACCGACAGACCGAGCTGGCGCAGGTGATCACCGTGGTCTTGCAGGTGCCGTTCAAGAATCAGGGTCGCCGACTGGAAACCGATACGCCACGCGGTGGTGGTCGGCAGGTTACGCACGTCCACCGAGTAGAAGTTGCGCCCGGTCGGCAGCACGTCGAGTCGCCCGCGACTCGGCGCACCGCTGGGGCCGGCCGGTACGAAGCGACCACCGAGGGCGTCGAGCAGACCGCGCATTTCCGCCGGGCCGCAGGCGTCAAGCCGTGGTGCAACGACTTCGCGCAGGCTGTCGACGATGGATTTCACCTCTGACCAGCCTGGCTCGTTCAGCGGCTCAACCTCAGTGACCAAAGCTTGCTCGATCAGTTGCGTGGCGAACAGTTCCAGACGTTCGCGGGTATCACCTGCTGTGCGCCAGACTTCATCGGTGAGGGTTTGCAGTTCAATCGGGCGTGGCCCGGTCCAAGGTTCGGCGAGCGCACACTCCAGCGGATCGAAGCCCAACGTGAACGCCTTGGCCAAGGCCCGCAGCAGGCTCGATTGGGCACCCCGTCCATCGCCACGCGGAATGCGCAACAACGCCAGCAAGGTGTCGATACGCAAGCGCCCGGTCGGCGACTCGCCAAACACATGCAGCCCATCGCGGATCTGCGACTCTTTCAGGTCGCATAAATAGGTGTCCAGACGCGGCAACCAGATCGCTGCATCGGCATCACTGTCAAGTTTTTCGTCCAGCTGCAGTTCGCGGTCGATGTGCGTCTCGCGCACCAGTTGCAGGATGTCGCGCTGCAATTCCCGGGCACGGCGCGGATCGAGCAATTGCGCTTCGTAATACTCGTCGGCGAGTAATTCAAGGTTGCGTAACGGGCCGTAAGTTTCGGCGCGGGTCAGCGGCGGCATCAGGTGATCGATGATCACCGCCTGCGTACGGCGCTTGGCCTGGGCGCCCTCTCCCGGATCGTTGACGATAAACGGATAGATGTTCGGCAACGGCCCGAGCAGCACATCCGGCCAGCAATTCTCGGACAGACCGACGCCTTTGCCCGGCAACCATTCGAGGTTGCCGTGTTTGCCAACGTGGATCACGCCATGGGCGCCGTAGGTGTTACGCAACCAGAAGTAGAACGCCAGATAACCGTGAGGTGGCACCAGGTCCGGGTCGTGATACACCGCGCTCGGGTCCACCTGATAACCCCGCGCCGGTTGAATGCCGACGAAGGTCAGGCCAAAGCGCAGTCCGGCGATCATCATTCGCGCGCCACGGCACATCGGATCACTTTGCGGCGAGCCCCAACGCGCCAGCACGGCCTGGCGGTTGGCCTTGGGCAAGGCGTTGAACATCAGGTTGTAGTCGTCCATCGACAGGCTTTGATGACACGGACGCTGGTCGAGGGTGTCGAGGTCGTTGCTGACGCCGCCGAGTAATTGCTGGATCAACGCGGTGCCGGTGTCGGGCAATTCGGCGGGTAGCGGATAACCTTCTTTATGCAGCGCACGCAGGATGTTCAGCGCGGCGGCGGGTGTGTCGAGGCCGACGCCATTGCCAATACGCCCGTCACGGGTCGGGTAGTTGGCAAGGATCAGGGCGATGCGTTTTTCAGCGTTGGGCACTCGCGCCAGATCAATCCAGCGCCGCGCCAGTTCGGCGACAAAATCCATGCGTTCCGGTTGTGGTCGATAGCAGACCACATCGGATTGACTGCGCTCGCTGCGCCAGGCCAGGTCCTTGAAGCTGATCGGTCGGCTGATGATCCGCCCGTCCAGTTCCGGCAGCGCGATGTGCATCGCCAGATCACGTGGACCGAGGCCTTGTTCGCTGGCGCGCCATCCCTGCTCGTTGTCCTGGGCGCAGATCGCCTGGATCACCGGAATGTTGCGGCGAAACGGTCGCAAATGCGGCGCTTCTGGGCTCGATTGTGCGAAACCGGTGGTGTTGAGAATCACGCCGGCTTCGACTTCGTCCAACAGGTCCTCGACCACCGTCAGGCAGCCGGGCTCTTTCAGACTGGCCACCGCAATCGGCAACGGGTTCAACCCCGCGGCCTGTAAACGCTGGCAGAAAACATCGATGAAGCCTGTGTTGGCCGCCTGCAAATGCGAGCGGTAGAACAGCACTGCCGCGACCGGTTGATCGGCCTGCCAGTCGGCTTGCCAATCCTTCAGTTCAGCGGGGCTTTTGTGTGGGTGGTAAATCGCCGTGCGCGGCAAGGTTTGCGGCTCGTCCCAGGCGTAATCGCGATCCAGCCAACGATTGGCAAGGCAGTGGAAAAAATCGAGGGCATTGCTCATGCCGCCCTGACGCAGAAACTGCCAGAGCCGATCGCGGTCTTCGGCACCCACCGTGCTTAGCTCGCTGAGTTCCGGGTCCGGGCGGTCATCGCCGGGCACCAGAATCAGTTGTACCCCACGCTGGGATAATTCCACCAGACGCTCGACGCCGTAACGCCAATAGGCGATACCGCCGTGCAGCGAGATCAAAATCACCTTGGCGTGGCGCAGCACTTCGTCGACATACAGGTCAACCGAGGCGTGATTCTGCACCTGCATCGGATTGGCCAGACGCACGCTCGGGTAATCGTCGGGCAACTGCTGCGCCGCTTCAGCGAGCAGCGCGAGAGATGAGTCGCCGCTGCACAGGATCACCAGCTCGGCAGGGGTTTGTCCAAGGTCGGCAATGTTGTCATCCGACACGAAACCGCCGGGCTGGGTCCTGAGCAGGTGCATGGCTTAAACGCTGAGCGCAGCGCGCAATTGCGCTTCAAGCAGAGTGGCGTCCAGCTCCTGCCCGATCAATACCAGGCGCGTGGTACGCGCTTCGTCGGCGCCCCACTGACGGTCAAAGTGTTTGTCGAAACGTGTGCCCACGCCCTGGATCAGCAGGCGCATCGGTTTGTTCGGGATCGCCGCGAAACCTTTGACGCGCAGGATGCCGTGCTGGACCACCAATTGGGTCAGCGCGTCCAGCAGCAGGCTTTCATCGGCTTGAGGCAGCTCGATGGAAATCGAGTCAAATGCATCATGGTCGTGGTCGTCTTCATGGTGGTGATCGTGATGGCTGTGACGGCTGTCGATGTGCTCTTCGGAACCGGCACCGAGGCCGATCAGCACGTCCAATGGCACGCGACCGCTGCTGGCTTCGATGACTTTCACCGCCGGCGGCAGTTCTTCAGCGACTTCCAGGCGCACGCGGGCCAGGTCTTCAGGGCTGATCAGGTCGGCTTTATTGAGGATCACCAGGTCGGCGCTGGCCAGTTGATCCGCGAACAGCTCGTGCAGCGGCGATTCGTGGTCCAGGTTCGGGTCGAGTTTGCGCTGGGCATCGACCTGGTCCGGGAAAGCCGCGAAGGTACCGGCGGCGACCGCTGGGCTGTCGACCACGGTAATGACCGCATCAACGGTGCAGGCGCTGCGAATTTCAGGCCATTGGAAGGCTTGTACCAGCGGTTTTGGCAGAGCCAGGCCCGAGGTTTCGATGAGGATGTGGTCGAGGTCGGCGCGCCGGGCGACCAATTCGCGCATCACCGGGAAGAACTCTTCCTGAACGGTGCAGCACAGACAGCCGTTGGCCAGTTCGTAGACGCGGCCGTTGGCTTCTTCTTCAGTGCAACCAATGGCGCACTGTTTGAGGATTTCACCGTCGATGCCCAGCTCGCCGAATTCGTTGACGATCACCGCAATGCGGCGGCCCTGAGCGTTGTCGAGCATGTGCCGCAGCAAAGTGGTTTTGCCCGAGCCGAGGAAGCCGGTAACGATGGTGACGGGGAGTTTGGCCAGTGTTTTCATCGGATGCCCTTTGGCAAGGTGGCGGGCATACGGGACGACAATCGCTACGACGGATGCGCGCGGAAGAGTTCGCCACCGGATCACCCCGCCCGGTTGTAGTGAGAATCTGTATCGAGGCAGGTCTCCTGGCTGACGGCGTGTCGGGCTTGTGGGCCTGGCATTCGCTGCGCCTTCCCGCGAACCCGTTGCACAGGGTTTGCAGTGGCGTGGCAGCGAATATCACCGTTCACAGTTGCGGGGGCAGCCGCGGCATCGACCGCGTTCCCTTCTTAGCTTCGGCAGACGCCGAAGAACCTCGAAAGCGCAAGGCTACGCATCGCATGGGGGCGGGTCAATGTTCACTTGAGCTCGGTGACGTCGAGTTGAGAACCCTTGCCAATTGACGCCCAACCCTCGCCCATGCTCTCCTACACGCCTTGTTACGGGTGCCCTTCACAGGGTGAAACGGGAAACCGGTGAATCATGTGCTTTACTCTAAAGTCATGTCAGTCCGGTGCTGCCCCCGCAACGGTAAGCGAGCGAAGCGTCAGATCCACTGTGCCAGCAATTCGGCATGGGAAGGTGATGCTTGCAGGTCAAGGCGAAAGCCAGTGCCCCTCGTGAGCCCGGAGACCGGCCCGCAACACAAAGTGACCATTACGATCACTGAATAACAAACCCGCGGTGGGCGGGCGCTGTTTGAACCTCTGCGTGCGCGATTCGCAGGGGTCTTCCATGCGCTCCACATCACCCGCTGACAGACCAGAGGGAAGCGCCATGTCGATCATCAGCAGTACCGGCAGCAACACCGATAAGAGCACCGCCACCACCACCAATACCCTGACTCAACGCCTGGCCGCCGCAGTGTGCGCGTCGATCCTGGGTGTTAGCCTTGTGTATTTCGCCGGTTTCTCGCACATCGAAGCGGTGCACAACGCCGCGCACGATACCCGCCACAGCGCCGCATTCCCGTGCCATTGAGACCTGCCGATATGATCAAGCGTATTGCGCAAACCGCAGGGTTCACCGGGCTGCTGGCCGCCCTGCTACTGACCCTGCTACAAAGCTTCTGGGTGGCTCCGTTGATTCTGCAGGCCGAGACTTACGAAAAATCCGAGCCCGCCGCTGTTGAAGTTCACGAACACGCCGCAGGTGCTGTCACCGCCCACACTCACGATGCTGAAGGCTGGGAACCGGAAAACGGCTGGCAGCGCGTGCTGGCCACCACCGGCGGCAATCTGGTGGTAGCGGTCGGTTTCGCCCTAATGCTGGCCGGTCTTTACACCTTGCGCGCACCGACCAAAACCTCCCAAGGCCTGTTTTGGGGGCTGGCCGGTTACGCCACGTTCGTGCTCGCACCGACCCTCGCTCTGCCGCCTGAACTGCCGGGCACTGCCGCAGCTGATTTGGCGCAACGGCAGATTTGGTGGATCGGCACGGCAGCCTCCACAGCCGTCGGCATCGCATTGATCGTGTTCAGCCGTCACTGGCTGATGAAAGTGCTCGGCGTGGCAATCCTGGCTGTCCCTCATGTGCTCGGCGCACCACAACCGGAAGCCCACTCGATGCTGGCTCCAGAAGCCCTGGAAGCTCAGTTCAAAATCGCTTCGCAGCTGACCAACGTGGCATTCTGGCTGGCCTTGGGCCTGATCAGTGCCTGGTTGTTCCGCCGTAAAAGCGATGGTCAATACAGCGCATGACTGAGATCAGCACAGCGCCGACGTTAGTGGTCGGCCTGGGCTGCCAGCGTGGCTGCCCCGTCAGCACGCTGCGGGCGTTGCTCGATCAAGCGTTACAGGCTCATAAAATCGAACTTCACCAGATCAAGGCCCTGGCCAGCATCGACCTGAAGCGCGAAGAACCTGGCTTGATCGAATTGGCCGAACAACTAGCACTCCCCCTGATGTACTTCAGCAGCGAACAACTGGCCGGCTATCAACTGCAGCTCAGCCACCGCTCGGACATCGCGTTCGAACGCACCGGTTGCTACGGCGTCGCGGAAAGTGCCGCCCTGGCCCTGGCCGAGCAATTGGCCCAGGCACCGGCAAAATTGCTGATTTCACGACAAAAATATGCCCAGGCAACCTTGGCGTTGGCCGGCGCTGCATAAAATCCTCGATAATCCCCGCCTTCAATCATGAGCGATCTTCATCTGAAGCCTTGCCCGCCCCCTTTTTCTCACAGGAACCGACGATGACCGTCTACTTCATTGGCGCAGGTCCCGGCGACCCGGAACTGATCACTGTCAAAGGCCAACGGCTTATTCGCAGCTGCCCGGTGATCATCTATGCCGGCTCCCTGGTGCCTGCCGCCGTGCTGGAAGGTCATCGCGCCGAACAGGTAGTCAACAGCGCCGAACTGCACCTGGAACAGATCATCGAGCTGATCAAATCCGCCCATGCCATAGGCCAGGATGTGGCCAGGGTGCACTCCGGCGATCCGAGTCTTTATGGTGCAATTGGTGAGCAGATCCGCTACCTGCGTGAACTCGACATCCCGTATGAAATCATTCCCGGCGTCACGGCCACGGCGGCCTGCGCGGCATTGCTGGGCGCGGAACTGACGTTACCCGACGTGTCGCAAAGTGTGATCCTGACCCGCTATGCCGACAAAACCGCGATGCCCGCCGGCGAAGAGCTTGGCAGCCTGGCGCAGCATGGGGCGACTATGGCGATTCATCTGGGGGTCAATCATCTGGAGAAAATCCTCGCCGAATTGCTGCCGCATTACGGCGCGGATTGCCCGATCGCGGTGATTCACCGGGCGACCTGGCCGGATCAGGATTGGGTGGTGGGGACGCTTGAAGACATTGCGGCGAAGGTTCAAGCCAAGGGGTTTCGGCGCACGGCGTTGATTTTGGTGGGTCGGGTTTTGGGCAGTGATCACTTCAGTGAGTCGTCACTGTACCGTGCCGGGCATGCACATCTCTTCCGGCCCTGACCGTTCCTACGCCGTGGGAACCGTCAATCACCCATAAAAAAACGGCGCTCACGGGCGCCGTTTTTAGGTTTGCAGCGAACACCTTACTCAGTAGTAGGCGTTTTCTTTCTGCGTGTGGTCCGTGACGTCACGAACGCCCTTGAGCTCGGGAACGCGCTCGAGCAAGGTGCGCTCGATGCCTTCGCGAAGGGTGACGTCTGCCTGGCCGCAGCCTTGGCAACCGCCGCCGAACTTCAGCACGGCGATGCCGTCGTCGACCACATCGATCAGGCTGACCTGACCGCCGTGGCTGGCCAGCCCCGGGTTGATCTCGGTTTGCAGGTAATAGTTAATACGCTCATTGACCGGACTGTCGGCGTTGACCATCGGTACTTTGGCGTTTGGCGCCTTGATGGTGAGCTGGCCGCCCATACGGTCTGTGGCGTAGTCGACTACCGCATCGTCCAGGAAAGTTTCGCTGAACGAGTCGATGTAAGCGGTGAAGCTTTTGAGCCCCAGCGCCGTGTCTTCAGGTTTTTCTTCGCCCGGCTTGCAATAAGCAATGCAGGTTTCGGCGTACTGGGTGCCAGGCTGGGTAATAAAGACGCGGATGCCGATGCCTGGGGTGTTCTGCTTGGAGAGCAGATCAGCCAGATAATCGTGGGCGGCGTCGGTAATGGTAATAGCGGTCATGGAAACTCCTCGCAGGCTTGGGCGCAGTTTACGCCAATCATCGCGCCGTACAAAGTCCTAGTATTTTTGTCGGGAAAGAGCGGTTATAGCCATCTTCGCCGGTTCGGCTGTCAATCCAGTCTTTAAGCCACCGACAGACGCAACTTGCCACCCCTTCATATGCGACACCACACCATCATCAAAGGTCGATCAAAGATTCTCGTACCGGTTCATGTCCAACACGCCCTCTTCCACCGGGTCGGTCTCGTGGACGTACCGGCTCAGGTCATGGAAGTAGAACCAGAACTGCGGATGACTGCGGCGAATCCCCCAGCGCTCGACGATTTTTTCGAATCGATTAGCATCCTTGGCGTTTTCCATCTCGCCCACGAACTCAGGCACTTGCTCGGCCGGGATGTTGAATATGAAGTTCGGATAGCTGCTGAGCACGCCCGGATAAATAGTCAATGTGTCGAGCCCTGGCTGATACCGCAGAGATTCACCCAGCAGGAACGCGACGTTACTGTGCGCGCGATTGCGCAGCAGGCTGTAAACCTCGCGCTTGCCGCTCTGGGTTTCGATGCGCAGCAGGGTGGCCTCAGGCAATTGATCAATAACCTTAAGCCCGGCCGCCGGACGTGAAGTCAGACGACTCAAGGCCTGCTCGGCCCCCTGCAAGGCCGGGTCGATGTTCGGCCGCGAGCAATAAGCGCCGTGACAACGGTTGATCGGATCCGGCTTGGCGTTGAGGTCGCCGTAACGGGCCAGCAACTGCATGGCGAAATCGCGTTTCGGGTCCTTTTCGTCCAGCACCAGCGCCGTTTTTTTGTCGTTGTCGATGGCCTCGTAGTCCAGCCACATCTTGAACTTGCCACCGCTCTGGTACCAATCGTCGAGGTAATCGTCGCGCGAATCGGCCGGCATCAGGCGCAGGAAGTTTTGCTCGGCGCCGTTGCGGATCAGGTCGAAGTACAGCCGGGTCTGGGCTTGATGGGAGACGTTACCGAACACGTCGAAGTTGACCGCCAATTGGTAATACGTGCGCTCCAGCAGCGGGAAGTCGAACAGCCACATCGTTTGCGGCACGTCACCGATCAGGCCTTTGTTCACCGAGGCACTGTCGAAATGCCGAAAAATGGTCAGTAAGGCGTTGTCGTTGCCGGCCCACAAGGTCGACCAACTCGGCGCCGGGGTATCGGCGTAACTGTCACGGCGCAACGCCTCGTACGCGTTACGTTTGTCGCGGTAGTCATGCCACAGGCTCAGAACGCTGCCGACATCGTCGTTCTGCCCAGGCATCGCCAGCAAGGGAGTGGCCTGGCCGCGATACTTCGGATCAATGATGTATAGGTCGTGCTCAGGCGCCTGAAACATTGCCCAGAAATTGTCGCGGATCACGTCGGTGGCAATCTGGCCGCGGCACACCGGGCCGCGAATAAACGTACGAACGAAGTATTCGGCGTTATCGAGCATGAATTGATAACGCGCCTGGGCCGGGATCGCCTCGAACGTGGTGAACGGATTGGCCCGACGCTGCGGCCCATAGCCCGGCAAGGCCTCGACCTGCCATTTGCCGTTATAGAAGAGGCTTTTGATCCGGGCCATCTTCGCCGCGCTCAACGGGTAGGTGATGTGGGTCTTCTGCACAATCACGCCTTGCACCGGCCACAAGCGGTAATACACCTGAGTGCCTGGATCGTCATTCGGGCGACGTGTGTTGATCAGGTCGATCGGCTGGCCGGTCGGCGTGCGCGAACGCACCCACTGAAAGAAATGCCCCGGCTCGCCGTCCTTGAAATAGAGGTGAGCGAGAAACAAATGCTCGAACAACCAGCGCCCCACCAGGCTTTGCCGTGAGCCCGGGGCGTTGAGCAGGTTTTCCCACTGCACCACCTGCAATGCTTCTTTGGCGCTTGGCACAAGACCTTGCTCGTCAATCGGCGCGCCGGACGCGAGCCAACGCTGGAGCGTCTGGTATTGCTGATCGGTCAGGCCGGTGACCGCGAGCGGCATGCCCTCCTTGGGATGTAATTTGGCGTAGCCGTCGAACTCGCCCGGCAGCGCGCACATGTTTTCCCGGTTCAGGCCGAGGACGATGTCCTCCGGCAGCTTGGCATTGGGTTGTAAGGGGGTTTTGTGGCCCAACTCAAGCATCCGCGCCATTAACGCGGCCTGACTGCCCTGAGCGTCAAGCACCGAATAGAAGCCTTTTTGCTGCCAGGCGCGTTTACCGAAGGCGTCATAAAACAGCCGGGTCGGCGCGCCAGCCTGGCGGCGTTCGCCGTCGTAGACCGGGACCTTGGTCGCGCCACGAGCAACCCCTTCGCCACTGCCCAGGTTGAGCTGACAGGCGGAGTCATAGCAGGCGTGGCAGGCCACACACTTTTCGGTGAAGATCGGTTGAATGTCGCGGCGGTAGGAAACGGCAGAGGAAATGGCCGGATCCTGCGCGGCGGCGCCCCAGCTTAAAAACAGCAAAACAATGCTGATGACGCGATAAGACATATCCCTGTTCCCAATCATGAAAAACGCCGCGATTCTACCGGTCTACACCTCGCTCCAACATGAGCGATATTCATGCAAAACCGGGGCATGCTCTAAAACCGTACAGGTTTGCTATCATCCCCACCCTTCGTCATGGTCTTTCCGAGTAGTCCAAATGTCCGATCGCAGTGTTCGCCTTCAAGCTTTCAAGCACGCCCTCAAAGAGCGCATCCTGATTCTCGATGGCGGCATGGGCACGATGATCCAGAGCTACAAGCTCGAAGAGCAGGATTACCGCGGCAAACGCTTCGCGGACTGGCCAAGTGACGTTAAGGGCAACAACGACCTGTTGATCCTAACGCGCCCGGACGTGATTGGCGCTATCGAGAAAGCCTATCTGGATGCCGGCGCCGACATTCTGGAAACCAACACCTTCAACGCCACCCAGGTGTCCCAGGCCGATTACGGCATGCAGGGCCTAGCGTACGAGCTAAACGTAGAAGGCGCACGTCTGGCACGCAAGGTGGCAGACGCCAAGACCCTGGAAACCCCGAACAAGCCGCGCTTCGTTGCTGGCGTGCTCGGCCCTACAAGCCGCACCTGCTCGCTGTCGCCTGATGTGAACAACCCCGGCTACCGCAACGTGACCTTCGATGAACTGGTGGAAAACTACTCCGAGGCCACCAAAGGCCTGATCGAAGGCGGCGCCGACCTGATCCTGATCGAAACCATTTTCGACACCTTGAACGCCAAAGCGGCGATCTTCGCGGTGCAAGGTGTTTACGAAGAACTCGGCGTCGAATTGCCGATCATGATCTCAGGCACCATCACCGATGCCTCCGGCCGTACGCTATCCGGCCAGACCACCGAAGCCTTCTGGAACTCCGTGGCCCACGCCAAGCCGATCTCGGTCGGCCTGAACTGCGCCTTGGGTGCCAGCGAATTGCGTCCGTACCTGGAAGAGTTGTCGAACAAGGCCAGCACCCACGTATCCGCGCACCCGAACGCCGGCCTGCCGAACGAGTTCGGCGAGTACGACGAACTGCCGGCGGACACTGCAAAAGTCATCGAAGAATTCGCCCAAAGCGGCTTCCTCAACATCGTCGGCGGTTGCTGCGGCACCACGCCGGGCCATATCGAAGCCATCGCCAATGCTGTGGCCGGTTATGCACCGCGTGAAATTCCGGACATCCCAAAGGCCTGCCGCCTGTCGGGCCTGGAACCGTTCACCATCGACCGCAACTCGTTGTTCATCAACGTCGGCGAGCGGACCAACATCACCGGTTCAGCCAAGTTCGCCCGCCTGATCCGTGAAGACAACTACACCGAAGCCCTGGAAGTCGCCCTGCAACAGGTCGAAGCCGGCGCGCAGGTGATCGACATCAACATGGACGAAGGGATGCTCGATTCGAAGAAGGCCATGGTGACCTTCCTCAACCTGATTGCCGGTGAGCCGGACATCTCCCGTGTACCGATTATGATCGACTCCTCCAAGTGGGAAGTGATCGAAGCCGGCCTCAAGTGCATCCAGGGCAAGGGCATCGTTAACTCCATCAGCATGAAGGAAGGCGTCGAGCAGTTCATTCATCACGCCAAACTGTGCAAACGCTACGGTGCCGCAGTCGTCGTGATGGCCTTCGACGAAGCCGGCCAGGCCGACACCGAAGCGCGCAAGAAAGAAATCTGCAAACGCTCCTACGACATTCTGGTGAACGAAGTCGGCTTCCCGCCGGAAGACATCATCTTTGACCCGAACATCTTCGCCATCGCCACTGGCATCGAAGAACACAACAACTACGCTGTGGACTTCATCAACGCCTGTGCCTACATCCGTGACGAACTGCCGTACGCGCTGACCTCGGGCGGCGTGTCCAACGTGTCGTTCTCGTTCCGTGGCAACAACCCGGTGCGCGAGGCGATTCACTCGGTGTTCCTGCTGTATGCGATCCGCAACGGCCTGACCATGGGTATCGTCAACGCCGGCCAACTGGAGATCTACGACCAGATCCCGGCCGAGCTGCGTGACGCCGTTGAAGACGTAGTGCTCAACCGCACCCCGGAGGGCACCGACGCCCTCCTCGCCATTGCCGACAAATACAAGGGTGACGGCAGCGTCAAGGAAGCCGAAACCGAAGAGTGGCGCGGCTGGCCCGTCAACAAGCGGCTGGAGCATGCGCTGGTCAAGGGCATCACCACGCACATTGTTGAAGACACCGAAGAGTCCCGTCAGTCGTTCACTCGCCCGATCGAAGTGATCGAAGGCCCGCTGATGTCCGGCATGAACATCGTCGGAGACCTGTTCGGCGCCGGCAAAATGTTCCTGCCGCAGGTGGTGAAGTCCGCCCGCGTGATGAAGCAGGCTGTGGCCCACTTGATTCCATTCATCGAACTGGAAAAAGGCGACAAACCGGTAGCCAAGGGCAAAATCCTCATGGCCACGGTAAAAGGCGATGTGCACGACATCGGCAAGAACATCGTAGGCGTAGTGCTGGGTTGTAACGGTTACGACATCGTCGACCTCGGCGTAATGGTGCCGGCGGAGAAAATCCTGCAAGTGGCCAAGGAGCAGAAGTGCGACATCATCGGCCTGTCAGGCCTGATCACCCCTTCGCTGGATGAAATGGTCCACGTGGCCCGTGAGATGCAGCGTCAGGACTTCCATCTGCCGCTGATGATCGGTGGCGCGACCACCTCGAAAGCGCACACGGCGGTGAAGATCGAGCCCAAATACAGCAACGACGCAGTGATCTACGTCACCGACGCTTCCCGCGCCGTGGGCGTGGCGACGCAGTTGCTGTCCAAGGAACTGAAGCCGGCGTTCATCGAGAAGACTCGCCTGGAATACATCGAAGTCCGCGAGCGTACCGCCAACCGTAGCGCCCGCACCGAGCGCCTGAGCTACCCAGCGGCCATCGCCAAGAAGCCGCAGTTCGACTGGAGCACTTACGAGCCGGTCAAGCCGACGTTTACCGGTGCCAAGGTGCTGGACAACATCGACCTGAAAGTCCTGGCCGAATACATCGACTGGACGCCGTTCTTTATCTCCTGGGACCTGGCCGGAAAGTACCCGCGCATTCTAAAGGATGAAGTGGTCGGTGAAGCCGCCACCGCGCTGTTCGCTGATGCCCAGGAAATGCTCGCCAAGCTGATCGACGAGAAACTCATCAGCGCCCGTGCGGTGTTCGGCTTCTGGCCGGCCAATCAGGTGCGTGAAGATGACATTGAAGTCTATGGCGATGACGGCAAGCCGATTGCCAAGCTGCATCACCTGCGTCAGCAGATCATCAAGACCGACGGTAAACCGAACTTCTCCCTGGCTGACTTCGTTGCACCCAAGGACAGCGAAGTGACTGACTACGTGGGTGGCTTCATTACCACCGCCGGGATCGGGGCCGAAGAAGTGGCCAAGGCCTATCAGGATGCGGGTGACGACTACAACTCGATCATGGTCAAGGCACTGGCCGACCGCTTGGCCGAGGCTTGCGCCGAGTGGTTGCACCAGCAGGTCCGTAAAGACTACTGGGGTTACGCCAAGGACGAGACACTCGACAACGAGGCGTTGATCAAGGAGCAATACACCGGTATCCGCCCTGCCCCGGGCTACCCGGCCTGCCCGGATCACACCGAGAAATCCACGTTGTTCACATTGCTGGACCCTGAGGCCTCGGAAATGAAAGCCGGCCGCAGCGGCGTGTTCCTCACCGAGCACTACGCAATGTTCCCGGCGGCAGCGGTCAGCGGTTGGTACTTCGCTCACCCGCAAGCGCAGTATTTTGCCGTGGGCAAGATCGACAAGGATCAGGTGCAGAGCTACACCTCGCGCAAGGGTCAGGAGTTGAGCGTAACCGAGCGGTGGTTAGCGCCGAACCTGGGTTACGACAACTGATAGTGCCCCGGGAGTCGATTGGTGCGACTCCCGGGGTTCCTATGAAAGCTGCAGGGTTAACATTACAGCCCCACCAGCGTCCGTTCTTTTTCAGACAATTGGCGCACCAACTTTCCTTGCTCGAAGAGAAGGTCTGCCTCTATCGCCTGCATGGCGGTTTTGTACTGCTCCTGCGCGCCTTCGCCGTAACCTGGATACGCCTCGTCTACGTCATCTTCTCTGCCTGCGAAGCCCTCCCGCACCTGGGCGAACCGTTCAGGGTATTTGTCCTTCAAATAGTTGCTCCAGTACTTGCGGCCGACCAAGTCGTCAATAAATGCCGATGATTGTTCTGCCGCGATCACTTCAGCATGGGCTGCATCCAGCCTGTCAGGCGCAACGTTGCCGCTGTAGCGCATGCCTCTTGGTTGTCCCGGCAACTCAAGTCGCTCGGCAAGGCCGATACGATAGGCTAACCGCACTTCCGCCGGATCAGTTGAGCGGCGCTGTGCCTGTCGCTGGACAATGTCGCGATTAGCGATTTCCTCGATTTTCCCAAGGCGAAACAGGCTCCTGCCAAGTCTGAACAAGATGTTGCCTTGTTGACCTGTGGAAATTGACTTCGCGGTCTCAAATTCGAAAGCCTTAACTTCTATATCGCTGAACAACAGGATTTGACCATCCACGCACGTTGCGCCAGACCTTGCCATCTCGAATATCGTATCCCTCAGACCTGCGTCGCTATCGGCCACCCTCAGTACGGTATGGACCCGCCGCACAAGATCAGAATGTCCCGTCAGGAAGTCTGCGGTACCTTCCAATTTGGCCAGCAAATTGAAGAAGAATTTACTGTTTTGCGCTGGCTCGAAATCATCCCATATCCGTATCAGTTCCTTTGAGTCGGCTGCTGACGGAGCGATCCATCGCTCACGGGCATCGGTACCTGTCACCTCATCCATATCCACGTCTACGTCACTTGCGATCGAGTCATCGCTATCGCTGTCGTTAAAGCTGGCGTCACTACTGCTATCAAACCGCTCCAGCGCCTCGTCAATTTCTCCTGGCGTCCATCCCATTATCTGCTCGCCTTCCAGCACCTGATTACGCAGCATTAGCAGGCTCGCGCCATCCAGCGTTTCGTTGCCGGCCAGATCCGTGCCCGCACGCAACACCCGGTGTTCATCGGCCATCAGAACCGGCGCAATGGACTCGATCATGTTGTCGCGCAAATCCAGTGCGCTGAGCGAGGGGAGCTGAAGCGCGCCCTGCGGCCAGATGATCAGGCGATTTTCTCTCAGATCGAGGGCCTGCAAACGGGTAAGAGGGCTGACATCCAGCGACTCAAGCCAGTTTTCTGCCAGGTTCAATGACTCCAGGTTGCTCAATACTGCCAACTGACGCTGGAGCTGAGGCGCATCGGAAAAACGGTTATTGGCTGCCGAAAGTCGCTTGAGACTGTTCAGTGAGGTAACGGACTCTGGCAAGGCATATATTGCGTTGGCATTCAGCGCCAGGGTATGAACATGAGTAAACGCACCAAGGAAATCGCTTAGCCCCTCTTCTCTCAGGTACACGTTGTTCAGGTTCAACGAACCGACATGAGCGAAGTCGGCGGGTAGAGCCGGAAGATTGCCCAAGGGGTTATTGGACAGATCAAGGATATAACCTCCCGATGCGCCCTCCACGGCCTGCGCCCCGCAAAGGTTCTGCCTCCAGCACGCCATTATCCGGTCAGCCGCCTGACGACGCTCGGTGGCTGCAATCCACACAGGAAGAGAGGACTCACCCATCTGCTGTGGTGGGGTTTCGATCCAGGCGTTCAGGGCCTTCGTCAATGCCTGATGTTGTCTGTCCCATTTGGCCAATTGCTCATACAGGGGGCCAGCGCCGCCATGGCGCAATGTCAGTTCATCAATCATCTGTATCGCCTCGGCGCCTGGCAGATCCGGGTCAAGCCTTCGCAAGCGGGCTTGCGGGGTCAAGCGTGTCAGGTCATTGCCAGGCACAACAGGCAGCGGCAGTAACACGTCCGGATTTTGCGCGACCAAAACTGGAAAATACTCGGGCTCACCCATGGTAAAGCCCGCCTGCAAGCTGGTTCTGTAGATACCCATGAGTATTTCGGAAGAGGTACTCGCCAACAAATCGGTGCGGGCCTTGGCCGTCAACCGACAGCCCATCATATCGATCCATAGAGCATCATGGCCGGTCAGGGCAGCCTCAGGAATCGTCGTGATCGCGCTGTTGTTCAACTCAAGCGTGCCGAGGCTGGACAAGCCTAACGCACCTCCTGGCCAGTCTTTAATGGCGGTATGGCCCACACGCAGGGTCTTCAAGCGGGTCATGGCGCTGACATCCAGCGAATCGAGCCGGTTATAGCGCAAGTCCAGGCGTTCAAGGGCAGACAACCGGTTCAAGCGTTGTTGCATACTCGGGGTAATGGTCAGGTGATTTCGGCTCAGCCCCAGATCAGTGAGTTTTCCGAAGTTGCCCAATGCCGACGGAAGATCCTGCAGTTGATTGCCGCTCAGATCCAACTTGCGGACGTCGGTGAAGCCGCTCAAAAAACGACTGAAATCCTCGGGTGAGGCCACCACGCCGGACATTTTCAGGGTTTGTACATGGGCAAAATTCGTTGCTGACAGCGCTGGCAGTTCGGGCAGATCGCCCAGCGCCCAGCCGGACAAATCAAGATTCGATGAAATGATCTGTCGCGGCATGACAGGCCATGGCCGTACCGTTGAAGGTCCGGCCTGAGGTTGCCAAGAGTGTGCCTCCTCTGTTGCGCCATAGCGTTTACGCAGACCATCACGCCAGCACTCACGGATTCGCCGGGCAACAGCTTCTCGTTCCCGGAGATTGACTTGCCGGCCATTGGCGCTTGCTGTTCGCTGCTGCCACGCCTCCAGTTGCTGTCGCAATGCCTGCCCATCCTGGCGCAGTGCATTGATCCGTACCAGCAACGCCCGCCCTGCCAACCCCTCAGCCTTCATTCGCCCAAGGGCAATCTTCGAAAGATCGTCGCTTGTGTCCAGCGCGTGGTGTAGCGTGCCTTGGCAATAACGATCCAGCATTTGCCCGGCATCCAGTAAATGCGCAGGATTGTCGTGCACATACTCGTATGCCTTCACAAAGTCCTCAGTGCCCAGCCTGGCCCAGTTGAGTTTCATGCCAGGCCACAGTGATTCATGCCCAGACAGCCATTGAGGGGGAAGAGTCTTGACGTTTGAGTGGGTGAGGTCCAGCGACCTGAGCTGTGGCAATTGCAGAGCGCCCTTCGGCCAGACCTCTGTCGTTCCGTACACACTTAACGACTGCAGTTGAGTCAGGCGACTGACATCCAGTTCGTGCGCCATGCCGATCACGTCCAATTGTTGCAGTTGTGGCATGACGTCTATCAGCGACTGGGCAGCTTCGGTGAACTCCGCCCCCCGCGGCCCTATCATCCGCAGTTCACGAATACTCGGCAGTGCCTTTAGTCTCTCGGCCAGTTGAGCCCTATCGACGCCATCCTGGATCCCCAACCTTAGCGACCGGACGTTGGGGAACTGCCGCACAAAGGCTTCCGGCGTCTGACTCAATACCCCACCAACGCTCATATTCAGACCACTTACGTGAGGAAAACTGCCGACCAGTTCCGGCAAGCTGTCTGCAGCGCCCACGTCCAGATAAACACTGGCATCGCCATCGTAAATACCCCTGCGCTGCCAGACGTCTTTAATGTTTCGTGCCACTTGATGGCGGACAGTGTTCTGGCCGCCGCTGTGCACCCATTGTTCGAGCTGCGCCGTCAGTGCCTCGTATTCCCGGCCCCGTATGTTCAGAAAATTGGCAATCTGCGTTTCGGTCATGCCATCCAGGGCAAGCTGGATGACTATTGACTCCGCCATCTCATCGGAGAAGTTCGGATAGACATCCCGCAACCTTGAGATCAACGAGAGATTCACGGTTGCTCCGGCACCTCGCCCGCTCAATGGGTAGCCGACCCTGCCGTCGGCCAGTCGCAACGGCGGCCGTAATCGTGGCGTGGAGGCGTTGGGCACGAGGGTTTCCATCATCTGATCACGGTGGCCCATGGCATACGTGGTCAATGTCTTTTGTAACTTGGCACCTTGCGCCACATTGGGCATGCCCAACTGAGTGCGGACGTCGTCCGGCAACGCATGCATGACCGAAGAGAAAAAGTTGTCGCCTTCTTTCGGCACGCTGTTCAACGCGTTTTTTTGCTGGTCGAAGGCCTGGAACTGGTTGGCTTGATGATGTTGATAGCCGTCCTTGACCAGGTATTTGACTTGCTCGGCCGTCTCGCTACCGATGCTGTCGAGCAGTTTTGCACCGCAATCGCCCTGACGAACTTCCAGGCGCAGGTTTTTCGGCCAGCCGGGGAGTTTTTCCAGGCTGTGCAGCGCCAGGCGCTGGCTGTCGGACGACGCCATGCTCTCCAGCTGCAATCCGGACAGGGCCTTGTTCAGCCGAGTAACCCGGGCGCGTGCACGCCCCTTGAGCAACAGACTGCTCGGGAGTCGGCCGGTTTGTTTGATGTGCAGCCGCTCCTTGGCTGTGGCACTGACCAGGACTTCTTGCGCCGCGTCCGTCGATAGGCTGGGGAAAGTATGTTGCAGCGTCTGAATTTCACGCGCTGTTCCCCTGGAGTCCTGGCTGAGCTTGTCGAACAATGAGGTTTTGTTGCCCGAAAGATGGGCGCCAAGTTGTTGTCGAAAAACCGTTTCACGCTCTGCCGCGACCCGCGCACCTTCCCCCCCCAGCAAGCGGATGATTTCTTTCTCGTCCAGCGCCGCAAGCACTCGTTCGGGCAGTTTCCCGGCAGCTACATCTTCATGGGAAATCCTGATGCTCGGCATCACGGGTGTCGACGCCTCACCGTAACGGGACGAAGCACTGCTCAGGCTTGCATTGTCGAACACCTCGATCACCCGCCCCTGCGGCCAACGCGGCATATTGATCACTTGCGGCAAGACGTCGTTGTAGCGGCTGTCCGGCACCGGCTGATCGAGACGAATCTGTTCAATCATTGCATTGAGCTGACGGTCGATTTGAAACTGCCGCAATGTATCGGATAACGCTGATGGCAAGCGCAGGTTATCCGTATGGATCTTGCGCAGCAGGCCGTCGTCAACGCTGCTGATATCGGCGATTTTCTCCAGCGTCGCCGCGTCAATACCGTCGGCAACCGGGCCAAGACGTCGTAACAAGGTGGCACGATCCCACTCCAGCGGGCGCTCGAAACGATGGTGCCACGCGCCCTCACCGTTGTGTTCAAGAACGGGGTGGTAAGCGTCCGGGGCCGTCGGGTGTTTGAGACGCCATTTGTTCAGCTTGGGGTCGAAGGTTTTTTCGTAGACGTTTCCGTCGAGCCTGATATAGGTCTTGCCATCCACTTCATACTGCCCAAGCTTGTTAGGCTTGAGCCCCGTTGGTAAGACCCTGTCGTTCAGGTAAGGCGTCAAGCCAGGACGCCACAACTGTTCGTTGCCAAACGGCAATTTGACCTTGACCAGGCCATCGACGATGGGTGTGGACAGCACTTTCGGCGCTTTACTGGCAACCGCACCTACAGCCGCCATGAATGCCACGTTCGCGGCCACTGACTTCAAATAACTCCAGGCCTGATCCGTGTCCCCGATGCTCCACGCTTCAACTCCGTGATAAATGTCTGTGGTCAGTTGCACAGCCATCACGGCCATCATTACCTCGCCCAGGCCAGGCACAAAAAATGCGGCCACGTTGAGTATGTTCAGCCCCCATTCGGCATAGCCGCGGAGTCGTTCATACCAGGCATCATGATCGACCTTGGCCGTCGGTACCGCCAGTTGCTCGGCAGTCTCCTTCAGGCGCGTCTGGTGCCGCGTGTACAGCTCGCTAAACAGCTGCGTGTCAATAAACTCTTCACTGATATCAAGAACCGGCTCGTCCCGATAAACATTTTCGTAGATGCCGTCTATGTGCCCTAAAAGGGTCTGTTTACGGTAAGGGAAATCCGGGTTCCATTTGAGTGTTTGCAGGGCAGTCTTGATCTTGCCGAGGAACTTGCCCGCATCACCGTGGGGGATGAGCCTGAGGAAAGAACGCTGGTAATTCACATCGCGCAGCCTGTAGCTCAGGTCATTTTCAAAGGACTTGAGCGAGGCATATTCCATGACCGGCGCCACCGGATCGCCCGCATTACAGATAATGATTCGCGAGTCTTGATAACCCAGTACGTCAAACAGGTTTACACCGGGATTGGTCCAGCGGAAGTTGATCTTTTTACCTTTGCGCCGGCTTGCGCCAATGACAAACAACTCACTGACAGGCGACCCCAGCACATGTAACTGACTGAAAGTGACGCGTTCACCGTCCAGTGTTGCCGTTTTGTCGCCGTTGAGCACGGCCAGCAATGTGCTGTAGGCCGATGGCGTGATCAGCGATTTGAGGTGGGCGATATGGGCATGCACCCGCAGACTGTCCTTCCACGCGTCGATCGTTTGGGTGCGTACGGTGGCCGCCCTGTCCGTGGCATCAAACATCGCCATCAGGTGTTCCTGATACTGCTTGCCGATATCCAGTTCACGGCATAGCGAGGCGAAATCGGCGGGTTTTATCGGTAGCTTCTTGATCCTGTAGCGCGTTGAAGGGCCCTTTTCCGGATAATCCCAACCGTAAGGCCCACCTTGTGTTTCCAGATTGGCAGCCCGTTTGCCTCGTTCAGCGATGACGTCACGTTCATCAAACGCCTGATCTTCTTCAAAATTGCGCAGCGCCAGTTGCAGCAACGTCTGACGAGTGATCAGCGAGCCTGCAAAGGGTTCGTAGAGCCAAGTTTGCGCAACATTAACGTTCAACCCGAACTTTTTTTGCAACGCCGCTTCAAGCAGCGGTTGCGCAAATTCGGTGACCCCTTTGAGCCCGGTGAGTGTTTGTGCCAGGGTTTCGTTGGCGGTTCGACTGCGCTTCTGGTCGTCCCGTACAGTTTGTCGTTGGTCACTGGAGACCTTCTGAAACCAATCCGGCATGGCATTTTCGGCCAGGCCGCCTGGTGTTCTCGCCCGATCCAGCGCCCGGATGTTTGCCAGGGTCAGGTGGCGTATCCGATGGTGCAGTTTTTTTTTGATGAAATGGTTGTGAAGGCCCTTTTCCTGGGCCGATGGGATTCCCCTCATGTAGCAATACCTGATGCTGTCAAATGAAGCACCAGTCAATCAGCAGTTTTGTCATCCAGGGCGGTACATATTTATACCGGGTGCCGCCGGGGGCAAACTTCTTCCCGAGGGTTGTCTATGCTTGTCTTACTCAAACGGGAGACGAGGGGCTTATGGACGATCCAACAGACAACAAGCCGCCCACTTTCTGGCAGATGCTGCACAGCGTCATGGCGGCGGCGTTCGGGGTGCAGAGCGGGAAGAACCGGGCGCGGGACTTCACTCACGGCAAGCCCAGTCATTTCGTGATTCTGGGGGTTTTGTTCACCGCGCTGTTCGCGCTGATGCTGTATGGCATCGTGCAACTGGTGGTGCATCTGGCCGGGGTTTAGCGCATCAAGGTTTGCAGACTGAACGGATAGCGATACGACATCGGCCACCGTAATGGGTGAGATCATCCTTCCCGGGCAGCCCACCCGCCTGCGAATATGCCGGCATGGGGCGTTTTAGCCAGTGAGGTCCCGGAGAACGGCGCTTACTCGGGGTCAGTTATTGATGGCTGACCCAAAATACAGCTGTGCCCACGACCAGGATGATCAGGAACAAAATGGCCCAAGCATCGACCGTACTATCAGGTTTTGACGTTTTGGTTGGGTTGCTCATTGCATCGCCTCTTGTCGGTTTTATCGGTGATTGCATAAAGACTCGAGCACAGTTAAGACGATGATTGCCCGGATCACAAATGTGGGTTTTGGAGCGATGAGCCTCATTAGTCGTTTTGGTTCTTTACATATACTCAAACATCACTTTTGCGCATAACTGCAAACTGGTATCTTGCCCCGGCTCCGTTGGGAGTGCGCGGCCGTGCGCGCAGAATTGCCGAGGCAGCATCGGAGACTTCTAGGCGAAAAACGCAACTGGATCCGACCGGCCCAAGCCTGAGAACAGGACTTATATGTACGTATACGACGAGTACGATCAGCGGATCATCGAGGACCGCGTCAAGCAGTTCCGTGATCAGACCCGACGCTATCTGGCAGGCGAACTGAGCGAAGAAGAGTTCCGCCCCCTGCGCCTGCAAAATGGCCTTTATATCCAGCGCTTTGCGCCGATGTTGCGGGTGGCGGTGCCCTACGGCCAGCTGACTTCGCGCCAGACGCGAATGATGGCCAGGATTGCCCGCAACTTTGACAAGGGCTATGCCCACATCAGCACCCGGCAGAACGTACAGTTCAACTGGCCCGCGCTGGAAGACATCCCGGACATCCTTGCCGAACTGGCGACCGTGCAAATGCACGCGATCCAGACCAGCGGCAACTGCTTGCGCAACGTCACCACCGACCAGTTCGCCGGTGTCGCGGCCGACGAGTTGATCGATCCGCGCCCGTGGTGCGAAATCGTCCGTCAATGGACCACGTTCCACCCTGAATTCGCTTACTTGCCGCGCAAGTTCAAGATCGCCATCAACGGTTCGACTTCCGACCGTGCGGCCATCGAAGTCCATGACATCGGCCTTGAGCCGGTGCACAACGCGGCTGGCGAACTGGGCTTCCGTGTGCTGGTGGGTGGCGGTCTCGGCCGTACCCCGGTGGTCGGCGCATTCATTAATGAGTTCCTGCCGTGGCAAGACCTGTTGAGCTACCTCGACGCCATACTGCGGGTGTACAACCGCTACGGCCGTCGTGACAACAAGTACAAGGCGCGGATCAAGATTCTGGTCAAGGCCCTGACACCTGAAGTCTTCGCGCAAAAAGTCGATGCCGAAATGGAGCACCTGCGCGGTGGCCAGACCACGCTGACCGAAGCCGAAGTGCATCGCGTCGCCAAACACTTCGTTGATCCGGAGTACAAGGCTCTGGACAACCAGACCCTGGCGTTGGCCGAACTCGATAAAGAACACCCAGGCTTCGCGCGCTGGCGCATCCGCAATACCTTGGCTCACAAGAAGCCGGGCTATGTGGCCGTGACCCTGTCCCTGAAGCCGACCGGTGTTGCGCCGGGCGACATCACCGACAAGCAGCTCGATGCCGTTGCCGACCTGGCCGATCGCTACAGCTTCGGTCAGCTGCGCACGTCTCACGAGCAGAACATCATTCTGGCCGACGTTGAGCAAACTCAGTTGTTTGCGATGTGGGGCGAGTTGCGCGAGCAGGGCTTCGCCACGCCGAACATCGGCTTGCTGACCGACATCATCTGCTGCCCGGGCGGCGACTTCTGCTCCCTGGCCAACGCGAAGTCGATACCGATCGCCGAGTCGATCCAGCGTCGCTTCGAAGACCTGGATTACCTGTTCGATATCGGCGAACTGGACCTGAACATCTCCGGCTGCATGAACGCCTGCGGTCACCACCACGTCGGCCACATCGGCATTCTAGGGGTGGACAAGAAAGGCGAAGAGTTCTACCAGGTGTCCCTGGGTGGCAGCGCCAGTCGCGACGCCAGCCTGGGCAAGATCCTCGGCCCGTCTTTCGCCCAGGGAGCCATGCCTGACGTGATCGAAAAGCTGATCGACGTGTACATCGAACAACGTACCGAAGACGAGCGTTTCATCGACACCTATCAGCGTATTGGCATTGACCTCTTCAAGGAGCGCGTCTATGCAGCGAATAATTAAGAACTACGAAGTTGTCGATGAAACCTGGCACCTGTTGCCCAAGGACTTCAATATCGACGAGATCAGCAACTGCGACGACCTGATCGTCCCGTTACAGCTGTGGCGCGAACACAGCCGAATGCTCAAGGCCCGCGATGGCGGCCTGGGCGTATGGCTGGATGCCGATGAAGAAGCGGAAGAAATCGGTGACGACGTGGAAAGTTTCCAGGTGATCGCCCTGAATTTCCCAGCCTTCACTGATGGCCGCAACTATTCCAACGCCCGCCTGCTGCGTGACCGTTATGGTTTCAAAGGCGAATTGCGGGCCATTGGCGATGTGCTGCGCGACCAGTTGTTCTACCTGCACCGCTGCGGTTTCGACGCCTTTGCGATCCGCGCCGACAAAGACCCGTACGAAGCCCTGGAAGGTCTCAAGGACTTCTCGGTGACCTATCAGGCTGCTACCGACGAACCACTGCCGCTGTTCCGTCGCCGCTAAGTAGGCGTATAACAAAAAGCCCTGTATCGGGAATCCGATTCAGGGCTTTTTTGTGGCCGGCGTAAACGATTACGTAACGGTGCTTACCAGAAGCGTTGCTGGGTCAATCGACTCCACCAGCTCAGCAGCACACGATCGACCGAGCCGCTGGCCGCCATGCCGATGCGTTCCTGCAGGCTTTTACGTTCGGCGTAGTGCAAGTGGTACAGCTCGGACTTCTTGGCACGCTCGGCGAGGTATTCATCGCTGGTTTTGAGTTCGTCCACCAGTTGCTTGTCCAGCGCGGCAACACCCAGCCAGATTTCGCCGGTGGCCACTTCGTCGATGGCCAGTTGCGGGCGATAGCGCGAAACGAAGTTCTTGAACAACTGGTGAGTGATGTCCAGGTCTTCCTGGAACTTCTCGCGGCCCTTCTCGGTGTTTTCGCCAAACACCGTGAGGGTGCGCTTGTACTCGCCCGCGGTCAGCACTTCGAAGTCGATGTCGTGCTTTTTCAACAGGCGGTTGACGTTAGGCAACTGCGCCACGACGCCAATCGAGCCAAGAATCGCGAACGGCGCACTGATGATCTTCTCGCCGATGCACGCCATCATGTAGCCGCCGCTGGCCGCTACCTTGTCGATGCACACGGTCAACGGCACACCGGCATCACGGATACGCGCCAGTTGAGAGGACGCCAGGCCGTAGCTGTGAACCATGCCGCCGCCGCTTTCCAGACGCAGCACCACTTCATCCTTGGGCGTGGCAAGGGTCAGCAGCGCGGTAATTTCATGGCGCAGGCTTTCGGTGGCCGACGCCTTGATGTCGCCGTCAAAATCCAGCACGAACACCCGAGGCTTGGTTGCCTCAGGTTTTTTCTTTTGCTTTTTCTCGGTTTTAGCTGCGACCTTGCGCAAGGCCTTGAGCTGCTCCTTGTCGAGCAAAGTTTGTTCCAGGCGTTCGCGCAGCCCTTTGTAGAAGTCATTGAGTTTGCTGACTTGCAACTGCCCGACCGACTTGCGCCGACCTTTGCTGCGCAATGCCGCGAAACTGGCCAGGACCACCAGAATGGCGATCACCAGTGTCACGGTCTTAGCCAGAAAAACTGCGTACTCGGCAAAAAACTCCATAAGGCTTCCAATGAGGCATGAGAGGCCCATTCTACGGACATCTTTCGACGGATGTCTAACGCTGTTGTTACAGTGTTCTAACACTATGTGACACCGCTGAGGCCCCAAAATGCCTGACTTCCAGAGGCCTGCACGAGCGCGATAACGACCCCATGCGGGCGCACGATAAGGCTCCGGCGCGAGGGTCCCACGGGGGACTTTGGGGCGGTAGAAACACTGAGGTGGTCATTCAGATTTTTCTGTCTGATTCTCGAATAGACCATTCAGCTCAACATTAGGACTTTTCCTACATCATCCACATACGGCCCCGTCTTAGCCTGGCAGGCCAACCTATTACCGGATGATAGCTGTATGACCGCAGGGAGCTGGAATGGCCACCATTGCAAAGTATGCTATGACCAAGCAATGCAAGAGAAAGCGAGGCTCAATACGCTTTTGCAGGATAAACGTAGACGAGAGATCAAAGAGCCCCCGCCGATCCCCAAAAAGCCACTGCGACCAGCGCTTAAGGGCAGTGTCTTCGCCAAGTCCTGTGCATTGCCAGATGGGCTGATTAACCATAGCAATCCCGGTGGCTTTGTACCTGTTGAATCACTGAAGCAGTACGGCACCTATGCGGTACTGGGCACTGGCTCAGCAGTTACCGCTGGAGGTACTGCACTGCAATGGGTCGGAGGTTCGGGTAATGCTTCAGCCCTTGCAGCCCTTCTTAGGGGCTCCTTAACGTTAGCTGGTTCCACGGCTGTGGGCTTCGCTGCGTTGCTGATACCTGACGATACTTCCGCTGACAGCGCCTTCTATACGTCCGAGCAATACGCCCAATTGAGCCAAGGGAACACCCGTGTGCGGGTCAATGTGAAACACCTGCCAGATGGCTCTGTGAGTGTGTACGGTTTCTATACCGGGACGAAGACGGAGTGGCAACAGGTGCCCGTGATCGCAGCGCAGGCACGGGGTGAGCAACGGGTTGCGGACATAGGGAACGGAATTGAGGTCATCTGGACCCCGGCAGCCGACCCTAATGAGGTGCTGGGCATTCCAGCATTGGAAGGCGCCTCGTTGAAGCCTGGGATATGGGTGTACCCGCCGACCGTAAGCGAACGGGCATTACAGGTTGCGTAACGGCAGCCAGTTATGCGGCAACAACTCGGCGATCTCACTGGCGCGCTGCGTCGGCAGCCGCATCAGCA